>CAYQFH010000072.1:0-13648 GCA_964416755.1 uncultured Piscirickettsiaceae bacterium | reverse complement strand
AGATAAATCTGACCGTCTGAAGACGGTGGTTTTAACCTTACGCGGGACGAATAAATTATATTTATTATAAAAAATCATTGAATTCTGTATAATGCTCCCTATTCAAACTTACTTCACAATTTTTAGGGGACTACTCATGAAAAAGATTATTGCTACTATCGCTCTCGTTGCTGTTGCCAACAGTGCTTCTGCCTTCTTCGGTGGTGACGACAACCAGTCTGGTTACGGCACCGGTTCTGCTGATGGCGCTTTCGACGGCAAGGGCCGTGGCGCTGCTGCCGGCAAGGGCGACGCTGAGGGTAACTTCAGCATGACTGTTAATGCTGCCGGTAAGGGCTCTTCCGACATGCAGGCGGACATGGACGCTGCCGAGAATGCACGTTTCAAGGGTGACAGCGATCTGCGCACCGAGACTCGTCCAGCTTACTACCCGGTTGCTCCTGTAGCACCTGCTGCTCAGTAAGACTGAACTTACATTTTTGTAGCGCCAGACCCCGGTGTCGTATTACGACATCGGGGTTTTCATTTCATGGGGCCACAAAAATCAGCGACTCTCCCACTTGCCAGATAATCAAGTTATTTTGGGGAAAAGCAGATGCAGTGCAACCCGGCCTCTCTCTCCATCCGTTTGCGGCGCACGGTTTTCAAACCAGATCTTCCCCCCCGCCTGCACAATGATTTTCCTGATGATCGACAACCCCATCCCCATTCCACCACACTGATAGTCAAATCCACTGGTATGGGTAAGAGGGTCTTGATAACGGAACAGGGGCTCAAAGACCTTTTCGATCGACTCCGGCGGTATCCCTTCACCCTCATTTTCCACTACAACCAATACCGACTCAGACTCATCACGGGTCGATATCGTGACCTCACCATGAGGCGGTGTATTGCGTTTCAGGTTGATCATGATCTCGGAGAAGATCTTGTCGAGCTGTTTTTCTGATACAGCCACTTTTGAGGTTGCCTCCAGCAACAGACCCTCATCCGTAAACTGGAGATTTGCCAGATAGGGCAGCATCTCTTTTTTATGACACTGTTCGATATAGCCGTTGATGTCTGTCGCTTCAACCACATCCGTCTCATCCAGCGAGCTCTTGCCACTCTGGAAACTGCTCAACATCTGATTCACAGTATGATCCAGCTGAGTCGCACCCTCCAGCGAGAGCGACAACAGTTGACGTAACTCCCCATCCTCCATCTCATCCATCACCATTGCAAGCGCCCCCAGCAACACACTCAAAGGGGTTCTCAGCTCATGCGAACTCACACTGAGGAATGAGTGGATCACCTCTTCATGCTTGATCTTGTCTCGCAGTTGGTGAATCTCGGTATTGTCTGAAATCACCATCTGAATGTGCGCCTCCCCCATTCGCGAGTGGAACTTCACATCCAGCCCGGAAAGCTTTCCATACAGGATGATCTGCTGCTCCCTGATCAGCTGCTCCAGCTCCGCTTTGCCATCACTACCGACAATCGCCCCCAGTAGATCCACCAGAGGCTTCCCGGTCCAGCAACCGATCGTCTCTTGCAACCTCGAATTCTGATAATCAACGACCGCTTCAGCAGGATGATGATCCCACGTAGCGGTGAGAATTGGCATCATTGCAATGTCAGGATCAAAACAGTTATTCACGGTTCAAGCCATCCTCTTGCTCTGAGTGCGAATCTCCCTGATCAGTCTCTCTCAAGCGTCCGGTAAATTCATCATCCGTCTCCACCTCTGGTCGAGACTCCACAAATGGCTTATAGGCCATATCCTCCTTCAATATATGGCTATACCACCACTCTCTGAGTTGCACTATAAATTCTCCTACAGTGCCCGCATTGGGTTCAAATTCGTAGAACGAGGAGATCATGCGCCGATATTTTTCATGTAACAGCCGGTGCGCCTCCAACTCTGCATAACCCGCCACCTCCAGTAACTCCTCTTCAGTCTTCAGATGAGTATCTGCATATTGATTCAACTGAATCAGTATTTCACCGATTCGCTGTTTCGAGCCTCCCGACTCACCCTCCGAGTAGTGTTCAATCAGCTGATTAATCAAAGCAATGATTGACTGGTGGTGCTGATCCATCAGCGGGGCACCAACCGAGTATTCAGGTTGCCACTCAATGGGCAGTATATCCAGCTTGCCTGTCTCCTCCTCATCGGGCTTGAGGAAAGTCTCCAGCGTCAATTTCAACGTCTCTCTATCAATCGGTTTCCCCAGAAAGCCATCGCAACCTGCTGCCTTGAACTGTTCCTGATGTTTTTGCATCACGTTAGCCGTCAAAGCAATAATCGGACATGTAAAGCCACGCTCCCGTAGCACTTGGGTTGCTTCAATCCCGTCCATGACCGGCATCTGCATATCCATCAACACAAGGTCATACGATCGGTCCATCGCCTTCTCTACAGCGATTGATCCATTGTCCGCTGTTTCCACATCCAGTCCAAGCTTGATCAACATCCGTTTGATCAGCTGCTGTAGCAGCGGGGTATCTTCAACCAGCAGTATGGTTCCCTGCAGGGGTTGTGAACTCGAAGCCCGGCTGTTTCGCAATTCCGCAACAAACCGATCCTCTTGATCGGTCTTCTGGTAGGGGATACGAAGTGAAAAGACCGAACCCTCTCCCACCACACTCTCAGCAGTTACTGCACCACCCATCATCTCTGCCAGACTCCGTGAGATAAACAGCCCCAGACCGGTCCCACCATAACGACGAGAGATAGTGCCATCTTCCTGCTGAAACCGCTGAAACAGCTTCTCCATGTTTTTCGGTTGAATCCCCACACCAGTATCGATCACGTCAAACTGCAGCTCATCACCATTCCTGAAGACCGAGAGTTTGACACTTCCACTCTCTGTAAACTTGATCGCATTGCCGATCAAATTGAGCAGCACCTGCTTGATACGCTGTGCATCTCCCAACAACCTGAAGGGCTCCCGCTGTTGCTGATCAACATGGAGCACAAGCCCGGCATCCTGTGCTTTCACTGCAAACATGGACTGGATCTCCTCTATCAGCGCTTGCAGTGAAAACGGAAGCTGCTCAATGGTGAATTTTCCAGACTGGATCTTGGACATATCAAGGATGTCATTGACCAACGCCAGCTGCCCCTCTCCGGAAGAGCGAATGGCATGAAGATACTTGATCTGCTGCAGATCCTTCTGTTCATCCAGCAACACATCGCAGTAACCGAGAATTGAGGTCAATGGAGTACGCAGCTCATGGCTCATGGATGCCAGAAACTCATCCTTCGCCCGGGTTGCAATCAACAGCTCCGTGGTCCTCTCCTCCACCTGCTGCTCCAACTGCTGGTTGAATTCACCCAGCTGCTGCTCAATCTTGCTCCGCTCTCTGAGATAGAAATTGATTCCCGGAAGGATGATCAGCAGAAAAAAGAGCGCGGTAGCCAGCGCCTCAAACACCGGATAGTTCAACTGCTCTGCAACCTCATCCATGGTGACATCCGCGCCCAGCAGATAGGTATAACCACCCGGAGTTGTGCGTGGAATGCGGATCGAGCGGAAGTGCCCCCAGCGATCCTTGGCTTCAAAGAAGAATGGGGCGTTCTGTTCAAAACCGCTATAGTCTTCCGGATTCGCCTCCTCATAGGGGTAGAGGAAGATGGTAAAGTTCTCGTCAGCCAGCTCCTCTTCCGTGGGGTTGGATGAGGTGAAATAGATGAGGTTATCCCGTTTAATCAAACTGTAAACGTACTTGGTGCCCATTGACCTGTTGTAATGGCCAAGCCTCTTCATCAATGCCCTGCTTGCAGCCTTAGTCTCAGAATCCCGGGTCAATACCCGATCATGGAACGCCTCTCCCAGCACAGCATCGAGCCCTCCTGCCGCCACCAACAGTCGGTTATCAATCTCTTCCAGCGTACGCTGTTTGGTGGACTCATAGACGTAGCCACCATACAAGGCAGTACCCAACAGGTAGATTGCAATTACAGTAACAAAACGTAAATCACCCATGATTGATTTATTCAGCGACGGTTTTCCCGCTTCTTCTCCACTACTATGATTTTGAGCGTTTACCGAGGTACTGATCCAGCACTCTATGCAGCTCACTGTTATCGATTGGCTTGCCGATAAATTCATCACACCCTGCTTCGATAAACTGACTGCGATGCTTCTCCATCACATTGGCGGTCAAGGCAATAATCGGGATGGTGACGCCCCGTTCTCGTAATAGTCGGGTTGCCTCAATGCCATCCATCTCCGGCATCTGCATATCCATCAGGATGGCATCAAAACGGTGTTTTTTCACCTGTTCAATGGCCTCTTTTCCGTTGCCGGCAACAGAGACAATCAATCCCATCTTCTCCAGTGTGCGACGGACCAACTGCTGAATCAATAGCGTATCTTCAGCAACCAGGATCTCCCCTTTCAAGCGCTTGCCGATCACGCTTCTGGGCTTGTTCTCATCCTCCTGTCGACGATCTGTAAGATGACTGCACCGGTAGGGCAGAACCAGTTCAAAGGTTGAACCAACCCCCGCCTCACTACTGACCTCAATGGTTCCCCCCATCATCTGCGCCAGATTCATGGAGATATAGAGCCCCAGACCACTGCCACCAAAGCGTCTTGTGATGGAACCATCAGCCTGCTCAAAGCGGCTGAACAGTCGCTCCATCATCTCTGGAGCCATACCAATACCACTATCTTTTACCGTAAAGAAAATCTGACCACTCTCTGTACGTGTTGTCAGAGAGACGCTCCCCTTTTCCGTGAATTTGAGCGCATTGCCAATCAGGTTAATCAGCACTTGACCGATTCTCTGCCCATCCCCCTGAAGCAGAAACTCCTCCCTGTTGAGTTGTTCAATCCTGAACGACACCCCAATATCCTGCGCTTGCGTTTCGAACATGCTGCGAAGATCCTTCAACAGCACCGAGAGGTTGAAGGGGCGCTCTTCAATCGTGAACTTGCCAGACTCTATCTTCGACATATCGAGGATATCATCAATCAGTGCCAGCTGAATTCGCCCTGCAGTGGCAATGGACTGCAGTGTCTCCAATGTTTCAGCAGAGGCGCAGTTTCTGCACGCCCCCTCCTCCATCAGAAATTCGCTGTTGCCGATAATCGAAGTAAGTGGTGTCCTCAGCTCATGACTCATGGAAGCGAGAAAGTCATCCTTGACCCGGTTGGCCCGCTCGGCTTCATCTCTGGCGCGAATCAGCTCCTCCCGGGTCTCTATCAACTCACTGGATATCCTTCCGGAGATGTCATTGGATGATGAGAACTTGTGGAACTGCATCCAGCTGTATGCCTGTGAGAGCACCATCTGATAGAGCTGCTCGTTCTTGAAGGGTTTGGAGATAAACTCAAAATTCATCCCCACCCGTTCGCGAATCTCAGCGATATCATAATCCATGTAGGCCGTCACAAAGATGATTCGCACCTCCTGATCAATGACACGAATCTGCTCCGCAGTCTCCAGACCATCCCACCCTCCGGGCATGCGCATATCGAGCAGTATCACACCATAAGGAGAGTGACTCTTGAGCGAACCCTCAACCTTCTCATAACCTGCCTCACCACTTTTGACACAGTCGAGTTGAAACTGCACCCCGGTCTCCGACTGGAACATACTGTTGATCGTCTCATCCCCGACCAGCTGTTCCAACTCATCCAGCTCAGTTTCATCCTCTGTTTCACCGATAAACAACCCCTCATACAGCCCGAACATCGACTCGTTATCATCAATAACAAGCAGCCGGGAGTTCAACTCAAGCTGAAGTTCCTGACTATGCTGTTCTCCGGTTCTTTCCATATAAGGTTGTGTCATCTGGAACCATTCAGGGGCGGCCTGCAACAGCAAAAGGCCACTTGAGATTCTAAGGCAACACCAACTCCATCTCTGCAATCAGATCGGCAGCCAATTCGGCAGCGAGATCAATCTGCTCCTGATCAAGCGCGTTCTGTACCCTCTCTGCCTTTTCAGAGACTCGCGGATAACCGAAAGAGGTGCCATACCCCTTCACTTCGTGTGCCTTGCTGCGTAGTTCACCCCAATTTTTTTCTGCCAGATGTTGAACAAGGAGCACCTTGTCATTGACTGCGACCTCCTTGAACATTGCCATCAACTCATCATCAACTGCATCGTTGACCGCTCCAAGCACTGCCTGCTCATCATCCAAATCCATCTGTCCCATATTCAACTCTCTACAACCACTCTGTTACTGTTTTCAATGACACCTGCCATGCATCTCTATAACTGACACTCATCGTACCCTAATTATGGGCTTTAAACCCTACAAAAACCTACAAACCACCTTACAAATACTTTTTCAATAACTTTTCCAGATCCCCGTTATTAATGGGCTTGCCAATAAATCCATCACACCCTGCCTCACTAAAGGCATCACGATGCTTCTGCATCACATTGGCAGTCACTGCAATCACCGGGGTTCTGATCCCTCTGGTACGCAGTTCATGGCAGGCATCAATGCCATCCATCTGCGGCATCTGCATATCCATGAGAATCACATCAAACGGTTGAGTAGTTGCCAACTCAACCGCCTCCACTCCATTATTGGCAACTGTTACCTGCAACCCCATCTTCTCAAGAATACGCTTCTCCAGCTGCTGAATCATCAACGTATCTTCTGCTAGCAGGATATGTCCACTCAACCGCTTTTCCAACACAGCTTTCTGTTGGCTGCTACCACCGCTATCCTGTTCACTGATATCACTGCTCTTGTACGGCAGAATAAGCTGGAAGATTGAACCAACCCCTTCACGACTGGAGACATCAATTGTCCCTCCCATCAACTCTGCCAGGTTCAATGAGATATAGAGCCCCAGACCGCTACCACCAAAACGCCTTGAGATAGACCCATCCGCCTGCTCAAAGCGACTGAACAGCCGATCCAGAACCTCTGGTGACATCCCGATTCCGCTATCTTCCACTGTGAAGAAAATCTTTCCTTCCTCAACATGGGTTGTCAGCGTGACACTTCCCTCTTCCGTAAACTTGATTGCATTCCCAATCAGGTTAATCAACACCTGTCCAATTCGCTGACTGTCTCCAACCAACAGAAATGGTTCTCTATTTTTCTGAACAACAGAGAGTGACAGCCCCGCATCATCAGCCCGGATCCTGAACATCTGCTCCAACTCCTGCAGTAGTGAGGGGAGGTCATACGCATTCTCTTCAATGGTAAATTTTCCGGAATCGATCTTCGACATATCAAGAATATCGTTGACCAGTGCCAACTGCCCCTTGCCAGCAGATCGAATGGATTTCAGATAGTGGATGTGCTCAGGTCCGTTCTGTTCCTCCAGCAACATATCGCAGTAGCCCAGAATGGCCGTCAATGGCGTGCGCAGTTCATGACTCATCGATGCCAGAAACTCATCCTTGATCTCCATCGCCTGTCGCAGTTCCCGATCCGCTTGAACCTGCTGAGTAATGTCCTGCACCATGCCTCTGGATAGTAGCGGCTCTCCCTGCTCCGAATACTCCGAGATGCCACGCTCCAGCACCCACTTGATGGATCCGTCAACCATCCGCAGACGATGTTCGATCTCATAAGGGGTTCTATTCTCGACTGATTCCGTATATGTTGCATTGACAAGGGCTCGGTCATCCGGATGAATCGCATTGAGAAAGCCTTCATAGGAAGCATCAAATCGTGTCTGATCAATCTCGAAAATATGGAATACCTGATCGGACCAGGTCAGATGATTGGTTACCAGATCGAGCTCCCAACTTCCAATTTTCCCAATCTGCTCCGTCTCTTTCAGGAGTCTTGCCCCCTTCTCAACCTCCCGATCTGCCTCTTCCAGATATCGATTTGCCTGCTGCAGCTCGGCATTCAGTTTGATGAGAGACTGATAACGCCAGAACCAGGCCAACAGGAGCATCACGATCAAAACGGCGCTGATCGCAACCACCGCCATGAAAACTCGATTTCCCGTCCAGTACTCCGGGGTCTTGGCAAACCACTTCAGATAGAGCTGCTCATATCTATCACTTCCCTCCAAATGTTGTACCGCTGCCTCCAGCCGCTGGTATAGGGCCTCCTTTCCCTTTCCAACTGCCACACCCCGTTTAATCTCAATGAGAGGCGGTCTGATAACACTGAACTTATCCTCTAACCCCGCCTTCTGAATCACCTTCCAGGCCACCGGATCCGGATAGATTACACCATCAATGTTCCCACTGATCACCTCAAACAGTGCCGCAGAAAAATTGTCAAAGAGCTTTCCATCAATCTCTTTGTACTGCTTGATAAGCTTAACTCCGATATTTTTCTGAATCACCCCGATTCGCTTGCCTTTGAGATCAGCAATGGTATTAAAACTCCCACTGCGTACAAACACAGAGACATTAAAAGTCTCAATCGGCGAAGTGAAATCAGCAAAACTTTTCCGCTCTTCTATAATCCCCATATTGGGGATCACATCAATTTCACCCTGCTTGAGCGCAGTGTGGGCATCACTCCAGCTCGAATAGGGGATGTAGTCGATGCTCAGGTTGGCCTCTCTGGCAATTGCATTCAACAGATCAACCGCAAATCCCTGGGCCTTGCCCGAACCAGAAAGTGAGTAGTGTGGTGGAAACTCTTCCGGAAAGCCTGCCTTGATCTCTACGAACTCATCCTCGGCAAAACCACTGGCAAAGTGCAACAACGCAACGGATAAAACAAGAATCTGTTTTGGTAAGTTCATTCACCCCCCAGCGGCGATTATCGATACCCTTATTTAGAGAACCCTCCCTGGAGACTCTAGCACAGAAACAAATATCGACAATTCATCAATTCGAGTACCAACGCCCCCTTGAGAACGCCTTTGGAAAGAGCTTGGCCCTCCCAACCGTAGAAAACAGGCTATCGCAGCAGTGTATGCAATTCACCCATCAATGTCCGTGTCAAACCGGGTAGATGCTCCCGTCGGCCCCCATCATAGGCATCGCATACCGCCTTCGCTTTTTCAGTCAAGGCGGGAAAGTCAAAGTACCCACTACTCCCTTTGATAAAGTGCGCAGTTTCATCAACGGAGTTCCACTCTTCCCTACTCAACGCCTCTCGAAGCGTTTGATCATACTCGACCATCGTCTTCATGAAGAGATCCAACAACTCCTGATCAACCTCATCATCATCTTCTGCTGTCACGACATGGCCCTCTGCAGCGGCAGACCTTTCACCCTCTACAGCGGGCTTGTAGGCCATATCCTCCTGCAGAATGTGGTTCACCCACCACTCCTTGAGATAGAGGATCAACTGTTCAAGACTACTGGCAGTAATCTCGAACTGGTAGAAGGCTGCTATCTTTGCTCTATACCCTTCATGCAGTCGTTTGTGGCTCTCCAACGCCTCATATCCAATTGACTCCAATAATTGTTCCTCTGCCTTCAGATGGGTGTTGGCGTACTGATGCGCCTCAAACAGCACATTCTTCAGCTCCTGACTGCTACTGTCATCACTGGCTCTTTGACAATATTCGATCAACTGGTTGATCGAACGGATAATAATCATGTGCTGACTGTCCATCAGCACATGACCGACGGAGAAACTCTCTTCCCATCGAATAGGTTGTAGCTGCTGCAAACCAGGAAACTCCTCTGCCTGCTTAGCTGCTGTGTGATCAACAAAATAGCGTCTCAGTGTGGTTTCCAACCGCTCCCGATCGATCGGTTTAGTCAAGAAACCATCACAACCAGCCTCGACAAACTGCTCACGGTGCTTTTCCATGATGTTTGCTGTCAAGGCGATAATTGGCACCTCTATCGCCTGCTTCCGAATGGTTCGAGTCGCCTCTACCCCATCCATTACCGGCATCTGCATATCCATCAGCACCAGATCAAAGGGGAGGCTCAGCACCTTGTCAACTGCGACCCGACCGTTCTCCGCACTCTCTACCTCAACTCCCAGTTTTTCCAGCATCCGCCTGATGAGTTTCCGCAATATCTCCGCATCTTCAGCCAACAAGACTCTCATCCCAGTCAATTGTTGATGTGAGCTTATTGATGCAGGTTTTGATGCCATATCCTTGATGTCAGAGACTCGATACGGGAGCGAGAAGAGAAAGGTTGACCCCTTCCCCAGCTCACTGCTGGCAGTTAATGTTCCCTCCATCATTTCAACCAGATTCTTTGAGATAAAGAGCCCCAGACCACTACCACCAAAACGGTTGGAAATAGAACTATCCTCCTGCTCGAAACGGTCAAACAGTTTGTCTATATTTTCATCCTTGATACCGATGCCTGTATCCGTCACATCAAACTGCAACCACTTCTCATGTTGTGTTACATCACGCTGAGTCACAGTAAGAGAGACCTTGCCTTTCTCTGTGAATTTGATGGCATTACTGACCAGATTAATCAATACCTGCTTGATGCGCTGACTGTCACCAAACAATTTGTTGGGCTCCTGCTGTTGCAGATTAATCGAGAGTTCAATACCCGTCTCTTGTGCCTTAACCGACAACATGTCGTAGACCTCATGTACCACACCACTGAGTGAATAGGGCGCCATCTCAACCGTAAACTTGCCCGATTCAATCTTTGACATATCAAGGATGTCATTGACCAGAACCAGTTGCCCCTCACCTGAGGATCGAATCGATTTGAGGTATTGGGTATGCTCGGGATTACCATCCTCTTCCAGTAGCACATCACAGTAGCCGAGAATTGCAGTCAAAGGGGTACGCAGTTCATGACTCATGGTGGCGATAAACTCATCCTTCAGGCGATTGGCACGCTCCGCCTGACATCGCATCTCCTCTGCCTCAGTCAACAGCTCACCGATTCTTCTATTACTCTCCAGCATGGTTTTACGCAGTCTGCGCTGGGATTCAACAAATCTGCGCAGCGTACAGATTCTGTGTATAAAAACCTCATCCGGATCATCTTTCGAGATGATGTCGATTGCCCCAGCCTTCAACGCCGCTGATTCATAGTCCACCTGGTTACTGAACATCACCATGACAATAGTGGAGGTATCAGGCCGACTGGAAAGCTCCTCTACAAGCGCATCCCCTTTCCCATCCGGAAGTAGATAGTCAACCAGCAACATATCGGGCAACTCACGTGTTGCAACCTCTCTCCCCTGCTGCAGCGTCGCCGCCTCCAGCACCTCAAAACCGCTGTTTCGCAGATGTTGTCCATAGATGGCACGTACAGTTACCGAATCATCCACCAGAAGGATCGAAATTGACTTCTCTTCCTGCGCCTTCATCTCATGCAGACGTTCAACATTTCGCTGGTAACTCTGGGTCTCGATCATGGTTCTGAGTGCATTGACTCGCATCATCAGCAGATCACGAGAATCCTCTTTATTGATCAGTTCAACTGCACCGGCAGATAGAGCATCTGTAATCACATCAGGGTACTGGGTATGCATCGCAACCACGATTGAGGCCGTCTCTGGCTGTTGATGGAGTGCTTGGGTCAACTCATCCCCGTTCCCCCCGGGCATGTAGTAGTCAACAATGGCCAGCGGTGGACGATGTGCTTTTGCCAGATCCAGCGCCTCCTCCATGCCATGAGCAACAATAACTTCGTACCCCTCACTTGTAAGCAGTTCGGAATAGATGCTACAGACCGTCTCGGAATCATCGACAAACAGTATTTTCATTGTTTTGTTAAATCACTCTCCATTTACGAGAATCAACACAGGAGAGGCCATTTCATTACTCCTCTCCAACAGACCACTGCATTGTCTCAACCGGAACTACCGTTCACAACCGAGGAAAAACCACGGTTACCTGATCTCTCGCAAGCAAATGGCATTTACAGATATTGCTGTAACATCTTGATCATCTGCAATTTATCGAATGGTTTGGTGAGATAACCGTCACAACCCGCCTTCTTGAAAGCATCACGATGCTTCTGCATCGCATTGGCGGTCAGTGCCACTATTGGGGTCTCTACCCCTTGTGCTCTCAGTTTTTTGGTTGCCTCTATGCCATCCATCACCGGCATCTGCATATCCATGAAGATCAGATCAAATGGCTGAAGCGTTGCCAGAGCAACCGCCTCTTCTCCATTTTCAGCAATAGTGACCTGTAGCCCCAGCTGCTCCAGCATACTTCTCTCCAATAACTGCAGAATATCACTGTCATCGGCAACCAGTACGTGGCCTTCAAAATTGGTATTGATCACTGGCGCACGATCCAATTTCCGGTTGCGATCAATCGCTGTGCTGCTCTGCTGGTAAGGGAGCGTCAGCACAAAAA
This sequence comes from uncultured Piscirickettsiaceae bacterium, assembly GCA_964416755.1. Taxonomy (GTDB): domain Bacteria; phylum Pseudomonadota; class Gammaproteobacteria; genus Thiopontia. Next base: position 1,469 of record CAYQFH010000072.1, on the reverse strand, counting down.
TGGAACCGACTCCGGGGGTACTGCTCACCTCAATATTCCCTCCCATCATTTCTGCAAGAGTCTGAGAGATAAAGAGCCCCAGTCCACTGCCACCATAGCTGCGAGAGATGGAGCTATCTGCCTGCCTGAAGCGCTGGAACAGCTGCTCAACCACCTCCGGAGCCATACCAATTCCGGTATCTTTGACTGTGATGCGTAACTGTTGTGCCCTGACCTGTGTAGTGATGGTGATTGAACCCTGCTCCGTGAACTTGATCGCATTGCCAATCAGATTGATCAGAATCTGTCCGATACGCTGTGAATCCCCCCGTAACAGCCACTGCAACGGCTCTTGTTGTATGAATTCAAGCTGGATAGCGGCATCCTTCGCACGAACATCCATCATTGAATGGATGCTCTGCAGCAAGGCTTCAAGATCATATTCAACCTCATCAATGGTAAATTGTCCGGAGTCGATTTTGGAGACATCAAGAATATCATTGACCAGAGAGAGTTGACTGTTGGCTGCTTGATCGATGATATGAATCAAGCGTTGCTTCTGCTGATCCTCTTCCATCTCCGCAAGCAGTTCGCTGTTACCGATAATGGCCGTTAACGGCGTACGCAACTCATGACTCATTGAAGCCAGAAAGTCCTCTCTCGCCCGACTGGTCTCTTCGATCTTTCTGGCTGCCTCCTGCAACTCCAATTCATCTTCCTTGCGTTGAGTGATATCGGTTCTGATGGAGACATATTGGGTGATCCCTCCATCGACATCGGTCATAGGGACGATAGTCGCCTGCACCCAATAACACTCCTTGCCTCCCTTCTTCAGATTTTTCACCTCTCCATGCCACACCTCTCCCGAGGTGATAGTCTCCCACAAGGTTTGATAAAACGCTGGCGGGTGTTCCCCTGATTTGACGATACGGTGATTCTGCCCAAGCAGCTCCCCTCGACTGTATCCACTAATCTCACAGAATTTGTCATTAACAAAGATGATATTGCCATCGGTATCTGCCGCACTGACAATGGCATGCTGATCCAGCGCAAGTTGCAGCTGCTCCAGGTCATTATTGCGCTCCACCACCTGTGCTGTTCGCTCTTCGACCTGCTGTTCCAGATTACGATTCAGTCTCCTTAGTTCACGGGTCTTCTCATCCACCAGATGTTGGAGCTGCTCTTCACTGTTGTGCAGGGCCCTGTTCTCGGCATGTGCCAAGACCAGCTGATTGAACTGACGGCGCGACTTGAGGATGATGAGATAAATTACGGTTGATGCAATCAGTAACAGGAGCATCAGAAGATAGAACCCCTGACGTGCCCCCATACCGACCGACTGGTAGTGTTCAGCTGAGACATGGTTGAGCAGGTAGAGTGACTCATCTGCTGCCACACCCTCCGTCATCAACTCTGAGAGACTCAGCCCGGAGAAGGCGATCTGACCACCCTCACCATCATCAAAGCTCTCCAGCGATTGTGACCGAATG
>CAYQFH010000071.1:4985-14033 GCA_964416755.1 uncultured Piscirickettsiaceae bacterium | reverse complement strand
TTGACCAATATTGATCCCATCATTGCACTGATCAAGGCCTCTGCCAATCCAGCTGAGGCCAAGGTGAAGTTGATGGCGCAGGGGTGGCCCCCCGGTATTGTGGTCGATATGCTGGATCGTGGCGATGCTGCCGATACCCGTCCGGAGAATCTGCAGCCAGGTTATGGTCTGCTGGAGGGTGAGTATCACCTTTCCCCGGTACAGGCGCAGGCGATCCTAGATCTCAAGTTGCACCGCTTGACCGGGTTGGAGAAGGACAAGATCCTGGAAGAGTACAAGGCGCTACTCGACAAGATTACCGAGCTGCTGAAGATTCTGCGTGATCCAGATCGGCTGATGGAGGTGATCCGCGAGGAGCTGGTGGAGATGCGCGAGAAGTATGGCGATGAGCGCAAGACCGAGATCACCCAGAGTGAGGCGGATCTGACGCTGGAAGATCTGATCAGTGAAGAGGATATGGTGGTCACCCTCTCCAACGGAGGTTACGTCAAGGCGCAGCCGGTGGCCGACTATCGTGCCCAGCGTCGTGGTGGCCGCGGCAAGAGCGCTGCGACGACCAAGGATGAAGATTTTATCGAGAAGCTGATCGTGGCCAACAGCCACGATACCATTCTCTGCTTCTCGACCCGTGGACGACTCTATTGGCTCAAGGTCTACCAGTTCCCGCAGGCGGGTCGTACTGCACGCGGGCGACCAATCAACAATCTGTTGCCGCTGGAGGAGGGAGAGCGTATCACTGCATTCCTCCCGGTACAGGAGTATGCTGAGGATCAGTTTGTCTTTATGGCTACCACCAGTGGTATCGTCAAGAAGACCTCGCTGGTTGACTTCTCCCGTCCGCGAACCGCTGGCATTATCGCTGTTGAACTGCGCAATGAGGATGAGCTGGTTGGTGTGGAGCTGACCGATGGCAATCGTGACATTATGCTCTTTGCCAGCGGCGGCAAGGCGGTGCGCTTTAACGAATCAACCGTGCGTGCAATGGGCCGTACTGCACGTGGCGTCAAAGGGATGGAGTTGGCAACGGGTGAGCATATTATCTCGTTGCTGGTGCCCGAGAAGAGTCATATCCTCAGTGCTACCGAGAATGGCTATGGTAAACGCACCTCGCTGGAAGAGTATCCGACCAAGGGGCGTGGTACCAAGGGGGTGATTTCCATCCAGACCTCAGAGCGTAATGGTGCTGTGGTCGGTGCAGTGCAGGTAGATGAAGGTGAAGAGATCATGATGATCTCCGATGGGGGCACGCTGGTGCGTACCCGCGTTGATGAGGTCTCCATCTCCTCACGCAATACGCAGGGCGTGACCCTGATTCGACTCAGCGAGGGAGAGAAGCTGGTGGGTATTGAGCGGGTCGAGGAGAGCGACTCACCTGAAGATGAGGATGACGTATCCGATTCTGAGTAATGGATCTCACTGGAAACGCCAAGACTTGTGCTTGGCGTTTTTGGTTTTGAAATCATGTATGTGTAAATAGAGGATAGAAGAGTATGGCAAGAAGCTACAATTTTAGTGCAGGGCCGGCGATGCTGCCGACTGCAGTGATTGAACGTGCACAGCAGGAGATGGTGGAGTGGGGAGACTCTGGTATGTCGGTGATGGAGATGAGCCACCGTGGCAAGGACTACATGTCGATTGCTCAAAATGCAGAGGCCAACCTGCGTGAGGTGATGGGGATTCCTGACAACTACAAGGTGCTGTTTGTGCAGGGTGGGGCCTCCAGCCAGTTTGCGATGGTGCCGATGAACCTGCTGCGTGGCAGGGGTACGGCTGACTATCTCAATACCGGAATGTGGTCGAAGAAGGCGATTGCCGAGGCCAAGCGTTACTGCGAGGTCAATGTGGCAGCCGATACCTCGGAGGGTGGATTCTGTGAGGTACCTGCCCAGGAATCGCTCAAGCTGAATCCAGGTGCGGCGTATCTCCACTACACCCCCAATGAGACCATTGGTGGCGTGGAGTTTGACTACGTGCCAGAGACTGGCGGAGTACCGCTGGTGGCAGACATGTCCTCCACTATTCTTTCGCGTCCGATGGATGTCTCGAAGTATGGTGTGATCTATGCGGGGGCGCAGAAGAATATCGGTCCGGCCGGGCTGACCATTGTGATCGTGCGTGAGGACCTGATTGGTGAGGTGATCGCCGGTACCCCGACCATGTTCAACTATGAGACCCATGCCAATAATGATTCCATGTATAACACTCCGCCCACCTACAGCTGGTATATGGCGGGTCTGGTGTTTGAGTGGATCAAGGAACAGGGCGGTCTGGAGAAGATGGGAGAGATCAACCAACGCAAGGCCAACAAGATCTATGATCTGATCGACAGCTCTGACTTCTATGGCAATCCTGTGGTGAAGAATGGACGCTCCTGGATGAACGTACCCTTTACGTTGGCCAATGCCGAGTTGGATGGTGCGTTCCTCACTGGCGCTGCAGAGCGTGGTCTGGTGACCTTGAAGGGGCACCGCTCGGTCGGTGGCATGCGTGCCAGCATCTATAATGCGATGCCGGAAGAGGGTGTTGATGCATTGGTCGACTACATGAAAGTGTTCGAGAAAGAGAACGGATAGAAACTGCTTTACCTCAGAGGCACAGAGACGCAGAGAACCGCCCAATGAGGCTCCTTGGCAGGTGTTTCAATTCTCTGTGTTTTCGTGCCTCTGTGGTTGGAAATCAATAATGATGGGAGGTCATCAATGAATAAAATTCTTACACTCAACAATATCTCACCGGTCGGTCTGGATCGGTTGCCACGCGATAACTATGAGGTTGCCTCTGAGATACAGCACCCGGATGCGATTCTGCTGCGCTCCTTCAAGATGCACGATATGGAGATCCCGGAGACATTGAAGGCGGTCGGTCGTGCCGGTGCCGGGGTCAACAATATCCCCATCGACAGAATGACCGAAAGGGGTATTCCGGTCTTCAATGCGCCCGGTGCCAACGCCAATGCAGTCAAGGAGTTGGTGATCGCCAGCATGTTGATGGCGAGCCGTAATATTGCGCAGGCGTGGGACTATGCCCGTAATCTCGAAGGGGATGATGGAATGATCGCCAAGGATGTTGAAGCGGGCAAGAAGAAGTATGTTGGCTTCGAACTGCCAGGCCGTACCCTTGGTGTGGTGGGGCTTGGTGCAATCGGTGTGCAGATTGCCAATGCGGCGGTTTCGTTGGGAATGAAGGTGATCGGCTACGATCCCACCATGACCATCCAGAGTGCCTGGAACCTCTCTTCCGAGGCGACCCGTGCCCACAGTGTGGAGGAGTTGCTGGAGGCGGCGGACTATGTCACCTTCCATGTGCCATTGATCGATGCCACTCGCAACATGATCAACGCGGAGCGCTTGCAGATCATGAAGGACAATGCGGTGATCATGAACTTTGCCCGTGGTGGTATTGTCGATGATACTGCAGTATTGGAAGCGCTCGATTCTGGCAAGCTCTACGCCTACATCAACGATTTTCCGACCAATGAGAACAAGAACCACCCCAAGGTGGTCTGTCTGCCGCATCTGGGGGCATCCACAGCCGAGGCCGAGGACAACTGCGCCATCATGGTGGCGGATCAGGTCAAGGACTATCTTGAAAACGGCAATATTCTCAACTCGGTCAACTTCCCGGAGATGCGGATGCCACGCACTGCCGGTTCCCGCATCTGTGTCGCCAACTCCAATGTGCCCAATATGGTGGGGCAGATCACCTCGCTGTTGGCGGATGCCGGGATCAATATTGGTGACATGATGAACAAGTCTCGTGATGAGATTGCCTACAACCTGCTCGATGTCGAGGGGGAGGTGAGTGAGGATGTGGTCGAGAAGATCCAGGCGATTGAGGGGGTGCTCTCGGTCCGGGTGGTCTGATCCATTTTGATTGAAGCAGAAAGCCTCTCCAGATCTGGAGGGGCTTTTTTGATGGAGCAACAGCAGGGGTTTGAGGTAAACTGGGCGGATGTCTGGAGAGAATCGATTAAGCCAAATTCGCGAGGAGATTGACCAGCTGGATGAGCAGATTCAGCAGCTGATCAGTCAGCGTGCCGCGCTGGCGCAAGAGGTGGCAGAGACCAAGTTGGCTGCGGCCGGGGCGGATGAGATGGTGGAGTTCTATCGTCCAGAGCGAGAAGCACAGGTGCTGACCAGAGTAATGGAGCGCAACCAGGGGCCACTCGGTGACGAGGAGATGGCGCGGCTCTTCCGCGAAGTGATGTCGGCCTGTCTGGCGCTGGAGGAGCCGATGAAGATCGCCTTCCTCGGTCCGGAGGGGACCTTTACCCAGGCGGCAGCACTGAAGCAGTTTGGCCACTCGGTCAACACACTTCCGATGACCTCGATCCCAGCAGTCTTCCATGAGGTGGAGGCGGGACAGGCCCACTACGGTGTGGTGCCGGTGGAGAACTCCACCGAAGGGGTGATCAGCCATACACTGGATATGTTTATCAACTCTCCGTTGCGGATCAATGGAGAGGTGGAGCTGCGTATTCACCATAACCTGATGAGTCAGGAGTCGGATCTTGCTGCGGTGAAGCGCATCTACTCCCACCAACAGTCGTTGGCACAGTGTCGTGACTGGCTGGATGAGCATATGGTCGGTGTCGACCAGATTACTGTCGCCAGCAATGCAGAGGCGGCACGTATCGCCTCCAGAGAGCTGGGTGCGGCCGCCATCGCAGGTGAAGTGGCGGCAGAGATCTATCAACTGCAGATTTTGACTCGCAATATTGAGGATGAGCCGGATAACACCACCCGTTTCCTGGTGATCGGTAAACAGTCTCCGGCGGCCAGTGGCAAGGACAAGACCTCGCTGCTGATCTCTACCCACAATCGTCCTGGTGCACTGTATGAGCTGCTTTCCCCCTTCTCGGAGAATGGCGTCTCAATGAGCCGGATCGAATCACGTCCCTCTCGCAGAGGGAATTGGGACTATCTCTTCTTTGTCGATATTGATGGCCATGCCGAGGATGACAATGTGAGACGTGCACTGGCTGCACTGGAATCCGGGGCGACCATGTTCCGTGTGCTGGGCTCCTATCCCAAGGCGATTCTCTGATGTCGGGATGTGATCTGCTGGAGTTTGCAGCAACCGGTGTGCAGGGGTTGAGCCCCTATCAGCCCGGTAAACCGATCTCCACACTGGCACGCGAGATCGGTTTGGAGGAGTCGAAGATCATCAAGCTCGCCTCCAATGAGAATCCATTAGGCCCTTCACCCAAGGTGAATGCAGCCGTGGCTACGCAGCTGGAGGAGCAGGCACGTTACCCTGATGGGGGAACGGTTGAATTGCGTGAACGGTTGGCGGTTCATCATGATTGTAGTCCACAGCAGATCACCGTGGGCAATGGTTCCAATGATGTGCTGGATCTGATCGCTCGAGTCTTTCTCGGAGAGGGGCGTTCGACCGTCTTCTCCGAGCACGCCTTTGCGGTCTATCCGCTCTCCTCAATGGCGGTCGGTGCTGAGTTGATTGTGGTGCCTGCGCAGCAGTGGGGGCATGATCTGCAGGCAATGGCAGCTGCTGTGCGCGTGGGCACGGATATGGATACTCGCGTGGTCTGGGTTGCCAACCCCAACAATCCGACCGGTACCTGGGTCGGGCGCGATGCGCTCTACACCTTTCTGCAGGAAATTCCTGAAGAGGTGGTTGTGGTGGTGGATGAGGCCTATATCGAGTTTGTTGAGGAGGCGGACTACCCGGATGCTTCTCAATGGCTGGATCAATTTCCCAACCTGATTGTGACCCGCACCTTCTCCAAGGCGTATGGATTGGCTGGATATCGAATTGGCTATGGCCTCTCCAGTGAGCGAGTGGCTGATCTGCTGAATCGGGTGCGTCAACCCTTCAATGTGAATGCGCTGGCGCAGACCGCAGCCATTGCGGCGCTTGAGGATCAGTCGCACATGCAGCAAGGCGTAGCCTTGAACAATACCGAGATGCAGAAGATGGAGCACGCCTTTCGCCATCTGGGGTTGGAGTGGATTCCTTCAGTGGGTAATTTTGTTTCGGTCGATCTGGGGCAGCCGGTGATGCCGATCTTCTCTGCACTGGAGCAGCAGGGGGTGATTACCCGTCCGGTAGCCAACTATGGTATGCCCAACCATCTGCGCATCTCCATTGGATTGCCTGCTGAGAATGAGCGCCTGATTCAGGTGTTGACACAGATTTTGAGGGGGCAGTGATGATTCAAAGACTGGCGCTATTGGGTGTAGGTTTGATTGGTGGTTCACTGGTGCGCGCACTGAAAGCGGCACATGCGGTTGAGCAGGTGGTGGGGTATGGGCGTGGGCAGGAGAATCTACAGCAGGCACAAGCGCTGGGGATTATTGACGAGATTGCTACTACACCCGCAGCGGCGGTGCGTGGTGCCGACATGGTGGTTATTGCGGTACCGCTCGGGGCTGTCAAAGAGATTTTGGCTGAGATCAAAAGCGAGCTTGAACCTGAAGCGGTGGTTACCGATGTGGGTAGTGTGAAGTGGAGTGTGGTACGGGATGCACAGCAGGTGTTTGGTGGTACGGTCCCCTCCCGTTTTATTCCGGGACACCCGATTGCCGGTACCGAGAAGAGTGGTGCAGCAGCCTCTTTTGCCGAACTCTATCAGGGACGTCGCGTGATTCTGACCCCGTTGGATAACCGGGACGAAGAGGCGCTCAACAAGGTCAGGGCAATGTGGGAGCAGGCTGGTGCCGAGATTGTGGAGATGGGGGTGCAGCACCATGATGAGGTGTTGGCTGCGACCAGCCATCTGCCTCATCTGCTCGCCTATGGTCTGGTCGATGCGTTGGCCAAACAGGAGGCGCATCGTGAGATCTTCCGCTTTGCTGCCGGTGGTTTCCGTGACTTCAGCCGCATCGCCTCCAGTAATCCAACCATGTGGCGCGACATCTCGATGGCCAACCGCAAACCGTTGTTGGATACGCTCGATCAGTTCCGCAAGGAGTTGGACAGCATTGAGGCGATGATCCGTGACAAAGAGGATGATGCGCTGTTGGAGCTGTTTAGCCGTGCCAAACAGGCACGTGACGACCACTATGAATAATACGCTGCAGTGTTGTGGCTTAGTCGGCTTTCAAGGAAGGAAGAGGTAAGTATGAGATTTTTGGTTCAGCCCGGAGGAAAACTGACCGGCACCATCCGCGTGCCGGGAGACAAATCGATCTCCCACCGCTCCATTATGCTCGGCTCACTGGCTGAGGGGGTGACCGAGGTGAGTGGTTTTCTGCAGGGAGAAGACAGTCTGGCTACGCTCAACACCTTCAAGCAGATGGGGGTGGGGATCGAGGGGCCGACTGCTGAGGGCAGGGTGACGATCCACGGTGTGGGGATGGATGGGCTACAGCCAACCGATGCGCCACTGGATCTGGGCAACTCTGGTACCTCGATGCGGCTGCTCTCCGGATTGCTTTCCGGTCAACAGTTTGATGTGACGCTGGTGGGGGATGAGTCGCTCTCCGGGCGCCCAATGCGCCGGGTGACTGATCCGCTGGCAGAGATGGGGGCAACCATCGAGACCGAAGCGGATGGCACGGCACCATTGCGAATCAAGGGTGGGGCACCACTAAAGGGGTTTCACTACCAGATGCCGATGGCGAGTGCACAGGTGAAATCCTCTCTATTGCTGGCCGGGCTCTATGCCGAGGGTGAGACCTGTGTGACTGAACCGGCTCCCACTCGTGACCACACCGAGCGGATGCTGAATGGCTTTGGGGTGGAGGTGAAACGAACCGGTGACAAGATCTGTCTCAGCGGGGGAGGCACGTTGCAGGCGACTACGGTGGATGTGCCAGCAGACATCTCTTCGGCCGCCTTCTTTCTGGTTGGCGCCTCTATTGCTGAGGGCTCTGATTTGACGCTACAGCATGTCGGCATGAACCCCACCCGAATCGGAGTGATCAATATCCTGCGACAGATGGGGGCCAATATCGAAGTATTGAATGAGCGAGAGTCCGGTGGTGAGCCGGTGGCGGATCTGCGGGTGCAGTCGGCCCCATTGAAAGGGATCGAGATTCCGGTCGATCAGGTGCCATTGGCGATTGATGAGTTTCCGGCACTGTTTGTCGCGGCCGCCTGTGCTGAAGGGGAGACTATCCTGCGGGGGGCGGAAGAGCTGCGGGTCAAGGAGAGTGACCGTATCCAGGTGATGGCCGATGGTCTGACTACGTTGGGTGTGGATGCACAGCCGACCCCGGATGGGATTGTGATCCAGGGTGGAGCCATTGGCGGAGGCACCGTCTACTCTCACCACGACCATCGCATCTCCATGTCTTTTGCAATGGCAGCTCTGCGAGCGACCGCACCAATCAACATTGAGGGGTGCGACAACGTCAACACCTCCTTCCCCGGTTTTAGTGATCTGTCCGCCGGTTGTGGACTGCAGATCAAGGCAGAGCAGTCATGAGCAGTAGCGTGATCACCATTGATGGACCAGGTGGTGCCGGCAAGGGAACGGTCTCGCTGGCGGTAGCGCACCGTCTGGGATGGAGCTATCTCGACAGTGGGGCGCTGTACCGGGTGTTGGGGCTCTCCGCGAGCAGAAAAGAGATCGCTTTTGAGGATGAGAAGGGGTTGGCAGCCGAAGCTGCGCAGCTAGGTGTCAGCTTTGGGGCGGATGATCCGACATTGGGGGTGCGGGTGCTGCTCGATGGGGCAGAGGTGACCCGAGATATTCGCACCGAGGCGGCCGGCAAGGCGGCTTCGCAGGTGGCGGCAGTGCCCGCAGTGCGAGATGCTCTGCTGCAGCGCCAACGGGATTTCAGACAGCCTCCGGGAGTGGTGGCCGATGGACGCGATATGGGGACTACGGTTTTTCCTGATGCCGAATTAAAAATTTTTCTGACAGCAAGTGCCGAAGAGCGGGCGAAACGGCGCTATAAGCAGTTGATCGAGAAAGGGGACGATGCTAATATTCGCGCCCTTCAGCAGGAGATTGAGGCACGCGACAAAGCGGATTCGGAGCGCGCGACCTCGCCACTGCGCCCCGCAGAGGATGCGGTGATGCTGGATACCACCAGTATGGGTATTGATCAGGTGGTATCAGCAGTGCTGACGTTGGCC
>CAYQFH010000071.1:0-4885 GCA_964416755.1 uncultured Piscirickettsiaceae bacterium | reverse complement strand
AAGACAATCCTCTCTATTTTTTTCATGGGCTTCGCCAAATGGCCCCACAACCATCGATGGCACTTAGCAAACCCGCCATTGGATGTAGATTTAGGAATAGTATTATGAGTGAGAATTTCGCAGAACTGCTCGAAGAGAGCTTCCGTTCAACCGTCATGCAGAGTGGCGAGCTGGTCAGTGGTACCGTGATCGATATCACCGATGAGGTCGTACTGGTCAACGCAGGTCTGAAGACCGAGGCCGCCATCCCTGCCGAGCAGTTCCGTAGCCGTGAAGGCGAGATGGAAGTGGCTGTCGGTGACATCGTTGAGGTGGCGCTGGAGTCTGTTGCAGATGGTTATGGTGAGACGATTCTCTCTCGTGAAAAGGCGAAGCGTCAGGAGGCGTGGACTCGCCTGCAGGGTGCACTGGATGCCAACGAGACCGTGATCGGCATGATCAGCGGCAAGGTACGTGGTGGCTTCACTGTCGATCTCGACGATATCCGCGCCTTCCTGCCGGGCTCTCTGGTGGATGTACGTCCGGTACGTGACACCACCTACCTTGAAGGCAAGGATCTCGAGTTCAAGGTGATCAAGCTGGATCAGAAGCGCAACAACGTTGTGGTCTCCCGCCGTGCGGTGGTTGAGGCTGAGTACAGCGCAGAGCGCGAAGAGCTGCTCAAGACTCTGGAAGAGGGCGCTACCATCACTGGTATCGTCAAGAACCTCACTGATTACGGCGCGTTCATCGATCTCGGTGGTATCGACGGTCTGCTCCACATCACCGACATGGCGTGGAAGCGTGTGCGCCATCCCTCCGAGGTGGTTAATGTGGGTGAAGAGATCGAGGTACAGGTACTACGCTACGACCGCGACCGCAACCGTGTCTCTCTCGGCCTGAAGCAGATGGGTGACGATCCATGGATGAACATTGCTCGCCGCTACCCAGCCGGTACCCGTGTATTCGGCAAGATCACCAATATCGCCGACTACGGTGCATTTGTTGAGATCGAAGATGGCGTTGAAGGTCTGGTACACACCTCCGAGATGGATTGGACCAACAAGAACATCCACCCATCCAAGGTGGTCTCCATGGGTGAAGAGGTTGAGGTGATGGTGCTGGATATCGACGAAGAGCGTCGTCGCATCTCCCTCGGCATGAAACAGTGCAAGGCCAACCCTTGGGAGCTGTTCAGCAGCTCGCACAAGAAGGGTGACCGCATTGTCGGTAACATCAAGTCCATCACCGAATTCGGTATCTTTATCGGTCTGGATGGTGATATTGATGGTCTGGTTCACCTCTCCGACATCTCCTGGCAGGAGAATGGTGAGGAGCTGATCCGCAACTACGCCAAGGGCGATGAGGTGGAAACTGTAGTTCTGGCGATCGATGCAGAGCGTGAGCGTATTTCCCTTGGTATCAAGCAGCTGGAGCAGGATCCATTCTCTACTTATGTAGCAGAGAATCCACGTGGAACCATCGTCACCGGTACTGTGACCGAAGTGGATGCACGTGGTGCGACACTGGCACTGAGTGATGAAGTGACTGGTTACCTGCGCGTCTCCGAGATCTCTCGCGAGCGTGTTGAAGATGCTCGTACCCAGATCAACGAAGGGGATGAGCTGGAGGTCGCGGTACTGGGTGTGGACCGCAAGTCTCACTCCATCAACCTCTCTATCAAGCAGAAAGAATCTCTGGATGAGGAGAAGGCGATCAAGGATTACAATGAGGCGAACGCAGTGGAAGATTCCGGTTCGACCACCATTGGTGACCTGATCAAGGAACAAATGGGTTCCTAAGTAACCGCCCAGCTCCCGCTTCTACGCTCCCATGGCAGCGTTTGAAAATGGTCATTTACAGTTGTAAACTCACATTTTCTGCCTTGCCCTGGAAACGTAGCAGCGGGATCTGAACGATTACTGGCTATATTGTTGAGGTGGTTGTTTTTGTTGTATTGAACAACCTTCTATTTGATTCTATTTGGGAAGAGTCATGACGAAATCAGAACTGATTGAATCGCTGTACAAAAAACTGCCACATCTGGCTTATACCGATGTGGAGATGGCGGTGAAGACCATTATCGAGTCGATGACAGATGCGCTGGGTTCGGGGCAGCGAATCGAAATTCGTGGGTTTGGAAGCTTCTCATTGCATCACCGTCCTGCACGCATGGGACGTAATCCGAAGACCGGTGAGTCGGTTGCTTTGCAGGAGAAGTATGTGCCTCACTTCAAGCCAGGCAAGGAACTGCGTGAACGTGTAAACGAGTCGTGGTTGAAACAGCAGTAGTAGTTCGCTGCTGGATGTTATTTGTCGATTTTCTCGATTGATGCGAATCTTCACCTTTCTCCTGTTTCTCTGTGTGGTAGGGGTGGGTGCACTCTTTTCGGTATTGAATGCAGTACCGGTTCCATTTGATTATTATCTGGGTCAGGGAGAGTTTCCACTCTCTCTGCTGCTGGTAATTATGCTTGCCTCTGGTGTTGTGCTGGGTATTCTTTCGTCACTGCCGATGGTGTTCTCCCTGAAGATGCGTCTGCGCAAGGCGGAAAAAGCGGTTGCAGAATGAGTGTAGAGTGGTTCCCCTATCTGGGGTTTATTCTGTTGCCGGTAGCAGCAGCCTCAGGTTGGTGGCTGGCGAAAAGAGGGGGGGAGGAGAGTCGCTATGCCTCTTTCTCCTCAGACTATTTTCGTGGTCTCAACTATCTGGTGAACCAGGAGCAGGAACGCGCCATTGACCTCTTCTCCCGACTGCTGGAGGAGGCTCCGGAGTTGGTAGAGACTCATCTGGCTTTGGGTACTCTGTTTCGTCGTCAGGGAGACACCTCGCAGGCAATTCAACTCCATAGCAATCTGGTCAGTAGTGAGACCCTCAGTGATGAACAGCGGGCACTGGCTCTGCTGGAGCTGGGACGTGATTACATGAAGGCGGGGTTGCTGGATCGTGCCGAGCAACCCTTTCTTGATCTGGTGGAGATGGGACAGTATGCGCAGGAGGCCTATGACTATCTGGTGGTAATCTACCAGCAGGAGAAGGAGTGGGATCGCGCGATTGAGATGCTACGTGCACAGCAGTCGACAGGGCGTGACAATGCACCAGTGATTGCTCAGTTTCTCTGTGAAAAGGCAGAGATTGCTCGAGTCTCGACTGATCTGAAAGAGGCTGCGCATCTGGTGGAGCAGGCGCTGATAGAGGATCCCAATGCGGTGCGAGCGATGATGATCCGTGCCGAGATTCAGGCTACGACCGGGCAGGTGAAGCAGGCCATTGCCAGTTACAAGAGTATTGAGCAGCAGAATGCCAGTTATCTGCCCAATATCATTCAGCCGCTGTTGACCCACTATCGTGCGGTGGGAGAGCCGGAGGAGGTGCTGGAGTATCTCACTACGCTGCTGGAGACGCACCCCAGTACGACTGTTCTGTTGGCTACGGTTGAGCAGGTACAGTTGATGCACGGTGGGCGCAAAGCGGAGCAGTATCTAGTGGCGCAATTGAAGAAGCGCCCTTCTGTGCGCGGGTTGGAGCAGCTGATCCAGCTCAATCTGACTCATGCTGAAGAGAAGGCGGCACGCGAAGGGTTGATGGGGCTGCAGATGCTGACCAAGCAGCTACAGGAGGAGAAGCCGGAATACCAGTGTGGAAAGTGTGGCTTTCAGGCCCACCACCTCCATTGGCAGTGTCCTGGCTGTAACCGTTGGAATACCATTAAACCGATTGTTGGGGTGTCTGGAGAGTAGTTGAACAGCGATCTCGCGCAGAGACGCAAAGCCGCAGAGAACAGCTCTATGAGTTGTAGAGTTTATACTCTCGATAGAATTCTCGGATCATAACGGCTATCGGAATGTTCTAACGAGGAGCGATAAAAACTCTGCGCCTCTGCGCGAGGCTGCTGTTACGCTGTTTCCAACTCCTGATTGATCGCCTTAAGTGCCGCCAATGGATCGTCTGCCGCAGTGATCGGACGACCAATCACCAACCAGTCACTACCGAGCTCGACTGCCTGTGCCGGGGTCATGATCCGCTTCTGGTCGCCTGTAGCACTGCCTGCTGGACGGATGCCAGGAGTGACCAGCTTGAAGTTGGCAGAGATCTTTTCACGGAGCAGGGTAATCTCCTGGGGTGAGCAGACTATGCCATCCATGCCGGAGGACTCAGCCAGCTGTGCCAGGCGCAGTACCTGGTTGGCCGGGGTGTCAGCGACGTTAAGCTCCATCAGATCGCTCTGGTCCATGCTGGTCAATACGGTTACCGCGATCAACAGTGGCGCATCATCATCAGTGAGTGCATCACGTGCTGCCTCCATCATCTTGCGACCACCAGAGGCGTGGACGTTGACCATCCATACGCCTAGATCTGCAGCCGCAGCGCAGGCGCGGGCAACCGTATTGGGGATGTCGTGGTACTTCAGATCGAGGAAGACATCAAAGTTCTGGTCGACCAGTTTGCGTACCACTTCTGGGCCGGAGCGGGTGAAGAGCTCCTTGCCCACCTTGACTCGGCATGCCTGCGGGTCGAGCTGATCAGCCAGTGCCAATGCCTCATTGGCAGAAGGGAAGTCGAGTGCAACTACAATCTTTGAATCATTACTCATGGGTTAAATCCTCTTCGCCTGATCGACGGCGTTACCGATATAGTTGGCGGGGGTCAGTTCGCGCAGCTGTGCCTTCGCCTCTTCTGGGATCTCCAGTCCATCGACAAAGGTGAGTAGCGCCTCCTTGGTGATCCCCTGACCACGGGTCAGTGCCTTCAGCTTCTCGTAGGGGCTGTCGACACCGTAACGACGCATCACCGTCTGGATTGGTTCGGCCAACACCTCCCAGGTGTTGTCGAGATCTTCGTCCAACCGCAAACGATTAATTTCCAGCTTGCTGATACCACGTAGCGTGGAGTTGTAGGCGATCA
>CAYQFH010000070.1:0-14221 GCA_964416755.1 uncultured Piscirickettsiaceae bacterium | reverse complement strand
AGAGGGTAACTTCAGCATGACTGTGAACGCTTCCGGTAAGGGTTCTTCTGACATGCAGAGCGACATGGACATCGCTGAGAACAGCCGCTTCAAGGGCGCTTCTGACCTGCGCACCGAGAGCTACGCTGCCAATCCTTACTACGGGATTGCTCCACAGCACGCTGCAATCGCCAAGTAAGACATAGTAACCCACCTCACTTCTGAGCAGCCCAATAGCTGCGTTAGAAAATGGTCATTTACACCTGTAAACTCACATTTTCTGCCTTGCTCTTGAACTGCTCAGAAGCGAACCGAATCACTATGCAGACCGCTTAAGTTGGGGGGACTCTAATCCCCGGGTCTAAAGGGCCGATGGATCTTCCGGATCCATCGGCCTTTCTTGTTCCGGCTCCTGCTGTTGTGGCAGATTGATCCAGGCCCAGACCCGCAGCAGCAGAAAAACCATCGTGTAGAAGATCGCTGGCAAAATCAAAATCAACGGCAACCCCAGCAGAATCTCCATCATCTCCGGTGAACCAGAGAGCGAGGCCCATGCCCCCTTCTCAATCAGAATCCACCAGAACCAGAGCACCACTCCAGCTCCACCCACCCACTGCCCCAACTGCTGCAGTTGAGGTGGGAGCTCCAAGGTTCGAAACTGCTGCAGATTCATCGTGAGAGGTACTGCCTGATCCGTGCCACCCCCTCCTCTAGCTGAGGCAGTGCTACGGTGTAGGCAAAACGAATCCAGCGTTCCGCATCCAGCGTTGAAAAGTCCTTCCCCGGCGTAACCGCAACTCCCGCCTGCTCCAGCAACTCCATCGCAAACTGGCTACTGTCGCCATTCAATTTGGAACAGTCCGCATAGAGATAAAAAGCCCCTTCCGGCTTGTGCGCAATACTGAAGCCAAGCCCATTCAGCGCTGAAAAGAGAAAATCTCTGCGCCGTTGGAACTCATCTCGGCGCTGATCCAGAATCTGTTGGGTTTCAGGCTCCAGCGCCGCCAAGGCTGCATACTGTGACGGGGTCGGTGCAGCCAGGAACAGATTCTGCGAGAGGCGGTCCAGCCCCTCCATCGCCGCCTCTGGCGCAACCAGCCATCCCAAGCGCCAGCCGGTCATCCCGTAATACTTGGAGAAGCTGTTAACCACAAAGACATCTCCCGGGAGGTTGAGCGCGGTTGCGCCATGCTCTCCGTAGGTGAGCCCCTGGTAGATCTCATCCACAATCAACGCACCGTTTCGTTCTGCCACCACCGCTGCGATCTTCTGCAGCTCCAGAGGATCGATCACGGTCCCTGTCGGATTGGAGGGAGAGGAGATCATTACCACTCGACTACGCGCACTCCAGTGCTGTTCGACCAACTCAGCCGTCAATTGAAAGCGCTCTCTACTGCCAACGGGAATGGAACAGACACTTCCTTCAAACAGGCGCACAAAGTGGCGATTACAGGGGTAGCCCGGATCTCCCATCAACACCTCGTCCCCCGGATTGACCAGCAATGCAATCAATAGCTGCAGTGCGCCGGAGGAGCCCGGTGTTATGGCAATCCGTTGAGAGGAGACGGCCTCCCCATATTGATGCTGGTACTGCTCGGCAATCTTGCCGCGTAGCGCAGGTAACCCCAGAGCAGGCGTATAGTGGTGTCGCCCAGACTGCAGCGCCGTAACTCCGGCATCGACAATCGGCTGCGGGGTATCAAAATCCGGTTCACCGATCTCCATATGGACAATGGAGCGCCCCTCCGCTTCCAGTGCTCTGGCGCGTGCCAGAATATCCATCACATGGAAAGGTTCAATCTCCGCTGCCCGCCGGGAAATCTGCACTAATCAGGACTCCCAGAGGCTGCGCACCCACTCCAGATCAAGACAGCGCTTGCCCGGATCGTCCCCCTGCAGCACCGTACAGGGGTCATCTGCCTCGCCCATCTGATCCAGCACCAGTACCGCTTCAGAGAAATCCTCCTCTGCAGTATAACCATTCACCGTTACAATCGTCTTCAAATCGGCCGCTCGGGAGGAGCGAATGCCATTGGAGGAGTCCTCAAAGGCGATGCACTGCTCTGGCTGCAACCCCATCTGCTCCATCACATAGGTATAGATGTCAGGCGCAGGCTTCTTCGCTGGCACAATATCTCCCGCACCAATCACCTCGAACCAGGACTCCGCACCCTCGAATAGCGCATTATTGAGCAGTGCCGAGACATTTTCCGGCGTGGTGGTGGTCGCAATCGCCAGCGGCACACCCGCATCGTGCGCTTCAGTCAGCAAGCGCTTCACTCCACTGCGCAGTGGAATCTTGCCCTGCTCCATCAATGCGACAAAATGTTTGGTCTTGGAGGCATGCAGGCCTGCAATCCATACGGTCAGATCCTCCACCTCAGGCACCCGTGGATTTTTGGTCTCGATAAATTGACGGATTCGCTCCTTGCCGCCAGTCACCGCCAACAATTCACCATAGAGCGCCTCATCCCAACCCCAATCCAATCCTGCCTCTTCAAAGGCGAGATTGAAGGCCACACGGTGTCCATCACGCTCCGTATCTGCCAGCGTTCCATCCACATCAAAAATCATCGCTTTCATCAACTACTCCTTGTATTCATCGCCTACTCTCACTCCAGCGGAGAGCAGGCATATTCCATTTTTGGTGATACAATAGCAAAGCAAACGACCCGGATAAACAGAGGCGTCAAAGTTGCCAGAACCGAAACAATCTGGTATCAATGCGCCCTTTTCAGAAAGCTGTCAGGAGAAAATGACCGTATGGCCCCTGCAAAAAAGCAATCCACACTGATTGGAGGCATCGTGCCTTACAAGCCCAAAAAGGGCGAAGAGTACATGAACGACCAGCAGAAGAAGCACTTCTCAGAGATTCTTCAGGCTTGGAAACATCAACTGATGGAAGAGGTTGACCGCACCGTGCATCACATGCAGGATGAGACGGCCAACCTACCCGACCCCAGTGACCGTGCCACATTGGAAGAGGAGTTCTCACTGGAGTTGCGAACCCGTGATCGTGAACGCAAACTGATTCGCAAGATCGACAAGACCTTGCATGAGCTGGATGGGGATGAATACGGATACTGTGAATCATGCGGCGTGGAGATCGGTATCCGCCGGCTGGAAGCACGCCCCACAGCCACGCTCTGTATCGACTGCAAGGAGCTGGAGGAGATCAAGGAAAAATCCTCCTGAACCCTATAACCACTGCAAAAAAGGCGGACATCCCACACAGGATGCCCGCCTTTCTCATCTCTGCCCGTTATGCCTCGCTGATCTCTTCACACTCCTCACGAATCTTCAGCTGATTGGCTCTGGCAAAGCTCTGTACAAACTCATAGGCGTGCTGGTCTTTCTCCGCCAGGCGCTGTTCGATTACCAGACACTTCTCACCATTGATAATACGGGGACGCGCACAGTCCCGATAGCGCAGATTCTTTCCCTCACCAAACTGGGCAATCTGTGAGGAGATCCGCTCAATCCAGTCACTGGGACGGAACTTGGCTCCATCCTCTTTCATCCCCTGGATTACCGTACGACAATCCTCTCCTTTTGCTTCATTCTCTTGCATAATAGACTCTGAATTTTGTATTGAAAAAATATTCAACCATTTTATAGAATAAGTTTTATTTGTGCAACAAGAAAATCCATCTGTGCAGCACTATCGAGGCCGTTTCGCCCCCTCTCCAACCGGACCACTCCATTTTGGCTCGCTGGTTGCTGCAGTTGGCAGCTATCTGGAGGCAAAATTACACCATGGGGAGTGGCTGGTACGTATCGAGGACCTTGACCCTCCCCGCACTGTAGCAGGTGCTGCCGATGAGATCTTGCGGACACTGGAGGCTCACCAGCTGCATTGGGACCGGGCCGTTATTTATCAGGGAGAGCGGTATGCCCACTATCAACAGGCACTGGATCAACTGACAGAGCAGGGGGTACTGTTTGGCTGCAGCTGCTCACGCAGTAGTCTGAAAGGAAAACCGATCTATCCCGGTCACTGCCGCCATACGCAACAGGCACTCCTGCAACATGCAGTCCGCATTCATACCCCCTCTCAGATCATCCACCTCAATGACCAGTGGCAAAGCAAGCAGCAGTGGAATCTTGCAACCGACATTGGCGACTTTGTCATTCGTCGCGCAGATGAGCTCTTCTCCTATCAGCTTGCTGTAGTGGTCGATGACCATCTACAAGGAATCACCCATATTGTTCGCGGCAGCGATCTGCTTGACTCCACACCACGCCAGATCTATCTGCAGCAGCAACTGGGGTATCCAATGCCAAGCTATGGACACCTGCCGGTTGCCACTGCTGCCAACGGACAGAAGCTGAGCAAACAGAATCTGGCAACTCCACTTGCCTTGGAGAGCGCGGTGGACAACCTGACTCAGGTGCTCATTTTCCTTGGTCATACGCCTCCCCCACTTGACCGGATTGAGACACTCTGGGAGTGGGCTTTAACCCACTGGAACCCCCGTCAGGTACCACAGCAGATGGCCATTCCGGTAAAATAAAACCATGGACAGCAGCTATCACCAAACCTTCAACGGTCTCTTCTCCAGCCTGTTGCAGTGGGATGATCTGACCCGTTTCTGGGAACAGCTTCATCAGGGGAAACTGGAAGGGTGGTATATCTATGCCGTTGGTGAGCCCCCACCTACGGCTCAGGCCAGCGTCACCGAATTCACCGAATTTATCAGCGAAATCGATACACTATTGCGCCACGAACATGATGAGCGTATCTGCGGCATTGTCTACACCAACCATGCCGAGACGCCAACCATGATAAAGATCTACGATCCCAACAATCTGGGGCTCTCCTGTGGTTCCAGTGAGAATCCACCACTGCCCGGCTGGGTGCTGTCACGTGAGCGACCTGTCGACCTGCAACCAACAGAGCTACTACCCAACAACCGTAAACGGTGGTGGCGTAATCTATTCTCTTGAAGATATGACCATCAGTGACGAAGATGCCGCCCTCTTCCGCAAGATGACCAAAGGGGTGCGTCCTCTGAAAAAGAGCGACCGGACCGAACAGAAAAGTCAACCGCCTGCTCCACCTTCACCAAGACAAGCCGAAAGGAGTACACTCCCCAACCGCTGGTATAACGAATCAATTCACCCCCTGGAACTGGAGCCTGAAGATCAGGTCGGTGCCGAAGAGGTGCTATTCTATGTGAGAGACCACCTTCCTCACTCCACACTACAGAAGCTGAAAAAGGGGGCCTACTGCTCCGATCTGGAGTTGGATCTGCATGGGCTGACAACTGCACAGGCGAGAGAGGAGTTGGAGCTGCTGCTGCGACATGCACAGCACAGGCGCATTCGCTGTATTCAACTGATCCACGGCAAAGGGAACCATTCAGCCGATGCCTCACCGAAACTGAAAAGCTGGGTCAACCAGTGGTTGAAACAACAACCGGAGGTGCTCGCATTCTGCTCAGCCCGACAACGCGACGGAGGCACCGGGGCACTTTACATCTTATTGAAACTACAGTGATCTGTAATCAGATCCCATTCTCGACGCCTCATACAAATATCTGTATATTGACCACATAAACATAGACAGAAATCACTTCATCATGGGCACAAACGACCTGAAGGTACTTATTGTTGACGATTCCAGAGCGATGCTTGCAGCAGCCGAGGCGACGCTCCGCTCACTTGACATTCAGGATGTCGTCAGCTGCTCATCGGGAGAGGAGTCTCTCAAATTTGTAAAAGGTGCCACTCCTCCATTTGACCTACTCTTTATCGATCTCAATATGCCGGGCATGGATGGGATTGAATTGATCCACAAATTGAGTGACATGCGATACGAGGGGGCCGTTGTGATCCTTTCTGCGCTGGATAGCAAGATCATCCAGCTGGCTGAACAGGTTACCACCTCAATGCGCATTCGTCTGACAGGGTGTATCAACAAACCAATTGACCAGGAAAAGGTGGAACGACTTCTTCACAAGATGAAGACCATGCGCTCGATCTATCAGTCAAACTATGAACAGCTGAACGAACTCGAGCTCAGTCGTGCCATTCACCAACACCAGTTGATTCCTTACTATCAACCGAAGGTTTCGACCCGCACCGGGGAGGTAAGAGGGCTTGAGGTTCTGGCCCGAATCAACTCACCACTGTTGATGAATGTCATTACCCCAAATCAGTTCATCCCCACTGCAGAGCGCCACAACCTGATTGATGAACTAACCTTTGAGCTGATTGACCATGCATTGAAAGACCTTCCACAGTTGAGAGATGAGTTTGGCGAGAGTTGTCGTATCTCGATCAATATCTCCCCGAATACACTCCACAACAACAGGTTCCCAGAACAGCTGCTGGAACTGGTTGAGCGCAATGGCGTCACGCCGCACCAACTGATGTTGGAGATCACCGAGAATGTCGCCATTGATGAGACGACTCAGCTGGAGACACTGGGTCGTCTGCGCATTAAAGGATTTGAACTCGCACTGGATGATTTTGGTACCGGTTTCACCAACATCCAGCAACTCAAGAACCTCCCTTTCAGTGAAATCAAACTGGATCGCAGTCTGATCATCAATATCGCAACAGACAGTATGTCTCAGGTCATCACCCACTCACTGATGGACATCTTTACCGAATCTACGGTTGAGGTCGTGGCCGAAGGCATCGACAATGAGGATGATCTCAACTATCTGAACACACTTTCCGATAAACTGCTACTGCAAGGCTACATCATCTCCAAACCAAAAGGACTGGAGGAGATCTGCCGCTGGCACCACAGTTGGAAAAAGTTGTTTGAAGCGTCTACGTAAAACCTGTCACTGTTAACCGAGCAACTCACGCAAAACAACCGTTGCATAGGCTCCGGCAGGCAACCAGAAGTTGAGCTGCAGTCGATCCGGTTCCAGCCACTTCCACTCCAGCCCCTCCGGCACCAGCCGCAGGGCGCGACGATCCTGTTCCAATCCAGCCTCCTCCAACCCTTTGACCAGAGACTCCAGATTCTCCGCTATGGATTGCTCAAGCAGAGCAACTTCTCCACCACTCTCCAATGCTCCACGCCCCCACAATGCACCCGTTGGATGAATATCTTTCTCTAAAACCCTCTGGTGAATCTCTTCTGAAACCGTCTCACTAAAGCGGGCACGACTGCGATTCAAGACAAACAGATCTCCCTCCACCGCCCGATTCCAACTCCCCTGCTCTACCCTGGCGCCACACACCCGATTGAAAATCTCGGAGCGAGCAGCAGAGAGCAGCAGTCCTCGTTCATGACGACCACGTGGACGATACGCTCTGGCAAACATCTGTTCAGCCTTCTCTACATTGCCCCCATCCCGCCCAAAACGCTGCTCTCCAAAATAGTTGGGCACGCCATTCTGTTGAATCTGCAGCAGGCGCCCCTCGATTGCTGCACGCTCTCCTGCCATCTCACGCACAACCAGCTGAAAGCGGTTCCCCTTCAACGCCCCTTTGCGAATCTTTCTATGGTGCGGTTCTACCTGCAGCACAGTAAGGCGTTGCCCCTCACGCACCATCAACTCCAGTAGAGACCACTCCGGCTCCTCCCTTCCCGCCAGATCAACCGAGAACCACTGTCGTGTGACGGCATAACGATCTTTTAATCCGGCCAGCCCGACATCCCGTTTTTTCACTCCGGCCAGCTTCGCAATTTGTGAAGTAACCCAATCACTATTGAGGTCTCGCTTTTCGATCTCGACCATACAATGCTGCCCTTCACCACTTGGGGAAAAACCAAGGTCTTCAAAGACCTGGAAATCTTCCGGGGTACTACGCAATCGGCCGCTGGCAACAGGGCCACCATGAGCATAGGGGAATAGTTCCATATCCACTTTCTTCAGGCCGTCATCAATAGCACCACAGCATGAACCGCAATCCCTTGCTGCTGCCCCTCAAAACCGAGCCGTTCCGTTGTTGTCGCCTTGACACTGATCTGATCCAGATCCACCCCCATTTCCTCACTCAAGACTGTACGCATCGGTAGAATATAGGGTGCCATCTTTGGTGACTGCGCCACAATGGTGAGATCGACATTGGCCAGTCGGTAACCCGCAGCCACAACCCGTTCAATCACTCTACGCAGAAAGATCCTGCTATCCATATTTTTGTACTGAGGATCGGAGTCCGAGAAGAGCTGACCAATATCCCCCTGCGCAATGGCCCCCAGCAATGCATCACAAAGCGCATGAATTGCCACATCCCCATCGGAGTGAGCCTTGAATCCCCGGTCACAGGGAATACGGACACCGCCCAGTATCAGGTGATCTCCCGCCTCAAAGGCGTGTACATCATAACCGTGACCCATTCTGAAAGGCTGAAGTCTCATTCCTCCATACTCCGCAAAATCTCTTCCGCCACCGCAAGATCACCGGGATGGGTGATTTTAAGATTGGAAACTGCCCCCTCCACCAGCTGTGTGTGGTACCCCATCCGCTCCATCGCCTGCGCATCATCCGTAATTGCAACACCGGCAATCCGTGCCTGCTGTAGTGCCTCACGCAACATACCCAGCCGAAACATCTGTGGTGTCAGCGCCCGCCACAGCGTGGAGCGATCCACCGTTTCCACTATCTCTCGGTTCGATCCGGCACGCTTCAGGGTATCAGCTACCGGTGCAGCGAGTATGCCTCCAACGCCATCTCCTCTGGTCACGCTATCTACCAGCCCCTGCAGATCCGATCGATTCAAGCAGGGACGAGCAGCATCATGCACCATCACCCAACTATCCTCTGTACTCTTGTCTGCCAACCAATCGAGCGCATTGAGTACGGAGTCAGAGCGCTCTGCCCCCCCCTCAACCCTATGGATCAACTCCGGTCTGCTCCACTCCAACTCGGACCACCACCTGTCATGTGCGGCAATCGAGACCACAACACCGTGTAACATCTGCAGTGACAGCAGACGCTCGATACTATGCTGAATCACCGTGCGACCAGCCAGTCGCAGATATTGCTTGGGACGATCCGCCAGCATACGACTACCGATACCTGCAGCAGGAACCACTGCCCAGAGTGGTGCCATCACTGGATCACCTGTTCACACTGATCACGCTGGTCGATTGCGATACGAGGGGTTGCGGTGTCATCAACCAGTGAGACAAAAATTTCACCCGGCTTGATCATTCCCAGATCACTCCGCGCACGCTCCTCCAGCGCCTCACGCCCACTCTTCAGATCAATCACCTCGGCACGCAGTGCACGATTGCAGTGCTCCAGTTGCTGATTGAGCTCGATCTGCTGCACGATAGACTGCTCCATCTCCCACAGTCGAGGCACCCCCTTCTCCGAGAACCAGAGTTTGAACTGCAGCACTGCCAGCAGGAAGAAGAGCCCTCCAAACAACAGACGCTGGTTCATTGAGCAGCCGATGTGCGGTTACTTGCTTAGGTGAGGCAGATTATAGAAGACATCCAGACCCGTATAGAGCGCCTCACTACCCAACTGCTCCTCAATGCGGATTAGCTGATTGTATTTGGCGATACGGTCGGAGCGGGAGAGTGAACCGGTCTTGATCTGCCCGGCACTGGTCGCCACCGCCAGATCAGCAATGGTGACATCCTCTGTCTCGCCACTACGATGTGACACTACCGCAGTGTAGTTGGCATCCTTCGCCATCTGAATCGCTGCCAAGGTCTCGGTCAGGGTGCCAATCTGATTCACCTTGATAAGAATCGAGTTACCGATCGACTTCTCGATCCCTTCCGCAAGAATTCTGGTATTGGTCACGAACAGATCATCACCAACCAGCTGTACCTTGCCACCCAAGCGCTCGGTCAACTGCTTCCAGCCATCCCAGTCACCCTCATCGAGACCATCCTCGATGGTGAGAATCGGATACTGATCAACCCAGCTCTCCAGCACATCAATCATACCGGTGGAGTCCATCACCTTGCCCTCGGAGGCGAGATTGTATTGACCATCCTTGTAGAACTCAGAGCTGGCTGCATCCAGACCGATATACATATCGCCACCGGCCTTGAAGCCAGCCTTCTCGATCGCCTCCAGAATCACCTCGATCGCCGCCTCGTTGGAGGAGAGATTGGGCGCAAAGCCACCCTCATCACCCACTGCGGTACTCATCCCCTGTCCAGCCAGCACACTCTTCAGCACATGGAACACCTCGGCACCGTAACGTACCGCCTCAGTAACGGAACCAGCACCGACCGGCAGAATCATGAACTCTTGCAGGTCAATACTGTTGTCGGCGTGCTCACCACCATTGATGATATTCATCATTGGAACCGGCATCTTGTAGGGGCCGTTTGGTGTCAGATAGCGATAGAGAGGGATCTGCTGCTCATTGGCTGCAGTATGGGCTGCGGCCATCGACACCGCCAACAACGCATTGGCTCCCAGACGCCCTTTGTTGTCGGTACCATCGAGATCGATCATAGTCTGGTCGATCTCTGCCTGACTGGTTACATCCTTTCCCTTCAGCGCATCATTAATCTCGCCATTGACGTTGGCCACCGCATTCAACACCCCTTTACCACCGTAACGGCTCTTGTCGCCATCACGCAGCTCGACCGCCTCGCGTGATCCGGTCGAGGCACCGGAAGGTACCGCAGCGCGCCCCATGGCGCCGGAAGCGGTGGTGACATCGACTTCAACCGTTGGGTTTCCACGGGAATCGATAATTTGACGGGCTACGAGTTTGGTAATTTCAGACATGGCTTGGGCAATCCTATCTCTTTTTCTCTGGTTGAATTTTCAGTTGGAATCAAAAAATTGTGACAAATTATACCAGAGACCATCTCCGCACCTGCTGACAAAACCAGGCACACGTATTGATAATTATCAATTACACTATTTTCAATCTTTCCATACTCTCTCCACATTCACACACTATAGTTACCGCGTCACCCCTTTCCTAAACAGGAGACTCCAATGCAATCATCTTCAACCAGAAAGAGCCTGCGCATGCTCTGGATACTCCCCCCCATCGCCATCGGCATTGCGATATTCAGCAACCTGACCGGTAACAAACAGCCCCCACAACAGGTCGAGACTCCAACTCCTCCACAGGCTGTGCGCACCCTCACGGTGCCACAGCTGGATCTGCGCCCGGTTGCAGAGGGATATGGCAGTGTACAACCTGCAAAGGTCTGGAGTGCGATTGCACAGGTAAGCGGCCGCGTAATCGAAATGCATCCACGACTGCGTGATGGAGAGATCATCGCTGCCGGTGAGCTGCTCTACCGCATTGATCCGGTCGACTACGAGCTGGCCCGGGAACAGCTCAAGGCCGAGTTGGCTGAGCTGGAGGTGAATCAACTCAACACCATTGAACTATTGAATATCGAACAGCGCAATCTTCAACTGGCACAACGGGAGCTGGAGCGGCTGCAGTCACTGGCCAAACAGGGCAACATCTCCCGCAGCAGTGCCGACAGTGCGGAACGGACCATGCTCAACTCTCGCACTGCAGTACAAAATCTCAGCAATACCCTCGCTCTGATCCCCTCACAACGCCGAGTAATCGAGGCCAAGCTGGCACAGGCTCAGCGTGATCTGGAACACACCAAGATACACGCCCCCTTCAATCTGCGTATTGCCTCACTGGATATGGAGACCGAACAGTACATCAGCAGTGGACAGAAGCTGTTTGAGGGGGATGGTGTGGATCGCTCCGAGGTGGTAGCCCAGGTGGCCCTCTCTTCCATGCGCCGCCTCTTTATCGGCCATCGGGATACCCCTCCCGGGCAGAAAGAGTTGACTGAAGGGCTGGTCAACTATGCGGCACTGCAACCGACCATCGAGATGGATCTGGGAGGCATCACGGCTCGCTGGGAAGCGGAATTTGTCCGCTTCTCTGACAGTATCGATAGCGAAACCCGCACCATCGGCGTTGTGGTGGCACTCGACAAACCCTACGAACAGGTGATTCCCGGTCAGCGTCCTCCGCTCTCCAAGGGGATGTTTGTGAAAGTGGCCCTGCAGGGGCGCATTCAACCGCAGCAGATTGTGATTCCACGCAGTGCCGTGCGTGGTGGCAAGGTCTATCTGCTCAACAGCAACAATCAGCTACAGATCCGACCCGTCGAGATCCGTTACAGCCAGGGCAATTTGAGTGTAATCAAATCCGGCATCAATGCCGGCGACACACTGGTGCTGAGTGATCTGATTCCGGCAGTTGAGGGGATGCCGGTTCGGCCAAAACATGACGACAGTGCAGCACAACAGCTACTCAATGCTGCCAACAGCAGTACTCTGGAGTCCGCACAATGATTCGCTGGTTCACCAACCATCCCAATGCCGCCAATCTGTTGATGGTGGCGATCATCCTGCTGGGGCTGGTGGCTCTGCCGGGACAGCAGCGTGAAACCTTCCCTCGCATCGAAAATGACAAGGTGGAGGTGCGTGTTGCCTATCCCGGAGCCACCGCCTCCGAGGTGGAAGATGCGATCTGTCGCCGTCTGGAGGAGGCAACAGAGGGGGTGGTCGGGCTGGAGGAGATCCGTTGTGCTTCGAATGAGGGGGTTGGCAGCGCCACTCTGGTCAAGCTGGAGGGGATCGAGATGCCCCGCTTTCTGGATGACATCAAAACCAGTGTCGATGCCATTGACGACTTTCCGGACGATGCCGAACAGCCGGTGACCGAGGAGCTGGGGCGCACCGATGCCGTAGTCTCCATCGCCATCACCGGGCCGGAGGGTGCGACCATGCTGCGTAGCTATGCAGAGACCATCAAGGCACGACTGAAACAGCAGACCGGCGTTGCCACTATCACCATACAGGGCTTCTCGGATCACCAGCTGCGTATTGAAATTCCGCAACAGCGGTTGCGTCAATTTGGCCTCTCAGCTACCGATATCGCCAACACCCTGCAGCTGCAGAGTATCGGTACTCCGGTTGGCAAGCTGCAGAGCAATGACGAGGACCTGCTACTGCGCTTTGATGATCAAAGTAAAAGTGTAGCCGCTCTACAAGAGCTGGTAATCCTCTCCGGGCGTAGCGGTGCTGCCATCAAGTTGGGAGAGATCGCCACCATCCATGACCGTTTTGAGCTGGATGAGGAGAAGATTCTGTTCAATGGAAAGCGGGCAGCCATTCTCAACATTACCAAGAACCAGCACCAGGACCTGCTCAAGATCTATGATCAGATTGTCGCCTTTGTCGAACGTGAACAGCAGGCTGCACCCAGCGGCATTCAACTGACACTGACACAGGATCGCTCTTCAATGGTTCGTGACCGTCTGGAGATGCTGCTGGACAACGGAATGGCCGGCCTTGCACTGGTCTTTCTGGTACTGTGGCTCTTCTTCAGTCTGCGCTACAGTTTCTGGGTGACCATGGGACTGCCAGTCTCTTTTCTGGGTGGCCTGTTTCTGCTGCCACTGTTCGGCATCACCATCAACATGATCTCGATGGTAGGATTGTTGATCGGTATCGGCCTGCTGATGGACGATGCCATCGTCATCGCCGAGAATATCGCCTCCCGCATGGAGCGTGGGGATCGTCCAATGCAGGCCGCATTCAATGGTGTCAAACAGGTACAACCAGGTATCCTCTCCTCCTTCACCACCACTGTACTGGTATTCGGCTCGCTCGCCTTTATCAGCGGTGAGATTGGCCAGGTACTGCGAGTCATGCCCATTGTGCTGCTGGTGGTACTCAGCGTCAGCCTGCTGGAGGCATTCTGGGTACTTCCCAACCATCTGGGACACTCACTCGGTCACATGGATCAGCGTCAGGAGTCCCGTTTCCGCCAGACCTTTGAACGCAATTTCAACCGACTGCGCGACAACCTCTTCGGGCCGATGATCGATTTCGCCGTGGAGTATCGCTATCTCACCGTCGGTCTGGTGATTCTGTTGATGATTCTGGCAGTTGCTATGCCAGCCAGTGGCAAACTCAAGTTTGTCGGTTTCCCATCCATTGAGGGCGATATCCTGGAAGCGCGGCTGCTGCTTCCGCAGGGGACACCACTGGCCCGTACCGAGGCGATCGTACAGCAGCTCACCGATGCACTGACCAAAACCAACCAGCACTTCAAGCCACTCCAACCGGATGGGCAAGACCTGATCGAACATGTCCCCGTCATCTATGGCGAGAACCCGGACGCCAATGAATCCGGCCCTCATGTGGCGCGAGTGGTTGCTGATCTGCTGAGTGGCGAACTGAGAGACGCCCCGCTGGATGCGGTGCGGCAGCAGTGGCGTGAGCAGAGCGGCCTGTTGACCGATGTACTCACCATCACCTATAGCGAACCCTCCATCGGCCCCGGGGGTCGTCAGATCGAC
>CAYQFH010000069.1:0-14460 GCA_964416755.1 uncultured Piscirickettsiaceae bacterium | reverse complement strand
ATGGCAGCGGCATGAGGAATCTTTTCAGACTCCGTGGTACCAATAATCTCAATACGGTAGGCGTCCACCGCAATATCCTGCGTTGCTGAGGCAATCGCAATCAGCAACGCCAACAGACTGGTCCAGAAGATACTAATCGACGGGTTAGTCAATCCAATCAACATTGCGGCTACAGATATGACTCCCTGCATCGCCACGATCCAGCCCCGGCGCGGCCCCAACCATCTTCGTAGCAATGGCACCTGCAGCCGATCCAGCAGCGGCGCCCAGAGGAAGTTGAGGGCATAGACCACAAAGACCGAGCCAAAGAAGCCGATGGCAGTACGGGTCAGCCCCGCCTCCTGCAGCCAGGCGGTCATTGCCGAACCGATTAGCACCCAAGGGAAACCGCTGGAGAAGCCGAGAATAAAGATCCAGAGCAGACGCTTGTCACGGAACAGCTCCGCCGCCTGACGCAATGTTAATGGGGAACCACTCATATTTTCATCATCACCCGCTATGCCACACCAAATCCATATTCGAACAACAGCTCATCCATATCATCACTTACGCCCCACCCCCAATCCGGGGCCTCTGCACGAACCTGATCAAGACGTTGTAAAAATTCTGTTTGCTGTCCTTCACTCAACTGCCCAATCCCTTTCAGAGCCTGTTCAAACATCCCGACCAGCGCAACAAAATAGCGCTCATCCCCCATACCACAATAACTCAGGAGTGCTGCACACGATTCACAGTAAAACACGGACAGCTCTGCCATCCCTTCTGGATGACCCACTGCCTTTCGATAATCGGAAATAGCCTTTTTGGCTTTAGAGATCGAGTAATCCTGATCACGTGTCACATCTGGACAAGTCCAACGTTCAATCATCGCCTTATAGGGCTGTAACAGATCCTCCCCCAAGGCAAAACGGGTATGGAGAAAGACCTTGTTCTCCTTACTGGCACCATAGAGATCCTGAATCAGTTTCAGCAACTCACGTTGATCCAGCTCAACCAGCTCACGCTTGAGGTCTCTCCAGCCGGGTTTCTTTGAAGTACCTTTACTCATGGATTCACTCTTGTAGCTGCTGCAGCCAACGATAACCTTTGGGAGTCAAACGGTAACGCTGGGTCGGACTGCGCGGTGAATCGGGCTGGGTACGCTCAATCCATCCACCGGCCAACGCCGGGTTGAGATAATTTTTACGAAAGGTCGGCGGATGAGACAGCCCCAGCGCCAGCATCAGATCACGACTTCCCCACTCCTCACCCCCAATCTGTCGCATCAGCGCATTTACTTGGTCGGTTACTTGAACGCTTACTTGATCGGTTGCCACAGCCTCACTAATCGCATCACGCAGTGCGACCAACATAAATTCAACAAATGGCGTTGCATCCCCCAGCCGGTCGGCCTCCATCAATACTTGATAATAGGACTCCTGCCGATCATGGATTACCGTCTCAACCGGCAAGAAGGCAAACAACGGC
This sequence comes from uncultured Piscirickettsiaceae bacterium, assembly GCA_964416755.1. Lineage (GTDB taxonomy): Bacteria > Pseudomonadota > Gammaproteobacteria > Thiopontia. The sequence continues at coordinate 12,993 of CAYQFH010000069.1, read as the reverse complement.
TTCCAGTCGCGCAATATCAACGTCTGCCAGAGTCGGCCCATCCGCCCGTTACCATCTGCAAAGGGGTGGATAAACTCCAGCTCATAGTGGAACAGGGAACTGGCGATCAATGGGTGCTCATCGGTTGTTACAATCCACTGAAACAGATCTCCCATCAATTTGGGCAACCGATCTGCAGGTGGTGCCATATGCAACAGCTTCTTCTCTCGAAAGATACCCACCCCACCAGTGCGATAGCGACCCACCTCATCCACCAGTCCCTGCATCAGCAATGCATGTGCAGCCAGAAAATCCTGCTCGGAGCCGGGGCGCCACTGCTCCATCGCCTCATAGCAGGAGAAGGCATTACGCACCTCCTGAATCTCACGCGGATGGCCCAGCACCCGCTTGCCCTCAATCACTGCGGTTACCTGCTCAAGAGAGAGGGTATTGTTCTCAATCGCCAATGAGGCCTGAATGGTACGGATGCGATTTTCCCGGCGCAGACGTGGTGACTGATGCTGCTCTGCCAACGCGGTATAGTGCCCAACCCTCTCACTGATCTCGGCAACCAGCGTGAGCAGGGTGGAGGTGATTGTGCAGGGTGGTTTGTAAGCTGCCATCTACTCAATCTCCCGCAGTGAATCAAAACCCCCTGCTCTACGGCATCCCTCAAGGAAAGCCTTTTTTATAAAATTACTGTTTGCATATGGAGATTTACTGGTATGCCTATTTAATTCTCTAAGGTACTGACTAGGATTTCTCCCTTCTTCCCCAAAGCTCTCCTCATTCCATCGCCACTCATCAAACACTTCGACAAGCCACGCCTTGGCATCACCATTTAGCAGCTTTCCTCGATAACGTTCATCAATTCCATACACCTCTCTCCAAGTCTCTATTTCCTCTTGGACTTCTGCCGGTCCAAAATCAAGCCGGATATCAGCCTCTGTCATACGATCAACATCTACCGTATTGAGAGCGATGGTAATTTCGATATTGTGGCGGACTGTGGCATAAGGATAAAAGGATTTACGACGATTGATCTCACCAGCCGGATCTTTGGGAGAGTAGGATGGATCCTGAGTGGTTTTGTAACTGCTATTGCAGTAGTGGCAGGCAGGCACCAAATTCTTGAAATTGATTGAGTTAAATGGGTATAGCCCTTTGGGAAGATAGTGGTCATATGCCTCACGTTTAGAATGGTAAACACTCAGCATGTCAGTAATCCCACAGAAAGGGCATTTCAATGGTCTATTTTCCTCCATGAATTTTTTATAATGATTATCGATCTGACCGATCTTTTCTCGCAAAGCAGAGCGCCCAAGTAATTCTTCTGAATAGAGTCCTTTGAAGAACGAAGCTAATTTCTCATACAACTCAGGGTGGAAATTCCTAATATCAGCATAACGTACAATATGAGTCGTCGGATCATTAGCACAAATCCTTTCGATATCATTATTCGCTTCGTACCACTTTTTGAGCAGCTCAATTTGCACAGAATCTAACTGTGAAAAAGAACCATAGATATCCTTAATGTCTTCGTAGAACTGTTTTCCTCGCTTAGGTGGTTTTCTTGAAAATCCAAACTTAACAAGTACCTCTTTTAGGTTTGGCTCGCCATTAAAAAGATCCAAACTAAATTTTAGCCCAATAGGTGCTTTACACCACACCTCAAAGAAGATGAAATCGACAAATGCCTGCATCTTCTCCATATCATGTTCAACATATTTGTAGGGAAAAAGCATCAGCCACTCTCCTCCATACTGTCGAGAATCGTGTTGATCAACAGCACCTTCTCTACCGAATCACCAAGCTGCTGATCAATCTGCTTAATGAGCGCCTTTTTGTCCTCACCTCCATCTTTGGAACGTAGTCTGAACTCATCCAACATTCCCTGAGCACGTAGACCAATCGTCTCACGCTTGTCAAAAGTCGACATGGTGATTTTATTAATAGAGGCACCCAGCGTATTGTATTCAGGATGGCTCACAGAGACCTCACCATCCTCTTTGTTAAACACCAGCACCTTTTCCGGTTTGCTGTCCGAGATCAGAAATGGCGTATGGGTGGTCACCAACATCTCCTGGCTGTCACTACCCTCAAAAACCTCATACAACCGGGATACAAAATTGGCGCGCCAGTCCGGATTGAAGTGGGTCTCCGGCTCATCCAGCAAGAAGAGGCTATTGGTTCCTCTGAACAGCATACAGAGCCCCAGCGTATGCAGTAGCTGATGCTCTCCATCCGAGAGATCCTTCAGCATCACAGGCTGCTCAATCCCATTCTTGCTGAACTGAACAAACTTGAAACGCATGATGCGTTCATCAGATGCCAGCACTGGCACCGTTTCACTCACATAGTGGCTATCGGATTGGTATAGATCCCGCTTCAGACTCTGACTCACTGAATAGAGGTTGAGCGTCAATAGCACCTGAAAGGCCTGAAACAGTGCAATTGCAGGAGAAGTCTCTCCCGAACCAAAATTTTTCAGAAAGGCCTCACGGGTTGCCTCGTTTACACAAAAATCAAGATAGAGGGTATCGCTCTCCTCATCCTCAAAACTGCAGGTGGCACATCGTTTCAAGCGAGTGACAATCGGATCAAAATTCTTTTCCGAATTCACATTTGCTTCCAGCAAATGCATCAGATTGATCGTGTACCGATTCCTTCCTTCATCAAATGAGATGGCAGGATTAGATGGACCATAGCTGCCCTTACCGTAACCACCCGATCCCCACTCTCTTATAAAGCTCCCGATCTCATCAGTGGAGAGCTGTATGGATCGCCGAAGAATAATTCGAAACTCTTTCAACGCCTCAAGACCAACATCTTTAAGCAGCAGTTCCAACTCCTTCTCATCCTGGAACAGTAAATTGCACAACAGAATTGCCTGACTGAAGCTGCTATCCAGATAGGTCATGCGGGCATCAGGTCGGCCTGAATACAGGTCCTCCATTTGCAATGCACGTCTGTACTCATCAAATTGCACAAAGCGCATCTTGAAAAACGGCAGGCTGATGATTTCATTTTCACCAGAGGAGTAACCCAACACATGCTGAGGCAACAAAACATCGGCATAACCTGCTCTGAATGTTTCATTGGGATCTGCATTAAAGTCACTCTGGTTTTCCCAACTAAACCTGACTGGCTTCTCCAGCTCTTTCCATACCAAAACCTTTGCCCACTGTGGGCCATCCGCTTTGATAAGATGCATAGGAACTCTAATCAGGTACTCCAGCTCAAAAGCGTGTGGGTGCATCTGCTCACTCAACTCTTCCAGCTCTTCCGGCAGAAAGCTGCGTCGAATACGAAGTACCTCCAACTGGAAGAAGATCGCCGCCAACACCTCCAACAGATTGGACTTGCCACTACCGTTGGGACCAGCACAGACAAAGGGGGCAAAGCCCTGTTCATCCTGCAACGTCCACTCCGTGCGAAAATGGTACTCAAACCCAGACTGCAGACTGCGAAAGCCTTCCGGGTCAGTAATCTTCAGACGGAGCAGTTTCATCCTCTAATCCTGCAGAGCCCTTTTCAGAACAATCTTGTTGCCAAGTTCCTCATCACCACCCAGCTCAAGACGATCACGGGTCTGCTCAATCTTCCCACCTCTAATCGCTTCAAAAAGTAGCTGTTTGAGATAGTCATAGTCTTTTACATGAAAAGGAAGATCCCCTTCTCCTGCATGGTCTCCAGACTCCCAATAGAGCTTGTCCCAAAACCTCGTTAACGAAATCTCCTCTCCTGCACTGCTATTGTGAACAAGCCGAGAAAAAGCTCGCCTGATGATCTCTCTACGATTCTCCAGATCTGAAAGCGGGTAGTCTTTAGAGTTTGGAAGGTTAAAAAAGAGAGACCCATCTGTTGTTATCTTTTCGATCACAAACTCTTCTTGCAATTCGATAGATGACTCTACATTGACCAACAGCGGAATTCGTGACAGATCCAGTTCACCCTTGAATGCCTTCTGACTTAGTGCACCATAGAGATTTTCCAGATCGGTTAGGCTTTGCTGGTAGCAGGATTTGATTCCATCGATTTTTTTGTGGATAGCCGTAAATCGATTTTGCATCTCAATAGGAGGGCGTTTGAGCTTTGTCTCTTTGATAAGGCCAAGATTCAGACCACTCATTATTGCTCCACGAGTCTTGCTCTGGAATTGTTTGAGAATGAAAGGACTTGAATGAATCGAATACGATAGAAAAAATGGATTAGCTATTTCTCTATTGAGAGTAATTGCAACTAAATGCTTGGTGTTAATGGCTAGTGGAACATCATCAGGTATAACCGCAGAGCGACCAATTGTGCCCATAATTGTGACAATTACGTCACCAGGATAAATTTTATAGTTCTCAAGTTCTTGGTATTTTTCATCGCTAATAAAGCGCCGCTCACCCCATGCAAAGCAGTTTTGCACTGCATTATCGATACCAAGTACAGCGACATCTCCTTCAGCTGTAAACTCACTATGCAGAAGGTTTGACCCAAAAGGACCGGTACGCATTGCTCTTTTATGCTTTGCAGCTAAATCTTTTATTTCTACAAGCGGCCAGTCGTCAAATCCTGGTGCCATCGGGCCAAACATCTCCAGAAAGGTGCTTTTGAGCAGATCATCCAGTTGTTGCAGGTGTTGTTTACGCTGGGCAATTAGTCCTTCTATCTTACCTAGCAAATGAGCAATGCGCTTTTGGTCATCAAGTGGGGGAAGAGGAATTTCAATTCTTTTAAGCGTGTCTTGTGTTATAGCCTTAAATGTTGAACCTGTTCCTAGTGCACTAATTTTCTGCTCATTAGCTTTAAGAAAATAATAAAGGAACATCTCATTAAGATCTGAAGATGGGCGTATAGCAGACAGGCCACGACCAATAACTGATTTCTGGTTACAGATATTTACTGCACCAACTGGGGCACGTACCGAGATTAGAACATCTCCAGGCTCAGCTTCCTTTCGCCTTTCACTTGTACACCACATACGCTCTTTAGGGTACATTTCCTGAAAGTCTGCTTTCCCTTGAAAGAAAGGGAGCCCATCACCATCTGAGTTGTATGTGGACGATGCAGGAGATTGTCCAGCGATAACTGTAGCAACCTCGACAAGTGGTTTGGAAATCATCCAACCATCTCCCTAAGCTCCAACAGTTCCCGCACAATCCCGCTCTGTATCCTGTCTAAATCGTCCTCTTCCTGATCACCCACTTCATCTTTCAACAAGCGCTCCAGAATGACTCTTGGTGCCTCATACTCCACCTCTTCAAACACCTCCTCCTTGTAACGGGAGAGCGAGAGGTCATAGCCCTCAGCCTTGATCTCATCATATGGAACAAAGAAGCGCTTGTTCTCTTCGGTAACCCTTCGATCCGTATCCAACTCATGATCACGAGCATGGTATTTGGCAACAATATCCTGCAGATCCCCATACCCTTCCTGCTTGGTACGCTTGTCATCCCGCGTATAGCCATCCTCCTTCATATCATAAAACCAGACCTGTTCCGTGGCGGGTTGGGCAACCTTCTCCTTTGGATCATAGACCTTGGTAAATAGCAGGATGGCGGTACTGACCCCGGCATAAGGTTTGAACACACCACTCGGCATGGTAATCACCGCCTTCAGTTCACAACGCTCCACCAGCTTCTGGCGCAGCGCCTTGAATGCCTTGCCGGAGCCAAACAACACCCCTTGCGGTACGATGACACAGGCGGTGCCGCCCTTTTTCAGCAGGCGGTAGATATTCTCGACAAAGAGCAGTTCGCTCTTGGTGGTGTTGAGGGTGAGCTCTTCGTTGATATCCCCCTTGTCGATGCTGCCGGTAAACGGGGGATTGGCGAGGATAATGTCGTATTCAGCCTCTTCATGGTAACTCTTCGAGAGTGTATCTTTGTAGTCGATATTGGGCTCATCGATACCGTGCATCATCAGATTCATCAGCCCCAGCCGAACCATGGTGCTGTCGATATCATAACCATGGAGGGAGGCCTGCAAGATAGCCTGTGCCTTTTCAGTCAATCCAGCCGCTACCGAGGTACGGAAAAAGCCATCTTCATCGGGCTTGAGATCCTTTGCACCTGCCTTTTTCGCCAGCTCGGTGACGATGTACTGGTAAGCACCCAGCAGGAAACCACCAGAACCACATGCGGGATCAGCAATCTTGTGGCCTAGTTGTGGCTGCACCAGCTCTGCCATCAACTTGATGATATGGCGTGGCGTGCGGAACTGACCGTTCTTGCCTGCCGTAGCGATCTCGGAGAGGAGCATCTCATAGACATCCCCCTGGATATCCTGAAAGGCCTGCCCCTTCTCCTGGGAGTCCTGCTCCATGATCTCGAAGATCTCGTCAATGGTCTTGACCGCCTCCACCAGCAGTGCCGGTTTGGGGATAATGAAGACCGCATTCCTCATATGGTGGGTAAAGCGGCTCTCTCCGCCATTCATATCCTTGAGAAAGGGAAAGACCTTGCCCTGCACATGCTGCAACATCTCTTCCGCCTGCATCCGCTTGAACTCACTCCAGCGTAGCGTCTGCCTGTCGATGGCGTAGTTTTCTGTATCCTCCTTATCGCGATATTCCGGTGGCGTCCATATTCCTGAAAACTTGGAGGTATAAGGCTCACCCGTCCACTCGGCATCGGCCACCCTCTTCTGATCCAGCTCATCGAGCCGTTTCATAAAGAGCAGATAGGTGATCTGCTCTATGGCGGTGAGTGGATTGGAGATACCGCCCGACCAGAACTTGTTCCAGAGTTGATCGATCTTGCTTTTGAGTTCGGGGTTGTTTTGTAACATCGGTTATTGACCTTAATTGAGTGGCCCAAGCATGGAGCGCCCTTTTTCGGTAAGACGGTATCGCTGTTTGCTGCTGCGCGGTTTATCCGGGATGGTCATCTCAACCAACCCTTTCTCAAGCGCGGGAAGCAGGTAGGCTTTACGAAAGTGTTCACCATCCTTCAGATTCAGTGCACTCTGTAGCTCCTGCCGACTTATCTCACCGCTGATCGCCAGCAACAGTCGAACTTCCGGGGTGACTTCCGGGGTGACTTCCGGGGTGACTTCCGGGGTGACTTCCGGGGTGACTTCCTTGCGGATTTTCAGAATATCTTCTACCGGAAACGGTTCTGCATAGTGAAAGACTACGCGAAGGAAATTGGGAAAGATCTTGAAGACGGTGCGGCCATACTTTTCCAGAATGCGCGGAACTCCTGACCCCAAGTGCTCCACGATTTCCAGATCACGAAAAACTCGCATAATCTCCTTGTTACGGGGCGAGGAGTAGCCACCGAAGAAATCCTCTTCGGTCACACCATGCGGCAAACCGCCCGAGGAGGTGATTTCGAGACGATCCGAGAAAAACTCGAATTTTGGTGTAGCCCCATTGGAGTAGTCGTTATGGACAATCGCATTGACGACAGCCTCTCGCAGAGGGCGCTGCTGAATCATTGGCCGCTCTTCACGAAACACATGCCCGATGCGGGTATAGATGGTGTTCTCCACCTGCATACGGGAGAGTACCTCCTTGAGCGCCGTGACCAGGCAGCGACGACCATAATCCCGGTTCTCGATCAAATCATCCCGATTGGTTCCATGGTATTTAGCAACCTGGATCGAAACACCATTCTCGTCTGCCAGCAGGTAGGCGGCATAGTTGGGTTTCCCCTCCGGAGTCAATAGCTCAAGATTGCGCATGAACGCATCATTGAGTGTGAGACCTCGTGTGTCGTAATAGATTTTGAGTTGCTCGAATGCGAGATCCATCCGAGTCGACTCCATACGACCAATGGTATTGCGTACCCGTTGACTGTACAACGCATCGATCATCGCTTGTGGCATCGGCTCGGTTGCACTCCCCGTTCGCAGAAAGCACCCCTTCTCTGTCATCCCAAATTTCTTCAGGTAGTACGGCTTCTCAGGCCCTCCGGCAATGGTAATCTGGAGGATATCCAACCCCTCTCGCTGCTGATGAACCATCTCAAACAGCCCCATGATGGAAGGCTGGATATTATTCTTGAGCCGATCCTTGATGGTGAGTTGAAGCTGGTCACAGTCACTGATACCAACAGGCTGCCCCTCATCATCGAGACCAATATATAGCACGCCCCCCTCTCTGGCATTGAGAAAGGCGACTACCTCACGCTCCAGTCCATGAGTCAGCTCCCGCTTGTATTCGATACGATTGGATTCTGTCATCGTCAGGCCGCCAATCTCTCTGTGAGCTGCAGGATCTCGCTGATCTCTGCCGGATTGAACACCCCACGAATCCCCTGCGGATGGATCACGGTAAAGGGAGCACTGATGAGATCTCTCTTTTCTATCTTTTCACGCTCAATCACGAATCCCTTGAGCAGATTCAGAAACTCCAATTGACGGCTGGAGAGATTGCTGTGTTGCTGGATAAATTGATCGAAAGCCGCGCTGACAGTCTCTGGAAAGCTCTTCAGCAGTTCGATCCCTAAAATATGGCGAATAAACTGGATAAAGTGCGCCTTTCGATTCTTGTAGACCTGCCTCAACAGCTCTTCCGTAATGTGTGGATGCTCCGCATGGAGCAGATCAGCCAATTCATCCGCCTCATCCGGCGTGATGCTTTCACCACTTTTGAGCTTTTGCAGAATGGGGTTGTGTTCCATCAACACTGCTATCATGGTCTCAACCATCTCACGGTAGCGGCTGATGCTGACTGACTCATGCTGCGGTCCAAATTCAACCCACTCCTTATGGTGAATCTCATCCTGCAGATCAAGGTGAACCGGATCAGTCCCCGTACGCTGCTCACGGAATTTCATCAGTGGTCCAAGGCGGGTATTCAGATCATCCAGTGCATGCTCTTGCTGCTCCAGATCACTGTGACTCCAGTAGTCATGAGACTGTGCCGCACGAATGAGCGACTCTTCCGTTTTGACGAAGTTGACAGAGAGTGGCAAGTTACTGATCTGCTCAATGATCCCCTCTTTCAAGGTTGCGGCCTTCTCCAGCTCTTCATCCAAGGTGGCGAGCGAGTATTCCAGGAGGTCTCGCTCAAAACGCATCGCCTTGAAGTCGACCTCGGAGAGGGTGCGGAACAGTGGCTTGACCTCGGTACGCAAAAACTCCAATCGCTGGTGATTCAGGTTGATCCAGAAGTTCTCCTCATTGATCTGTGCCAGCGTAGCAGCAGCCTCTTTAATAACCACTGAACTTTGTGGCAACTCCGAGAGCTGTTGCCTCAACTTGGCAATTTCAGAATCGGCAATCTGCGACAGACCGGTATCAATGGATTTTTCAATTTTGTCGATACGCAGTCCTGCCAGCCGTACCGGTAGCGGGATCTGTGGTTTCAACTCCTTGCCTTTGGGTTCCAATTTGAAGTACTCAAAGTTGTCCCAGCAGTCGAGAATCAGGAACTGCTCCTTTTCAGTACACCAGGGTTTGATCTTGTTTTCTTCCAACAGACGGGTACCGCGTCCAATCATCTGCCAGAATTTTGTGTAGGAGTAGACCGGTTTGGCAAAGACCAGATTGACCAACTCACGTACATCAACACCAGTATCGAGCATGTCTACACTGATGGCGATACGGGGCATGTCGCTATTGGTAAATTGGTCCAGCAGACCACCCTTGCCATAGACGCGGGGATCATCGGAGACCAGCACCTTCGCCAGCTCTCCCTTGTACTGCGGATAGAGTCGATCAAAGATCTCTTCAATTCTCCGGGCGTGCGCCTTGGTGGAACAGAAGAAGATGGTTTTTCCGGGGGGCACGCCATTGGGGTCTTTGATGCACTCCTCCATGAACTCTCTAACAATGAGGGTATTGGTGCCTTTATTGATTACCTGCTTCTCAAGCTGCGATCCTTCGAAGTTGATCTCTTCAACCTCCCTGCCCTCCAGAATCAATTTTTTCTGATCTTCCAGTGTAATGGTGCGTTTGCTGATCCCCTCCATCTGAAATCGAGTCTGAATCTTCATCACCTGAAAGTTACAGAGGTAAGGCGGCATATTATTGACCGCCTCCTCAAAGGTGTAGGCGAAGGTCGGCACACCATCTTCACACTCGAAGAGCTGGAAGGTGTTGTGGTCGATAATGTCAGTGGGGGTCGCAGTCAGCCCCAGCCTGGTGGTTTTGAAATAATCGAGCACCTCGCGGTAGGTGTTATAGATCGAGCGGTGACTCTCATCCACTACGATAAAGTCAAAGAAGTGTGGTGAGAGCTGTTGATTCTGATCCCGAATGATATTAAGCATGGTGGGATAAGTGGAGACATAGATTCGGCGATCTTTGCTGATCAGCTTTTCACCCTTGTTAGGCCAGCGCGGTTCATGCGGCAGATGCTCCTTGAAGGCATCCAGTGCCTGTTCACGCAGTGCTATACGATCCACCAGAAACAGTACTTTCTCGGCATGTCCTGCCCGCATCAATGCATCAGAGAGGGCGATACAGGTGCGGGTTTTTCCCGTACCGGTGGCCATCACCAGCAGGAAGTCCCGCTTTTTCTGTTCAATGCCTTCGAGTACAGAGCGAATTGCCCGGATCTGATAATCTCGACCTGCAATATCGGTATTGATCAGCTCCTGGGTCAGTGGTTTGCGATTGCGGCGGATGTACTGGAAACGCTCCAGATCATCTCGCGTAGGGAACCCCACCACCTTGTGCGGTGGATAGTTCTCCAAATCCCAGAAATAGGTTTCGTGACCATTGCTGTAGAAGCAGAAAGGTAGCTCACCTCCCAACTGTTTCTGGATGTTGTAGCAGTACTGTTTGGCCTGTTCGCGTCCCAATGCAGCATCTTTGCTGGAGCGTTTGGCTTCCACTACAGCGAGCGGCTTGCGATCTTTCCCCAACAGAACGTAATCACTGAACTGGTGTCCCTCATAAGGGGTACGTGGTTCTGAAACACCTTCTGGCAGCTCAGTCAGAATATCGAACTCTTCAACAACCTGTGTGGGATCTTTTACGTTCCAGCCCGACTGTGCCAGTTGCTGGTCAATCAGTTGGGAGCGGGTTTGGGCCTCTGTTTGTGTCATCGGATAGTTGGTCAGTTTAACAGGGCGTTGAAAATAGCAGTTATTGATTCATATCGGTAAAACGGATTCGCCTGCAAGTATATAATGCCCCCAATTTTTAAGCCATTTCGGAGCACCTCCCCATGCAGGATTACAAAAAGGATTTTCTCGACTTCGCCATTGATGCCGACGTGCTGCGTTTCGGTGAATTCACCCTCAAGTCAGGTCGTCTCAGCCCCTACTTCTTCAATGCCGGGCTGTTCAATACCGGGGCACAGATGGCACGTCTCGGAAAATACTATGCAGCGGCGATTGTGGAGAGCGGGATCAAGTTTGATCTGATCTACGGCCCTGCCTACAAGGGGATTCCATTGGCGGCAGTGACCGCCACCTATCTGGCGGAGGAGCATGGACGTGATCTACCGTTTGCCTTCAACCGCAAGGAGGCGAAGGATCACGGTGAAGGCGGCATGATTGTCGGTGCTCCGCTGGAGGGGAAGATTCTGGTGATCGACGATGTGATCTCTGCCGGTACCTCGGTACGTGAGTCGGTCGAGATCATCCAGGCCAACGGTGCAGAGTTTGGTGGCGTGGTGATCTCACTGGATCGTCAGGAGCGTGGTCAGGGCGAGCAGTCGGCCATTCAGGAGGTGGAGGCGCAATACGGTGTGCAGGTCGCCAGCATCGTCGGACTGAATGATCTGGTCACCTACCTCAGTGAGAAGCCGGGGATGGAGGAGAACCTGCAGAAGGTGCAGGCCTACCGCAAGCAGTACGGCGCGTAATCCTCACACTCAACCATAAAAAAACCGGAGTCAGATGGCTCCGGTTTTTTTATGGGGTAGCAGTAGACTACTCCCCCTTGTTCAGTGCTCCACGCAGTACCGCATTGCATGAGCTGCGGCTGAACGAGCGACAGTGCAATACCAATACACCCATCACCGCAACAACGCCAAATGCCAAAAATACAGCTGTTCCATCCATGGTTATCACTCCTTGTTTTGTTATGTTAATTCTGTAAGTTGGTCTCACCGACGTCCCTGTCGACAAAACCAGAAAAAGTTAATCCCTCTTCTATCTAGCCGTCTGCTTTCTTCAGCAGTGCATCAATACCGTAACGCTGAGCGATCATCGCCAATTGCTTGCGGTAGTACATCACAGCACTGTTGTTGTTGGCCGAAACATCGTAGATCTTCCACCCCTTTTCGGTTGGGTGGAAACGGAAGGTGATCTTGACCGGGAAACCGCGTGGGTGGGTGATGCGTGCTGCAACACTCACCTCCTTGCCGAAACGGGAGCGTTTGGCAGGATAGAAGGTAACCCGATGGTTGGTGTAGGCGTAAGTGGCAATCTGCTGCCCCAGCGCGGTCATGAACATCTCCTTCAGCTTCTTGGAGAGCTTCTGGATCTGCTCGTCATTAAGATCCTTCGACATCTTGCCCGCTGCGAGACGGGTCATGTGGTCAAAGTCGAAGTAGGGACCAAGCTCCTTGTTGACGAAATCGAGCACATTGGAGAGGTCGGTACTGCCGGTGCGGCGCAGGTAGGAGAAGGTCTGCTCCACCCCCTGGCGTAGTAACTGATCCGGAGTCGCCTGACGGATCGGCTGGTAACGACGCATCGGTGCTGGTGGACGGTAGGGGTTAAACGATTGCTGTGCCGGCCCACGATAGCCGTAGCGGCTATTGTAATCCTGCGCCTGCACCAGTGGTACCACCATCACGATACCCAACAGGGCCACGCCTACTTTGCGGATCATGTTCAATTTCATCAATGACTCCCTACGCCAATCTGTTTTCAGTAGCGGTCATTATCAACCACATTTGCTGTCACCACAATTAAGACAAGTCATACACCCATCCATTTTTATAACCGCCTTGGTGCTACATTTGTTGCAGAGCTGTGACCCGGCTGGAAAACTGGTGCTCTTCTCTGCAGTGGATGCAACCTTCGCCTCTTTTGGTGCAGGCGCCGCTCCCCCTTCAAATTCAGCACGCTTCTTCTCCAGAAACGCCTTCTGATCCTCATCCATGCAGTCACCACC
>CAYQFH010000068.1:0-14515 GCA_964416755.1 uncultured Piscirickettsiaceae bacterium | reverse complement strand
GGACTTTCAGTCCGCAGAAGCAACCTATGGACTTTTAGTCCATAGTTGTTGAGTGGGTTCAATGGGCTGTTATTCGACCTTCAATCAGTAGAAGAACATCCAGAATTCATCGTCTCCCTCGCTGCCACCAATGGCAGTGAAGGGGAGCTGGTAGACCGCACTGTTGTTGCGCTCTGCATAGCTCAGGGTGTCATACTGGGCACGTGGCACCGAGAGGTAGATACGCTCACCGGCAGTGCTACCGACTGTGGCGTGGATCGCCTGCTTGGTACCGTTTTCCCAGTCACTGAAGGGGTTCATATCCGCCAGGGCGGTCACCTCCGGGTCGATACTGCCGGTAGGGATGCGGTTGCCGATCTCCAGTGAGGCGATGCCATCAGCGGCATTCATGTCAGGGCGCACCTGGATCTCGTTACCCAGATCCAGTGCCAGGCTGTTGATTGCGGTCTTGCTCATATCGGTATCACCGATGGCCAGCCCCATCCCCTTGACGGTGGAGGGGGTGACATTGACGTAGTTGACCGAAGGGGCCGCCACATCCGCAGGGGAGCTGTAGATCGACTGGAAGGAGAAGTCGATCATCGGGTGTTTGCCGCTGCTCAGATCCAGCGAGAAAGAGGAGCGGATCCCCAGTGCAACGTGGCGGTTACCATCGAGGTTGTAGCGCAGGGCTGCAGAGCCCATCGAATCCCGGTCGGAGGTGGGGCGGTAGCAGAGGGCATCGTCCGGGGTGCCATTGGCATCTGCCGTGGCTCCGGAGGTGACGCCGGTGAGGCCGTCATTGTCTGCAGGAACGTTGGCGGTGGCGTTGCGAATATAGAGGGTGCCTGTAGCACCACTGGTGGTGATGTCGGCGATATAGCCGACAGAGAGGCTGCCGGTGGTGATCTGCAGCTCTTCACCGATCTGGAAGGTGCCGACCAGAGCATCAAACGGGATCACCAGACCATCAATCTGCTCCATGCCGCTGGCCTTGAGCAGACTGGCTGTGGGAGGCGGCTGGATCACCGATCCGGAGAGCCCGCCACCGATCAGAAACAGTGGCAGACGCCCTGTGAACTGTTTGGCGGTAAAGGTGTGGCCCTTCGGGCTGAAGGTGGCACTGACGGTATCACGCTCCTGCTTTTCGCCCTGGGGGGAGATCTCGGAGCCGACACGGGTCTGAATGGCGACGTAGTTGGCGTCGGGATCGACCCCGTAACTGGCCTCCGGAGCCACCTGAACAATGATCTTTCGGTTTGATTTCATGCTTTCTTCCTTCTCTCAATTACTGCGGGTTGGCCCGGATGCTCCAGCTGGTGCGGTACTGCTCCAGCCACCACAGGGTACGATCGGTGTAACCGACATGACGCCCCCCGGCATGGATACAGAGGGTGCTGAAGTCGAGTGCACCACCATCCCATCCCAGCAGGGCGCTTTCGATTTTCTGCTGGGTGGTGGCCAGCTCACCCTGCGCCCCCTGACCGGAGCTGCCGCGCAGGTTGCGGATGCCGATCAGAATGCCGACGGTGCCGGTCACGGTCTGCAGTACCCCCTGCTCAACCAGGTTGTTGCCGGGCCTTGTGCTGACCGGCACCACCCAGACCGAGGTGTTTTTCGGCTTCTCGGCCAGTACAGACTGAATATCAACCGCCTCCTCAATCTGGCGAATTCCGCTGGTCTCGCTCTTGATCCGCTCTACCCAGGGCTGTAGCTGCATGGTCAGATAAACCCGCTGGACTCACTACGTTTCCAGACCGGCTCCACCGAATCCATCTCGGCACCATCATCTGTCGATGCAGGGGTGCCCACCACGCCGTCCGAACCAAGGGAGATCAGCCCTCTGGATACTGCGTTCACAAACTTGAGGGCGTCGCTGTAGAGTTGCCCCTCACGCTCGGTCACCGCACTGCCCATGGCATAGTAGAAGGCGATTCTGCAGGTCTGTACCACCAGCACCTTTGGCGGGTTGGCCAGCGGGGTGGTGTAGCGGGTGGCGAGGTAGCCGTTGATCTCACTCTCGGCGGTGGCCAACGCCTCGTTGATGCGCACCAGTGCCTCATCGGCAGCGGCCTGTGCCTCGGTGCTGTAGGATGAGCGGTCACCACCATCCACCGTCAACCGCAGCAGATCACCATCAATGGCGACCTTGTCGGTCGGGCCTGTGGCCTGTGCCAGCTCCTCCACATCGGAGTGGGCCAGCAGATCGGAGGCGGTGGCGTAACCCATACCTCTTACTCAGTCTCTTCAGTGGCTGGTGCTGCGTCTGGATCGATCTCGATCTTGATCTCGACCACACTCAGCAGAGGCTCGTTGTGGATCTGCTCCAGCTGCTCTTCAGTAAACGCCGAGATCGGCACATCGGTCGGGGTATGTGACCAGGCGTGGCCACCACGACGGAAGCCATCCTTACTGGAGGCGATGCGCAGACCGGACTCGGTCTTTTTGGCAGCTGCCTTCTTGGTGGCCGCTTTCTTGGTTGCCGCCTTTTTTACAGCGGGCTTCTTTTGCTCTTTGTTATCTTCTGGCATTTCAATACTCCTGCTTTCTGTTTCAAACCCTCACCACCTCCACAGGTGGTGAGGGTCTACGCTTTGGATGTGGTTATCGGGTTAGTCCAACCAGGGGACGACCAGCACATCGACCACATCACGGTTGGTGTTGGTAGCACCGTTGGCACGACGCTCGGCCTTGACCACCTCCAGCGCAGCCGATCGGTTGGAACCACCGCAGACCAGCAGTTTTGGTTTGACCCCGAGAGGACGCCCCTCATCGTTCTTGAAGGCCAGCATCGCTGCGAACGCTGCATCAAAATTGGTGGCATCCAGCGTTGCCTTGGAGCCGAAGGCCATCTGCCAGAAGCCGAATCCGACATTAGAGCGCCCATCCACACCGTAGAGGTACTCATCCTTCATCAACACATGATCAGAGGACTCCTTGTCCGTCATGCTGGCAAACTCGTAGCCCCGACGCTCTTGATAGATCAGCGGCTTCAGGGCACGACTGGTATCGAGCAGGAACCAGGGATTACCGGCACCGGCCTGCATATTGGAGACGGATGCTCCATTGACCTCATGGTCGGTATCGAAGAAAAACTGCCCATCAAAGCAGGTGGTGGTAAAACCGGCTTTCAGCAAGGCAAAAACCAGTTCGTCCGGGTGCTCTTTAACTGCACGGCCCTGCTCCTCCATCAACGGGGTGTAGATGCCATAGGTGTCATCCTCGATATCATCTCGGGGAACGCCTACCGTGGATTCGAACTTCTTGTTCTTGATGCTGTAGTCGTGCAACGCCAGTGACTTGATGATTCGGTCACCAACCCACTCACGCAGACCGGGCCACTGACCCAACCAACCATACTTCTCCTCTTTGGTGGTAGAGGGCACCCGTGTTGCGATCTGCTGCCAGACCGGTTCAGCCCCTGCAAACCCCTTTTGAAAAGCCGATTTAAAGGCAACAAAAAGTGCTGCCAGATTTGCCTGATTAATAATCATTGCTCTATATCCTCTCTAGTTTGATTCAGGATTGGATCGGATCAACCGATCTTGACCCAGACACCGTCGGAGTCGATCGCCTTGATCACACCGGCCACCGAACGGGTGGAGGTGCCATCGGTCTTGGCCACGGTCTGGTCGTCGACGATGTAGCAGTTGTCACCGATCTCGGCGATGGTGATCTCGTCACCCCCGGCAGAGTTGCCGAACTTGAAGGTGCCGGGTTCGATATTGATCTTGAGATCGCCATCGGAACCGGAGCTGTTGTCCACCTGCTCGGTGGCCATGCCACGGGCTACCAGGGTGGTGGAGGTGGAGCCGGGTACGGCATAGCCTGTTGCATTCAGGCAGGCCAGTGATCCGGCGTAGATCCTGGTCGATGCGGCAACGCCGTCGTTATAGATCTGACCTGAACGGCGCTCGGTGGCGCGATCTTTTGCTAGTGCAGTCATTACTGGTTACCTCCCTTTGCTTTTGCGAAATCCTCAGCAGACTGGCCGGTTGCCTTGCAGACCGCCAGCTCTGCTTCAGTGAGGCCGTTCTCATCGACCTCACCTTCCGGCTCATCGCCATTGGTTTGTGAGCCCTTGAGCGCGGCAATCGGTTGTGCGGTATCCAGATAGCTCTTGAGTGCCGCAACATCCTTGGTGCCCAAGTCACGTGCCCACTCCTCCTGGGCAGGCAACAGCTTGCCGTCGGAGAGTGCGATCTCGACCAGATCATCCACCTGACTCTCGATCTGAGCGGTGCGCAGGGAGGCGATTTCGGTTCTCATCTCCTCCACAACACGGATCGGCACATATTTCTCAGGATCCGGGGTGCCGCTTTTGAGGGCAGCAACGGATTGCTCCAGCTCCCCGACCTGATCGGCCCGGGCCTTGAGCGCCACAATGGCCGCCTGAATCTCCTGCTCACTTGCCCCTTCATCAAGGCCAAGCAGCTTGAGCATCTCTTTGTTCATATCGTTTTCCTCTTCTGTGATTGGTTGGGTGGATGTAAAGCGGGCGGCAGCACGTGAAACCACCTCACTCATACCGTCGAGTGCGGGATAGTTGGTGAGGGCTGCATGGTGAATCTCGACCACTTCGCCACTGGTGGGGAGATAGGAGAAGACAGCGGAGACGTAGCGGTACTCCTTCGCCTCGATAAAACCCCTGGCGCGATCCGTCCAGCGCACATCGGTGGCAAACAGCCCTTCACCGGGGCGGTACTCCAGCTGCTTGAACCAACCGGCTGCAGGGGCGGGCGCACCGTTCCACTCGGTATTGAGGGTCTGGTGCTCGTAGTCAAACACCAGATCACCCTGCCGGGCGTCAATTCTGGCGATTACACTTGCGGCGATACGAGCATCTATTTTCCAACTGTTGGCATCGAAGGGGCGGCCATCACGGGCGGTGAATTCGCCATCCGGCAGCAGCTGCACGGTGGATTGCGTATCGCCCTGTGCCGAGATCTCGAATACACAGGCGGCGATGATCGGGGAGCTGGAAGTGGTTTTTTTCTGCGTCCGCTGGGTCATGGGACGCATCATGCAGAGTATGCAATGCGATTCTTAGGTGAAGCGCTTCAGGGAGAGCTGCAGGGGGATTGCGGAGAGACCATCCGCCTATTCAAAGTACCTGTTTCGGCCATCCGAGTCAACTTGTGGCCTCTGCGGTGCTGCGAATAGCAATTTTAAGGTGTTTAATGGCTATTTAATGGAAGAGATCTCGGAAAAGACGGGCCTTGGTAGCGGTTTTGTGAAAAAACGGCTTAGAACGGCGCTCAGGCGGTCTTAGAAATCCCCCAGAAGGTGCTCCTGGAGGATCTCGATGATGTCGGTTTCATCCTCCGGGCCGATTCCGAGAAATGGACGGGCGGGAATGTTGCGATCCGGATCCCCGAACTGGTGGGTGGCAGCGTAGTCCAGATCGGTGCCCACTTCGACCGATCGGTCATCTGTCTGAAAGTGGATTTTATCCCGTAACAACAGGTTTTCACCATGGAGGATCTTGTTGACCGACTTCTTTTCGGTGGATGTATTGGGGGATAGTGGTGCCCACGGGGTGCCGTCGGGTGCCTGTTGCAGATCAAAATGCTGGCGGATGCTGTGGACCAGCAGGTTGCCGATCTCGCTGAAGGCGGGCTCCATGGAGATCGCCTGGGTCAGGAGGTGCTGCAGCCCCTCTCTTACCCGCTGGTCGTTGAGCGTAATATCAAAGCTTGTTCCTGCCATTGGATTATTGCTCCTGTGGTCTATAATAGATCCATGACCATAGGCCGTCGGTCGTAACTGCCCCCCAGAGATCTATGGCAAAGGAGTGATGATTACGCATCACTCCTTTTTTTCTGTCCGTCGATAGAGGCGTACCCCGAGCCGTTGCTGCTGCAGGTAGTCACTACTCTGTGGGGTGAAGGTGGTGGCCCCGTACCAGCCCCGGTCCCCCAGGGTGAATACAGTGAGTGCCGGAATATCAGAGCCTTCTACCTCCCACCGTGCAATATAGCGCCGTGCCAGCAGATACTTGCCGGGCTGGGTGCGCCTGGGCTCCATCACCACCCAGATCTCATCCGGCTCGCGGATGGTATCGGCCAGCAGTTGGATGTAGGGGTGGCGACCATGCTTTTTGACCTTGTACTGTCCCTTGGCGTTCTTGAACAGTTCATCATTGATTGGTAACCGTTCACCCACCACATCCTCGAAAACGTGAGGGGTTGCGGCTGTTGCACCGAACACTTTCAGGAAGTGGTCGACGTACTGCTGCTCGTTGAGATTGTCGGGGAGTATGCGGCTGGCAGGTGTCGGTCTGGGGGTGGGTAGTGGATCAAAGCTGCGGGTGGCGGGGATGGTGGGGACGTGTGGCCACTGTTCCAGGGCAGTTGGGGTGATGGAGCGCAATCGGGCGCGCCCTGGAGTGTAGTCCCAGCCGTAGTCGATCCCCTTGGGTAGCTGGTGTACCTCTCCGCTCTTCTTGTCGACATGCTCATAAGTGCCATTGTCCGGGGCTGTATCCGGTACCGCCTTGCCCATCTTCTTGAGCTGACGTTCCGAGACTGCAAACTTGCTGCAGCGGCAACCAAAACCATTCTGCGGAGAGTGGGTCTCCCACCAGGGGTCATCGGCACGGATCACCAGGCCATCCCACGCCTTGTGCTCCGGACGGTAGTGTTCTGCTCCGCTGTGGCGATACATCCAGTAGGGGTGGCGTTTGAGGAACTCCGGCTCTGTGAACTGCTGTTCTCGGGCAGCATTGATGGCACTGCGCAGATTGGTGTCGTAGATCACCTTGCTGCGCCAGCCCCGGTTGCCCTTGTAGTTCCAACCATGACGGGTGACGATGGCATCAAAATCCTTGCGAAACTCCTGCAGTGTGGTGCCTTGGGAGATGGCCTTGTCGATTGCGCCTCTGAACTCCTCCAGCAGTGACACCTTGCTGGCACCGGCTACCACAAAGGCGTGGTCATGCTGGGATCTGAAGATGTCATCCCAGGCAGTGGTGGGGAGGTTGAGCTTCTGGCGGAAGAACTCAATGGCTTCACGATAGGGTAGATTGCCGTAGCGGATGGTCATGGCAGGGGCTCTCCTCTGCGCCTGCTCAGCTCACTAGCGCCCAGATCAGCCAGGAGAACAGAGAGACCACTGCCGCAATCAGCATATGGACCCCCCCGATCATTGGGCCGATCACATCGGGGATATATCCACCGGGCTGGGTGGGTGGCATCGTTTTGTTCGCGTAGCTGAATGCCGCTATGGTGATAAACAGTGGCAGCAGCCACCACCCGAGTTCTATAGTCATGATTTACCCTCCATCGCCTCATATCGACCCGCCAGACTGGCAATCACCAGCACCTGCTCCATCTTTTGGGCCAATTCGTACTCATCCATATTGCTGTAGAGATCCATCAAACCATCGCGGATCTCCTCCAGGCTCTCTGCCTCCATTACCAGTTGAGCGATTGGCGCTATCATCACCTGCAGGCCATCCTCTTCCATCAGTTGATCGGTCAGCTGCTCTGCCAGATCAGGGTGCTCCTGCTTTCCCTTGAGTGCTGTTCTGCGCGCAGCGGCAGGTGGCACCCCTGTTTTCGGAGTGAGCGTTTTACGTACCAGCACGGCTTCACCCGCCTGTGCCAGAGGGATGTTGGTTTTCTGGTGTGCCCAGTCTGCAGGGATATCCATCACGTCGACCAGTTTGGGCAATGATTCAGAG
This sequence comes from uncultured Piscirickettsiaceae bacterium, assembly GCA_964416755.1. Lineage (GTDB taxonomy): Bacteria > Pseudomonadota > Gammaproteobacteria > Thiopontia. Next base: position 6,852 of record CAYQFH010000068.1, on the reverse strand, counting down.
AGTGCCTTGAGATCAGCCTCTTCACGGGTGTCGAACACCAGGCGTGGTGATCTGCGCGGATCGGTGACCCCGCTGGTATTGAGGGTGAGCAGCGGCCAGATCAGATCCCGGGTGAGGGTGCCCGCAATCTGGCGGCTGTCAGAGACCAGCAGGTCATGACGCACCTCGTTGTGGACGTTGCCGAGTGTATTAGTGGAGGATTTCCCGTCGGCCTGACTGGTGAGCGTGCCGCCGAGGATGGCCTTGGACTGGGTCTTTTCACACCAGCTGATCATGAATTCAAAGGGGTCTTTCTGCCCCTTTGCAGACTCTTTGAAGTCGATGGCCATCCCCTCGGGGATGATGCCGGCAGCGCTGTGGCCGATGTTCATCACCGCCTTGAGCAGGGTGGATTTCTCCTTTTTGGTGGCACCGGAGTGGTAGGTGCCGAGGCGCAGCGGCAGGCCGTAGATCTCCAGAAATTCGGCCAGATCCCGCACCGAGTAGTTTTTGAAGAGGAACGGCCAGGCCAGCACCCGGTGCAGTCCGGAGCGTGGCAGGTAACCGGAGTTGGCCTTGTGCTCATGCTGGATCCAGCCGAAGGGGATGAGCGGCTCACCATCTGCGCTGTTGTTGCGCAGTCGCAGGGTGTTGCGATCCTGCTGGGTGACGGTGAACCAGCGCTGTGGACGATAGATCGGGGTGGTGTACCAGGTCTTGCCGAGCAGTTCCCACTGGTGCTCCAGCATGGAGAAGCCTTTGCCGATCCCGTCTGCCAGGTCAAACAGCAGATCCTCAAAATCGGGGATGGATTGAATGATCTCCTTGACCGCCTCGGTGGCCCTGATCTCTTCACGGCTGGCATTCACCGGAGGGGTGATGTCCCAATCCAGCCCAAGGATTGCCCGCTTGCGTTTGGAGAGTTCGGCAAAGATATGGCCATCCTTCTCCTCCATATCCTCAAACAGGTCAAACTGGGCCACCAGATTACCCTTTTCGGCGTCCTGCAGAATGGTGGCCAGTTTGGGGGGCGTCAGCCCGCGAGAGGGGTGGTTGGCGTACTCCTGATGGAGTGTGGCCACGCGGGAGGATTGAGGCTCCTGCAGCTCATTTTTCTCTATCGGGTTGCCCCGGTGATCCAGGATTGTGCGGTCTACCATGCGCCTGTCTCCATCTCTGGCAGATCGGCCAGATCGTCGTCTTCATCTTCAATACCATCCCAGCGACTTCTTCTGCTGGGTACAGCGGTGTAATCAATCAGGGCAATCGGTGAGGTGGCTGCCTCTTTGGCTAGTGCCAGCGCCCAAAAACGGTCAGCATGCCCAGCCTCGGTACGCTCTGCGGTGAAGCGAATATTTCCAGCTGCCGTAGTGGTTTTGGTTACAGATCGCAGGTCTGCTCTTACTTCTGGGTCGTAAGGGAGTCGAAGTTTGCGGTCTTCCATCCCGCCTCGCACCGGGTAGGCCAGCCGTTCTTTGACCTGGTTGCTGAAGGTCACCAGTTCTATACGGTATTCCCCGAATTTTTTCTGTGCATCATCTCCCCAACCGATGCCGAGGCCTGTGTAGTCGAAGCAGGTGCGTTGCAGGCACTCCAACCAGGGCCAGAACACCTTTTCCTGATCCGGTTTGCTCATCTTTTTGAGGGTAATGATCTTGCGGGTGTATAAGACATCGCCCAATCGCTCCATAATCCAGAGCACGGTGAGGTCTTTGGTGCGACCGATATCGAGACCACCGTAGAGTATCCGTTTGTGGTCTCTGGCCTCTTCCAGAGTGATCTCCCATTTCTGCCCCTGGGCGTATTCGCAGGAGGCGATCAGGTCATATTCCAGAAAGGCGGCATCATCGTCACCGGGGATACACATGTACTCCTGAAGGAAGGATTCTTCATCGGCGGTACCGGATTTAACGAAGTCGAAGTACTCCTGCTCATCCATCTCCTGCTGTTCGGCCTCAGCCGGTAGCGCCTGCTGGAGCTTGAAGAGGAAGCCTTGATTGAGGGCATCCTCCAGGGTGACGCGGTGGAGACTGATGTTCTTGGGATTGCCCTTTTCACGGGCCTCGATGATCAGCTCGTTGAAGAAGTTTTTACTGCCACGGTGGGTGGAGATCACCTCCAGTTGACCACCCCAGGTGAGGCCGGGATAGGCGATGGACCAGAGCTTGCGGGGATCTTTGTGGAGGGCGAATTCATCCAGCACACGACCACCCCGCTTACCGGCCTGGGCATCGGGGTTGGAACTCATGGAGTAGATCTTATGGCCGTTTGCAAACTGCAGCACCAGTGCGGTGATTTTGCTGTCGCTGTCGATCACCACCTCACCGAGATCCTTGGCGGCATACTGGTATACCGCTGCCCACATCTTGCAGTCCTCCAGAAAGAGTCGAGCCTGAATCTCGTCGCGAGAGGAGACCCACTGGTCATAGCGGGCGGTGTTGACCGAGGTACGCTCTACCAGTGGGTAGGCGGTGCTCCAGGAGAGGCCGACCTGACGCGCCTTTTCCTCCAATTTGAGGCGGCTGTGGTCGTTGACCCACTCCTCCTGATACTGCAGAAAAATGGCATCCGGGTTTTTCGGGATGCACTTGGCATTCCCTTTGTAGCGTTTGGTCATTCTGCCATTCTCAGCACATCACGCCGGATCCGCTCAATGGTCTCGGGAGATACGCCATCACTGCGGGCGGTTTCGGCTGCCGCCTCTGCTGCCTCTTCGGCCAGTTGTTTTCTGACCTCACGTTCTCGGGTGGCGTTGAGGCTGGCTGCCTTTTCGGTGCGCTGGATGGTCATGGAGAGTTCCTTGAGCATCTTCACCAGGGCGGGCATGTCCTCGATATCGACATTCTCCAGCTCTTCGAATTTGAGACTGGCCTCGAAGGCGAGCCCCTGCACCATCTGAATCATCAGTTGGCCCAGTTTGCCCTGGGGCATGTGGCCGAACTTGCCGATCCATAGATTGGCGATCTCGTGACGCTCCTTGAGGCGTGAGCCTACCTTCTCCATGCGGCTGCGGTAGCGGTTGGTGGCAGAGCGGGAGAGGCGCATGTCGTGGCCGTGATTCTCCAGCACATCATTGATCTCGGATACCACCTTGCTGTCGGTGAGCCGCTGGTCACGCAGCAGGTCGAGAAACTTCTCCAGAATGTCCGGGGGAAGCAGGTCGATGGAGGATTTACGGGCCAAGGTCAGGCTCCAGGGCGCTTGCGGGCAACACCGGGCACACGGGTACGCCCCTGGGCAACATCGGCACCACGCCGGGTCAGTGTCGCCACCAGTACACCGACATCCTCCAATTGGATTAACCCCTGTTCCTCCAGCCAGTGGAGGCGGGTGTGCAAGGTGTCGCTGCTGATGGAGTGGCCGACATAGTCCAGGGCGCTCTGCAGCACCGCCTCGTTGTGGGCGTAGTCGGTATCCTGCTCCAGCACTGTGAGGATCTGCAGGTGCTGATCCTCTTCTATCGCTCTGTTGTAGGTTGCCATGGTTACTCCTTTTTGCCCCCTTGATCCAGCAGGTACTGATGGATCAAGCGTAGTGTGTTGTTGACCTGTTTGAATTCTCCCGAGAGGTGATTGAACCCCTCGGAGAGGTCATCAATACGCTTGTGTACCTTCCCGTTCTCCTTGGTGGAGGGCATTCGCTTGATGGTCTCTTCCGCACGGACAAGGCGCTCACTGTGGTTGTCGAGGTGTTCATCAATGTCTTTCAGCGCTGTGTCGATTTTGTGATTGATATCCTTTTCCAGTTGGTCGATGCGGCTTGAGTTGACCTGCGAGCGGCGGGTCACCCAGACATAGACCATCACCCCCAGTGTCAAAACGGCCTGGAGGATCTGAAAGATGATCCCCCACTGTTCCAGAGACAGATCCATCCATGCTGCTCCTAACGGCGACGGATAGGCTGCTCAGCCTGGATGCGACCATAGATCGCAAAGGTGCCGCCAACCAGTGAGCCAACCGAGAGCAGGATATCGGTTGTGGTGGCGCTGTCGACCTGCAGGCCAAGTACGCTGCCGACACCGGCGAGTACGGTGACCAGACCACCGATAATGGTCTTGGACTGGTACCAGGGTTTTGCATCATCCATCTCGGGGAACTCTTGTTTGGATCGGTTCATTTGTGGCTCCTTGAATTTGCCTTCTGTTGGTTGAAATGAACCTCGACATACTCCTTCACGCACAGGCGCACACCACTGGGCACCATGGCCAGTGCTTTTCTGCGCTCGGATCGGTTGGGCAGTGCGATGATTTCAGCGGCGTATTGACGCGCTGACTTTGGCACGGATTGGAATGTATCCCGGTTCATGCCGCCATCCTACGGATGGCGGGTGGGGGGGATTAGGTGAAGGGTTTTAGGGAAGAGAGACTGTGGTTAGGTTCTCATTTATCCAGATTCTTTGGTTCAGTATAAAGATCTGCTGCAATATAGCGGGCTAGTAGGTAGGTATGGATCAGTGAGCCATTCACAAAGATGCCAAATGCCCATTCATTGAGTGAAAACCCCCAAAGTTTGAAGCCTTGAGCAATAATCAGTATGACCAGAAAAATTACCTGAAATGCCAGCAAGAGAAAGACTCTATTTTCAAGCCGCTCTCGCTGTGTTCTTCTCTGCCTCCGGTCCTCAATATTTTCTGCATGAATCTCCTGATGATGTTGCTCTGAGGTCGGCTTGGCTTCCGGAGTAGATTGCTTCCCCATCTCGGCAAACAATGCAGCTTGCTTTTGTTTATCAGCACCGGGGTAGGGTTTTGTTTCCTCTTCCTGAGGAGATGCGGAAGAGTCCTGAGCCATCAATTAGAAAGCGGGAATTCGCCCCTGTTTGACCTGGCTGCTTAGGAATTTAATACGCTTTTTCAGATTTTCTTCAGAAACCAGAAAATACTCAGCCATAGCGCTAAGGGACAGATTTTGCTTATGCAGCTTTATAACCTCAGGATAAGGCATGACCAGCTCATAGGCGAAGACATTAGCCTCTCGCTCCTTACACCTTTCCTCACGACTAAGATGATCTTGAGTTGCAGATCGAAAATCGATTACGTTTTCGCCCGGATGAAGCGAGAAGTGGCCAATCTCATGTGCTAATGTCAGGTGTTTTTCAGTATCGATCTCATCAGCGTTTATGTAGATCATGTGATCGCCATGAGAAATCGCGCCTTTGATCTGCTGAGTATTACGATCAGGAGTGAATTCAGAATAACCGTAACCAATATGATCCAGCACACGAGCCATTCTGACAGGGCCCTGATCAATAGCATCAGACTCTCTTAACAGACGCAAAGCTTTATTGCGGACAGCAATATTGCCCCATACCCCATTTTCAGATGCTGAAATCATTTGAGGTGTGCTGCGGAGGTGCGATCCGAAGTGCTTTTGTGGAACATGGGTTTTGTCTGATGTCAAGTGTAAATTTTTTACTATTACGAATTTTATGTCAGAAAAACGGGTCTAGCAACGACATATGTGGTTTTTTTCTATTGACACAAGGAAATCAATAGTTTTCTTGAGACAACAGAGCCACTGAAATTTGGTTTTTCCCATGATTGAAGTTTAGAGAGAGTGATAGAGCTTTACATCGTTATCAGTACTTTTCAGGCCACTGGCGATTGCATGCTCTTTGGCGAAAGACTGATATTCATGCCCAAGACCTTGGAATGTGAGTGTCAGCTCAACCAGCTCCACATGAAAGGGCGGGGTTTGTAATATTTTGTAACATTTATTGTGCTGCCTGAATTCAATGGTAAATTCCAAGCAGATGATAATTTTCTAAAGGGTGAATAAGTATGCGTTTTGAAGACAGCCTCTACACAATCAGATTTACTGGGGAAGGTTTTAACCGTAGAGGTGTAAATATTTATGACTTCGGAAATACTCTTCTTGCATGGCAAAGAATCATACATAAAGCTCACTTGGCTAAGGAAGGAAGGCTAAAAAAAGGTGCTTATCCCAAAAGAGAAGATCGAGAAAAGTTATCACTTCAAATAGGTGAAAGGCGGCGAAGGTCAGATGCTTTTGCTTTGGTTCCAATTCTCACGGATCCAGCGGTGCAAGCATATATGAAAGATCTTGCAGGCTATGTTATCTCTGGAATAGTTGGCTACTATACGGGTAATGTTCTTGATGCGATTCACCAAGAAGAGGACGAAGATAAAAAAATATTTATAGGTTCTCTTCATGCTGATGTGGTGAATATTGTAAACCGAATAGATGCATCAGGAAGTGTTGATGGTATCTCGATAGGGTCACCTGCGTTAGAGCGTGAAACAGTTGCAGCATTTACAGCAGATACAAAAGACTATCTGAATGAGATTAGAGATGAGTACTTTCTAGGGGACTACCAAGAAATCACTGGCCGAGTGTATAAGCTCTATCCAAATAGTCGAATAGTTGCTATACATATTGATGGAGGGAGTTCAGCCAGCATTTTCCTTGATGACCAAGACTTCGAAGATATCAGATACCGCCGAGAACAATCTCCTCTATATGTTTTCAGAGGTCGTCCAAGATATCAGTTTGGTGTTGTGACTCAAAGTATTTCAGAATTTGAGGCTGATGAAGTCGAGTATGTAAATCGTGTTGCAGGTCATATAGCGGACTGAATCATTTCATTTGCGGCGGATTCAGAATCAGCAATCAATGATTGTTTTTCTTCGCCTCCCGCTTACGCGCAAGCCGGATTTTATCTTCTATGATTTTACGTTCGGGGCCGGGGCCATATGCTGCAAGCAGAATCCTGAACTCGTCTTCAGCTTCTGGCATTCTACCGGCTTGCTGGAGGTAAAGCGGTAGCCTAAGATACTCTGCAACAGGGAATCCACTTTCCGTTGGTAACGGCATTAAAGTACGTGCTTCTCTGAGGCATTCAATTGATTGATCCC
>CAYQFH010000067.1:0-14518 GCA_964416755.1 uncultured Piscirickettsiaceae bacterium | reverse complement strand
TGTCGGGTCTCGCCCTACAGACCGAGCTGAGTGGAAAACAGCATCACTATGTCAACAAGGTGAACAAGGCGGCGAAGAACTTGTTGGGTATCCTCAATGATATTCTGGATTTTTCCAAGCTGGATGCAGGTCGAATCGAGATCGAGGCGATTCCGCTGACTCCGCGTAATCTGTTTGAAGAGCTCCATGCCCTGTTTGATATGGTGGCGGAGAAGAAACAGGTTAGTGTTCTTTCTGAACTTGATCCTAACCTCCCTGATGTAGTGATTGGTGACCCGTTGCGCCTCACTCAAGTGCTAACCAATCTTTGCGGCAATGCCATCAAATTCACGCCTGAGCTTGGTGAGGTACGGATCAAGGCTGAACAGCTGTGGCGTGACAGCGAAGAGGTGGCACTGAAGTTTTCAGTCCAGGATACCGGAGTCGGGATCAGTGAAGAGCACCAGGGCCATATCTTTGACTCCTTCTCTCAGGCGGATGCCTCAACCACCCGTCAATTTGGGGGAACAGGCCTGGGCCTTGCAATCAGTCGAAAAATGGTGAGATTGATGGGGGGAGAGTTGAAGCTCAAGAGCAGAGAGGGAGAGGGGGCCAACTTCTACTTTACTCTGACAATGAGGATTGGTGATGGACTGGAATCACATCAGCATGATGATCAACTGCGGCAAGTGGATGCGATGGATAAACTCAGAGGTGCCACAATCCTGGTAGCAGAAGATAATCTAGATAACCAGGAGGTGATCCATGCCCTGTTGACACAGGCCGATATGGAGGTGACCGTAGTCAATAATGGTGGGGAGGTGCTGGAGTTGCTGGAGCAAGGAGAGCAGTATGATGGTGTCTTGATGGACTGTATGATGCCGGTCATGGATGGCTATACGGCAACAGAGGCAATTCGACAACAGTGGAAGGATCTTCCCGTTCTGGCGGTAACTGCCCGGGTTGCAGAAGAGGAGCGTGAACTGGCGCTGAGGTCGGGAATGAATGATCTGATTCACAAACCGATTGATAGTAGATGGCTCTATACCACTATGGCGCAATGGATTACCCCTTCCCGACCCATTGTAAGGCAAGACAAGCAAGAGGATGTAGAAACGGGTACAGTGCAGCGGGTGCTGGATATCTCTACTGCAGCCCCCTTGTTGATTGAGTTACAGAAGGAGTTACAAGAGCAAGGTTTCAATGCCATCGAGCTAATAGAGCAACTGCAGTTGATTTTTGAAAATACGCCCTACCAGGCTCAATTTGAGGAGATGGCGGAGAAAACCAATGAGCTCCACTTTGAAAGTGCTTATGCGTTATCGCAAAGTCTGCTAGATGATGTCAACTTGCCTCAAGATCAGCCCTGAACTGATTTATAAAAACGGTAGCAACGGTAACATCTAAACAGCTCTTTTGCGGTTGGTGGAGTGGCTATTATCGATGAATTGGAAAATTTCCATTCCAGATGTCGTCAGTTCTATGAGAATCTCTCCCTGGCGTCGAGTGTCAATCCAATACCAACGCTGTGCAGCATATCCCCGGTTAACATTCGAGCGTTGGGAAAGAGGTTGTTGATGCTGTTGCGTACACTGGGAATCAGTGTCGTACCACCGGTATAGAAGACAAGATCAATCGATTCGTTGGTCAATCCGCACTGAATAATCAACTCACCGATTTTGTTTTTTACGGAAGAGATGTCTGGTTCGATGATAGCCTCCAGTTCACCTTTGGAGACCTCAATGGACAATTCATCTTCGATCTCATTCAGTGGGATGGTGGTCTCCATGGAATCGGAGAGCTGCTTTTTGCAACTTTCAACCTCCTCCAGAATCTGATGTCCCAGTTTGTGGTTGAGCACATCGATCAGGCGTCTGGTTCGGCGCTTGTCGTGCGAAGTGGCTAGAAAGTTCCGGATCTCATGGATGACTGTTGAGGGGTAGAGGCTGTTGATCTCATGCCATGTGGAGAGGCTGTGAAACCAGGTGGTGGGGATGTTGATGTCGCTGCCATTGGCGATACGAACCAGCGTCCCCATCCCTAGTTCCGGCATTACCTTCTTTAGAGCCAGTGCCTTGTCCAGATTGGTCCCCCCAATATGGATACCCGCTGTGCCCAGTACCTGATACCCCTCTGTTACATCAGGGGTCAGTATGGTGAAATCAGAGGTACCCCCTCCGATATCAACAATCAGCAGATTGCCCTCTATGGCATGATTGTGCTGGAATGCCTTTGCTGCGGCGATGGGCTCCAGTTGAAAGGCTACCTGCTTGAACCCTTTTTCCAGTGCGATTTCACGCAGTATATTTTCGGCCTGCGCATCCATCTCATCATCGTCATCATTGAACCGGACGGGGCGCCCGAGCACAACACTTTCGATCTCCTGGTTGCAGTACTGCTCGGCGCGCCTTTTACTCTCACTGATAAACAGCCCGATGATGTTGTGGAATGGCACCATCTTGTTCAGGACGTTGGTCTTTTGGTCGATGAGTGGTGTGCCCAGCACCGATTTGATGGAGCGCATCAGCCGCCCTTCGCATCCATCGAGGTAGGATTGTACGGCTCTGTTGCCATAGAGAATCTCTCGCTCTTCATCGTCAATAAAGAGTGCGGTTCGGATCAGACTGCTCTCAGACTCCAGAGGCACCATGGTGACGGCACCGTTTTCAATGATCCCGATGGCTGAGTTTGAAGTCCCAAAATCAAAGCCGCAATATGACATCGTCTCCTCGTTGCATTTTAAATCTTCAAAACAAGAGCGCCCCGTATTGGAGCGCTCTTTCAGTAAAACGGTTTCTGTTCGAGTACTAGAGGAAAATCCCCTTCAGCATAAAGAAGAAGACGATTGCCAGCAATGCACCGGCAGGCAGTGTCACCACCCACGACATGAAGATGGTGCGAATGACACGCATATCGAGTGCAGCGATACCACGTGCAAATCCGACCCCGAGTACTGCACCCACCAGTGTCTGTGTGGTGGAGACCGGCAACCCGGTACCCGATGCGATGACCACAGTCGAGGCTGCTGAGAGTTCGGCAGCGAAGCCACGGCTTGGAGTCAATTCGGTGATCTTCTGCCCAATGGTAGCCATCACCCGGGCACCATAGGTGAGCAGCCCCAACACAATACCGATACCACCCAGCAGTAGAATCCAGCTCGGCATTACCGATTTTGCAGCGATAACCCCTCCGTTATTGATTACACTGATTACAGCGGCAATCGGGCCAACCGCATTGGCCACATCGTTGGAGCCGTGAGCGAAGGCCATAGCCGATGCGGTGACCACCATCAGTACCGCAAAGACCTTCTCCACATTGGCGTAGTGGAAGTCCTTGTCGGCTGCCTCGTCAATTTTGATCTTGCGGATAAAGTAGATGCCGACCATCATGATCAGCAATCCAATTAAAACAGCCAGCTGGATGTTGGTGCCGGTCTCGAACTTCAGCCCCACATGCTTCAGCCCCTTGACCAGGGTAACCAGTGAGATCACAAAGCCGGCGAGGAAGATGTAGATCGGGACAAAACGTTTCGCGTTTTCAAAGGGGCGATCCGTGTCGAGAATCAATTTCTGCACAGAGCGGAAGATGATGAAAGAGATCAAAGCTGCCAACATGGGTGCGCCAAACCAGCTCAATACAATCGATCCCACTTTCGACCACTTTACCGCCTCAACACCGACTCCGACGGCAGCAAAACCGACAATGGCACCGACAATGGAGTGGGTGGTGGAGACCGGCCATCCGAAGTAGGAGGCGATCAATAGCCAGATTGCAGCGGCAAGCAGGGCAGCCAGCATACCGAAGACCAGTATTTCGGCCCCATTGGGCATGGTCGATAGCAGATTGGCATCAATGATCCCCTTGCGGATGGTCTTGGTGACCTCGCCACCGGCCAGATAGGCTCCCATGAATTCGAAAACCGCTGCAACCAGTACCGCCTGCTTGAGGGTCAATGCGCGTGAACCCACCGAGGTTCCCATTGCGTTGGCCACATCGTTGGCGCCAATGCCCCATGCCATGAAGAGACCAAAGAGGATCACCAAAATCAGATAGGTGTTTGCGTAGTCCATTACCATGATCGTGCTCCCCGTTTACCGTGCCAACATCAGCTGCAGACGACTGCCGACCCGCTGTGCAAGGTCTGCCAGCTCTCCACTCCACTCAATGAGTTGGTAGAGGAACATCACCTCTACCGGTGGCAGGGCGGGCTCAAGTTCAAAGAGGATGGCACGGGTCTCACGTTGCAGGGTGTCGGTATCGGATTCAATGTCATCCAGTTTGGTCAACATCTTCTCCACCAGCACCACTTCCCCCCCCCGGAAGCCGGTCTCTACCAGTTCATCCAGTTCGTTAATTGCAACCTGGGCCTGTGCCGAGGCGTCAACACTGCGACTGACCAGTTTGAGGAAGGTCTCTGCCATTGGTTCCGGGATCTCCATTTTGCGACCGGTGACGATGCCGGCGATATCCTTGGAGCGGTTGGCGATACGATCCTGCATGGTCAGGACATTGAGGATGTCACCACGGGCAACCGGGAGGAACATCCCCTTGGGGAGATGGATGCGTAACTCTTTCTTCAGGTCATCGGCCTCACTCTCCAGTGCCGAGATACGTTGCTGAGTCTCTTCAACGGCTTCATAGTCTTTCTCGATGACTGCCTCAAACAGCGCCTCCAGCTCAGAGATACAGGCCTGAACCTTGGCCATATGTTTCTGCAGCGGATTGATTGGTGAGCGTGCAAAAATTCCAGAGAAGTAGTTGCCCATATCGTTTTCCCTTTTACTTAAGAATGTGCGAAATTCAGAGACGAATTTTACTCCTCGATGAAAAGTTATAGTGAATTAAATTTTTCTTTTCAGGAGAGTGGGATGGTTTTATGGGATGAGACTCTTTTTAAGTAAAGATTCCTCTCTGAATGGGGTAAAAGCAGGGGGATCTATGTTGATATCGGGGAGGCGTGCAGCTGCTCCTCCGCAACCCCGGACTCAGTCAGCGCTTCACTGAGCATGATCAGAAACGGGGCGGGTGCTGCGATGTAGAAGTCACACATCTCGACCATCAGGTCCTGACCGATCTGCTCCAGTAATTGTGGTACCTGTGACTCGCAATCACCGTTGTGGCGCTCAAGCCAGTGGTAGTCATAGGGATCCAGCACGGCCCTCCAGGCGTGGGCGCGATTCTGCTGGTAGGGCTCCCTTTTGGTGATCCAGTAGAGAGAGAGCGGGTTATCCATCTCCAGTGAGATGAAGTGTTCCACCAGGCTGCCAACCGGGGCAAAGCCATTCTCCCAGGCGACAAAGACCAGATGACGTCTGGAATCTTCATCGAGAGAGAACTGACCACGAGGCCCCACAATAGTGACTGAAGCTCCCCGTTTCAGTGTGGTAAAGAGTAGCTCAGAGAATGGATCGGATCTACGTCTCGGAATGTGGAACTCCAGTTCACCCCCATTGCAGGGGCAGCTTGCAATGGGGTAACGCCTGGTGACTCCGTTGCTGGTCAGTTCAACATCTTGTCCTGCCAGAAACTGGAAGGTGTTGGAGCGAGGAGTGCGTAGAGTCAGGATTGCCAACTGCTCTGATTTGAGCATTTCAATTTTTTTGACTTTTGCTGGAATAGTCTGTTGTGGAACCTGTAGTGGAGTATTGAAGAGTGGGGCGTTGATATTGAGCGTGGATGCAGGCGCATGGGTGCAGGAGAGGAACCACTGCTCGCGCTGTTCCTGTGCGCTCAGCTGAAAATCCTGATGGTGTATGGGTTTGATTTCACCCTCAAGCAGACGTGTTTTGCACTCGCCACAACTGCCGTTGGTACATTTGTAGCGTAGCGAAAGTCCGGCACGCAGACCGGCCTGAAGGATCGACTCTTCGCTGCTGCACTCGTAAGTTTTCTCCCGTTCCCCGTCAATCGGGAGTGTCACCGTATGAATGGTACTCATCGCTTCCCATACTACTGAATCATGCTTGCAAGAACCAGCACAAAGCAGAATAATGATCGGTCTGTTCACTAACGTTGCCTGCTTCAATCCTGTGTCTACCGCTCTCTCCGATACCATCCATGCACGTCGTAAAGGCCTGATCGATTTTCTTGCTCCGATTCTGAGTGAACTCTCCCAACAGGCTGCACCGGTTTGGTCCAGAGAGGGAAAGCTCTCCTACCTGCTGGGGCGGGTAGTGCAGCCTTGGGCCGATCTCTCCTTTTGCGAGCGACTCTACGCGGTAACGCCGGAGGCTGTACCTCATAGCGAAGTGATGATCAGTGATGAGACCATCAAAAGTCAGGAGGTTCAGTATGAATTACTGCTCCCCTATATCAGCAAGGAGTTATCACAATTACAGTTGACTGAGGTCTATATCAGCTCCTCGCTCCATCGCAGCTGCATCACAGCAATTCAGCCTGTGGTTGAGGCAGAACAGATTGTCGGTTATCTGGTTGCTGACTTCGATCTGCGTCGGCTGCCACAGGAGGAGAGTGCCCTGTTTCCGCAGGCGACCTGGCGTCAGATCAAGGGAGATCCCGCGATTCGCAAGCAGCTCTTCCATCAACGCTTCACCCCACGGGCAATCGATGAGTACATTGATGATGTGATCAATATTCTGGATGAGCTGGTGGTGGAGCGGGGAATTTTCCGTATCTCTCTGCGCTTCTCCAGCTCCCGCGCCACCCTGTGGGTGATGGAGGATCCTTACGATGAACACACCCATGTGCTCAATGAAATTCTCGACCCCTCCATCTGTCTGGTCTATCCCCGCCGACCTTATCCGCAACAGGCCAAGGTGATGACCGATATGGTGCGCCCCATTCTGGAACGGTTCAAGGAGCTGCGTACAGCAGATGATGTGGTTTACCTGCGGACCGGCACATTCAATGTCATCAGCGGTCTGGTTGAGGTCAACTTCTCTTGTGATGGTACCCACATGATGCCTGCGGAGATGTTTCTGGAGAAGGATGAGGCTTTCTGGTTCGGAGTTTCGACCGACTGAATGGGGTATTAATCTTGCGTATCGATTGTGTAATACTCAGAAAGTTGTGCGGTTACATCACGGTTGTCGCTTTGCTTTCACCGTTCTCCGTCAATGCTGCAGAGATTCGGGTGGCGGTGGCCAGTAACTTCATTGCCGCTGCACAGGCGCTTGCACAGCGATTTGAGCAGCAGAGTGGTGACAAGGTAAAGCTCAGCTTCAGCTCCACTGGAAAACATTATGCACAGATTCGTCATGGTGCCCCTTTCGATCTTTTCATGGCGGCAGACGGACTGCGCCCACAACGTCTGGAGCAGGAGGGGAGGGCGGTTCCCGATAGCCGTTTTACCTATGCGTTGGGGCAGTTGGTGTTGTGGAGCCCCCAAAGCGCACTGGTCGATCCGCAAGGTGTAGTCTTGAAACAGGGGACGTTCCGCTATTTGGCCATTGCCAACCCCAAACTGGCCCCTTATGGGCGAGCTGCCAAAGAGGTGATTGATGCACTTGGCGTTGAACAGTTGCTGATGGGCCGTATGGTACGTGGCGAGAGCGTGGGACAAGCATTTCAATTTGTGAAGAGTGGTAATGCCGAACTGGGGTTGGTCGCCCATGCTCAGGTGCAGGGAGGAGACGGTTCACTCTGGCATATTCCACCAGAACTCTATTCACCCATCGAACAGCAGGCAGTACTGCTGAAGCAAAGTCCGACAGCGGTCGCCTTTGTTGATTATCTGCGTAGTGAGCCCGCGCTGGAGATCATCCGCAGTTATGGGTATCGTACCCCGTAGATGCTGACCGATAACGACCTTACTGCACTGTTGATTACCCTCAAGCTGGCGACCATCAGTACTTTTGTGCTGCTGCTGATCGGAACTCCGCTGGCGTGGTGGTTGGCGCGTAGCCGCTGGCGCTTCAAGGTGCTATTGGAAGCGGTGGTTGCGCTGCCTCTGGTACTTCCTCCGACTGTATTAGGCTTCTATCTGCTGGTGGCGCTGGGTCGTGAAGGGCCCATTGGTGGTCTGGTTGAACTGTTGGGGGGAGCACCGCTGCCCTTTACCTTTACCGGCCTGGTGATTGGTTCGGTGATCTACTCCATGCCCTTTGTGGTGCAGCCCCTGCAGAATGCCTTTGCCGCAATCGGTGATCGGCCACTGGAAGTGGCAGCGACGCTACGTGCCTCTCCACTGGATCGTTTCTTTACGGTTGCCGTACCACTGGCCCGACCCGGTTTTCTCAGCGCCATTGTGCTTGGCTTTGCTCACACCATCGGAGAATTTGGTGTGGTGCTGATGATCGGTGGCAATATCCCCGGTGAGACTCAGCTGCTCTCCATTGCCATCTATGATCATGTCGAGGTGATGGAGTACGGGCAGGCTCATCTGCTCTCGGGTGGGCTGCTGCTCTTCTCGTTTTTGCTGTTGCTGCTGGTCTACAGTGTCAACCGTCGTTTCTCCGTGATGCAGGTGGGGCGGTGATCGAGGCACGGTTTCAGCTTCAGCGTGAAGGGTTCCAGCTGGATGTGGATCTCAACCTCCCAGCGATGGGGGTAACCGGCATCTTCGGCCCCTCCGGCTGTGGCAAGACCACGCTGCTACGTGCAATTGCCGGGCTTGAAGCCACTGACGAATCTCGCCTCCATGTCAATGGGGAGGTGTGGCAAGAGGGGAGTCGTTCAATTCCCGTCCACAAGCGACCGATTGGTTATGTGTTTCAGGAGGCGAGCCTGTTTCCGCATCTCAATGTGATGCAGAATCTACAGTACGGAGTCCGGCGCATTCTTCCGGAGAAACGCTGTATCGCACTGGATCGTGCAGTGCGTCTGCTGGAGCTGGAGCCGCTGTTGCAGCGTTCAACCGACAACCTCTCGGGTGGTGAGCGTCAGCGGGTTGCCATTGCCCGAGCGCTTGCACTCTGTCCCAAGCTGTTGATGATGGATGAGCCGCTTGCCGCACTGGATCAGCGCCGCAAGCGGGAGATCCTCCCCTATCTGGAACGGTTGCATGAGATGCTGCAGATCCCGCTGCTCTATGTGAGTCACTCTGCAGATGAGATTGCCCGTCTGGCAGATCATCTGGTATTGATGGATCATGGGCGAGTAGAAAGCAGTGGTCCGGTTACTGAGATGATGACCCGGCTGGATCTACCGCTGGCTCATGGAGACGATGCCGCAGCGTTGATTGAGGCCAGAGTGGTGGAGCATGATTCCCGGTTTGACCTTACCTATATCGAATTCTCTGGCGGACGTTTTGCGGTTACTCATCGGGGACTGCAGCTGGATACCGCTGTACGTCTGCGGGTACTGGCCAGGGATGTCAGTCTGACGCTGACACGTCAGACAGAGACCAGCATCCTCAATATCTTTCCTGCAGTGGTGGAGGAGGTGGTGATGGAAGGGAGTGCACAGATGATGGTGCGTCTGGATCTCAATGGTACAAAGTTGTTGGCACGCCTGACCCGAAAGTCTGCAACGTTACTGGATCTGCAGCAGGGAAGATCGCTGTTTGTGCAGGTGAAGAGTGTTGCGCTGGTTTAAGTGTTTGTGGGATCTGCTGTGAGGCGCAGAAGTCAATGATTCGCAATTGTAAATAATCTGCTAGTATGAATTTTGAGATGATCCGGGGTGTCAAAGAGTAAGGGGTAGGAAACTCAGCAATGAAAATCAGTCTTCGTGGGATGTTGCTCCTGATGAGCCTTGGTCTCATATTGTTTGGCGGTACGATACTGCTTCTGGAACACTTCCACTCCGAACAGCTGAAACAGCTCGATTCTGCTGAAGATGGTATTGCTGATATCCATCAGGATCTTCTCGAACTACGTCGCTATGAGAAAGATTTTCTGGCTCGCAATGATTTGAATGATGCACAAATATTTGATGCGTTTGTAGTTCATCTGCGTGTGGATATTGAGCAAATCGTCTCTATTTTGCAACCGTATCAGTATAACACTCAAGGTATCCAGAAACTGAGTACGCTTCTGGATCACTACAGTGCTATGTTCAGAGAGATTGTGAGCCTCAAACAGCAGATCGGATTGACTACGGAGCTTGGAGCAACGGGGGAGATGAACCGATTCAAGCGCCTCCTGATTGAGCGTATGAATTTGGTTGAGCCTGAGAGCAGACTGCATTTTTACTGGATTTCAGCAATGCAGCATGTGCCAGTTTTCTTCCAGCAGAAAAGTGCAGAGACTCAGTTGCGTTTGATGAGTGCGATGGACACACTGCAGCAGCAGGTTGATGTAGAGATCTCCAAATCAACAGAGTTAAACGATCTGCAAGCGCTATTGATGGATTACCGTACTGCATTGGAGACAGTGATCAAATACTCTGCGAGACTGGGGTTTGATCATGAGAGTGGGTTGCAGGGTGCGATGCGGAAATCGGCGCATCAATTCGAAGCCGCTGCTGTGGATCAGTTTACCTCATTCAGACAATTTGCAGAATCTGAGGAGGAGCAACTGCATGATCACTATTTCTATACTGCCTTTGCAACCTTTGTAGTCCTCGTATTATGGGGTGGATTGATCTCCATTGCGATCAACCGCTCTACAACCCGGCTTCTGGATCAGATCAAAGGCATTGTAGGCAGTGCAGATTATCGATCGAGAATTGTGATAGAGGGGAGTAACGAGATCAGTGAGATCAGTGAGGCCTTTAACCAGGTGCTGGGTTGGCATGAGGAGCAGATGGAGACCAGTAAAAAGCTGCTCAAGAGCAAGGATGATTTCCTGGCAACCATGAGCCATGAGCTACGCACACCACTCACTGCCATCATTGGCAATACCGAACATCTGCAAGAGAGTGGTAACTGTGGCGGCAGCCTATGCCAACAGGGTGATGCTCAGCAGGTGCTCAGTGCGATCTCCAGTGCCGGTAAGCATCAGTTGGCGCTTGTCAATGACATACTCGACCTCTCAAAAATCGAGTCCGGGAAATTTACTCTCGATTTTGCCCCTTTTGATCTGACATCCTTGTTGAATGATCTGAAGCACATGTTTGAGGTGACTGCGCAGGATAGAGGGATCTTATTTGAGATCGAACAGCAACTTTCTCCCAAATACCAGCTATGGGGAGATGGTAAACGAATCGGACAGATACTCATCAACCTAATTGGCAATGCGATCAAGTTCACCGAAGAGGGAGAGGTCAAACTGACCTGTTCAAAAGAGGGTGGACAGTTCTGTTTTGTGGTTGAGGATAGTGGAATCGGCATGGACCAAGAGACATTGGCGCGTCTCTTCAAACCTTTTGAACAGGCCGATAGTAGTATCTCCAGGCGCTATGGTGGAACTGGTCTGGGATTGCATATCTCCCGGGTATTGGCAGAACAGATGGAAGGGATGATTGAGGTCGTCAGTGTGCCAGGAGAAGGGTCCACCTTTACCTTCAGAGTACCGTTACAGGAGAGTGAGCTGCTTGCTGAGCAAGAGATAGAGGGTGATGGAAATTCTTCGGTACTCGAGCAGCAGTTTAGCGGTTATGTGCTGGCGGTTGAGGATACGATAGAGCTACAGATACTGGTGAGACGGGTACTGGAGTCATTCGGGCTTACCGTAACGATTGCCAATAATGGAAAAGAGGCGCTACAGATTGCCGGTCAGCACCATTTTGATCTGATTCTGATGGATATGCAGATGCCGATCATGGATGGTCTTGAGGCGACTACTGCACTGCGGGAAAGAGGGGATCAGACGCCTATAGTTGCTCTCACGGCCAATGTCATGCAGCAGCATAGAAAACAGTTTGACGAAGCTGGGGGTAATGAATTTCTGCAGAAACCGATCGATAAGGCTGAGCTGAGCAGGATACTGAATCGATATCTCAATCGTGGTCAGAGTAGACTGAAAACCCTGCCAAATCCTGCCAAAGAGATAGTTCAAAGCTATGAAACTGCGCCATATCCACTGCTGGTAATTGATGATGAGCAGAGTGTGCTGGATCTCTATAAAGCAGTGCTCGAAGGAGATCAACCGTTTGCTGAAGAGCTGGATAGTCTCGGAATCGAACGGCAGGATCCGGGTGAGTTTGAGTTAACTACAGCAAGGCAGGGGCGTGAAGGGGTTGAGATGGCGTGTCAGGCACTCAATCAGGGACGTCCGTACCCGGTGGCATTTATTGATATGAAGATGCCACCAGGCATGACCGGCCTGGAGACTGCAAAGGCACTACGTCGGCTGGATCGAGAGATACAGATCGTAATTGTCACAGCGCATTCCGATGTTGATCTGACAACCATTAATAGAGAGCTTGGGCGCGGAGTATTGTTTGTGCAGAAGCCATTCAGTGGAGAGATAATTGCGCAGATGGCTCGAAATATGGTGCAGCGATGGAATCAGGAAGAGAAGGCATTTACACACCTGCCGGTTACAGCTGAAGATTTTATAGTTGACAAGAGTGGCGCGATGGCCTCACTTGATACGGAGATGGTGGATGAGGCGGTAGATGATGAGTTGATTGAGATTTTCAGGGAGAGTGCTGCCAACTATAATGCTGCACTCAAAACAGCACTGGCCAAGAAGGATTGGGGAGAGTTGCGCAAGGTGGCTCATACCGTAAAGGGGAGTGCAGCCTCCTTTGGATTTTTTGAGATTTCCAGAAGAGCCGGGATTGTTCAGTCTGTGATTGATGAAGAAAAGATAGAACTGGTGCCACAACTCACCATGGATTTGATGGTCGAGTTGGGAAAGATTTTGTAAGGAGAGCCTGCTATGGTTACTCAACTGATTCAGAACCGACAGGGAAGGTTGAAAGTGCTAAATCACTTTAATAAGGTGCTGCATGATTGTTGAACAAGAAGTGTCCAAACTGGTTGAGGGCTCCTATGTGATCGAGGTTGTTGAGCCCAAGGAGGGGTATACAATCAAGCAGCCGGGTTTTGTAAGGGGTCGCAAGGGTATTGACCGTCTGATCGAGCTTGGCGTGCGTCGAGTCAAGGTTGATACCAGCAAGCGGTTGGAGGAGCATGCAGATCATACAGAACCAGCGTCATCTATTGAGGAAAAGGGGAGCAGTAAAGATAGGGCCACGTTTGAGGATAATGGTTTTACTGAGCGTCTGGTTGAGTCAAAACAGCTGTTTGATGAGGCAAAAGATGTTCAGGAAAGGGTCTTGTCCGATATCTTGCAAGGGCAGCCGGTCGATCCCGAGCCGATTGCAGACTTCACCAGTCAGTCGATTGAAACCATTTTTGATAACCCTGATGCGTTGGCGTGTGTCATCAATATCCGAAAAAAAGACCAATATCTGCTGGAACACTCTGTCTCTGTCTCGATACTGATTTCGATATTTGGACGCTACCTGAAGCTGGACAAGGAGTTGATTCAGGATTTGGCGATCGGTGCATTTCTGCACGATACCGGTAAAGTGAGGATTCCTGACTGGATTCTGAATAAACCCGGCAGGTTGACCGATGCAGAGTTCGAAGTGATGAAAAAACACGCAACCTACTCAAAGGAGATTGTTTACAAAACAGAGGGGATCAGTGAACTGAGTCGCCAGATTGTCAGCAATCACCATGAGAAGCTCAATGGTGAAGGGTATCCGTTGGGGAAAACGGCACAAGAGCTCACCCGCTATGATCGCATGATCAGTATCTGTGATATCTATGATGCGTTATGTGCCGAGCGGGTCTATAAGGAGGGGATTGCCCAGATCCGAGCCTTTGCCATTCTGCGTGAGTTGGCAAAGATGAACCACCTTGATGAGTCTCTGGTGGATCAATTTATTAAATGTCTGGGGGTTTTTCCGGTGGGTTCGTTGGTGAAGCTCTCCTCTAAACGGTTGGCTGTTGTGGATGGGCGTAATCAGGAACTGCCGACCCGGCCGAAAGTGAAGGCCTTTTTCGATTTGAGTAAAAACTCGTTTGTACCCACACAGAATATTGATCTTTCCCTTTCAGAAGAGGAGCAGATTGAGAGAGGAGTGAGAGCAGAAGATTTTGACCTTGATATGGGCAAGATTACCGAATTTCTGAAGATGCAGGGTTAGGAGGGCATGACTATTTTATATGCAGGACCTCAGGCTCTTTGAGAGGTTTTTCATAAGCTGAAAATAGAGCTCTGGACCAGCGATCAGTGTGCTTCCAAGTGGGTCTAGTATGCCAATACGGGCATCGCTTCCCTCAATTGCTACCTGCACCAGCCTAGAGGAGAACTGAGGCTCTTTGAAAACACAACGCACCTGGTGAGATTCAATACGATCACGCACCTGTTGCATCAGCTTTGCACTGGTGCCAAATTCGACATGCTGGGTAATGGTGCCGAGTACCTGTAGGTGGTAACGTCGTTCCAGATACTGATAGCTGTCGTGGTAGACCATGAAGGGGCGGTTTGCGAGCGGTTTCAACTCCTGCTGCAACTGCTGGTGTAGCTGCTGGAGTCGTGCAGTCAGTGCGGCTCCATTGTTGTGGTAGCGGTTGCGGTTGTCTGGATCTGTTTCGCTGAGTAGAGCGACTGTATGGTTGACGATAGCAACGGCGTTCACTGGATCGAGCCAGAAGTGTGGATCAATAGATCCATGGTGAGTATGCTCTTCGTGCTCTTCGTGCTCTTCGTGCTCTTCGTGCTCTTCGTGCTCTTCG
>CAYQFH010000066.1:0-14801 GCA_964416755.1 uncultured Piscirickettsiaceae bacterium | reverse complement strand
ACCCGTGGCCCGGTCACCCCGGACCATGTGCTGCGCACCAAGCGCATCCCGATGGTGGGGCGTGATGTCGATGGCTACTGCGCTGAATATGCTGATTACTTCAATGCGCACGCCCCCAATGCGAAGGAGGAGAAGACCATGCTTGATCCAGCGCCACGCGTGGTACTGGATAAGGAGCTGGGCTTCTGTGCCATCGGCAAGAGTGCTGGCGAGGCGCAGATCGTCTCCGATATCTATGAGCAGACCATGAACTGCATATCACGAGCTGAGCGCATTGGCGGCTGGCAGGCGCTCCCTGCGGGTGACATCTTCGATCTCGAGTACTGGGATCTGGAGCAGGCCAAGCTGAAGAAGGGGGGTAACCCTCCACTATTCCAGGGTGAAGTGGCACTGGTCACCGGCGCAGCCTCCGGTATCGGCAAGGCGTGTGTTGAATCCTTTATGGCGCGTGGTGCTGCGGTGGTAGGGCTTGATATCAATCCAGCGATTGAAGGGCTGATCGACTCCCCCAACTTCCTCGGTATCGCCGGGGATATCGCCGATGAGGCGGTGCAGCAGGCGGCACTGGAGCAGGCGGTGCGCCGCTTTGGTGGCCTCGATATGGTAGTGCTCAACGCCGGTATGTTTCCTGGTGGTACCCGGATTGCCGACCTCAAAACCGAGGATTTTGCCAAGGTGATGAAGGTCAATCTGGATGCCAATCTGGCGTTGATGCGCGAGTGTCATCCACTGCTGAAGCTGGCCCCCAATGGTGGTCGTGTGGTGGTGATGGCCTCGAAGAATGTGTTGGCCCCAGGGGCAGGTGCAGCAGCCTACTCCGCATCCAAGGCGGCGTTGACCCAGCTGATGCGGATTGCTGCGCTGGAGTGGGGAGAGGACAAGATCCGCATTAACGCTCTCCACCCCGATGCGGTCTTCGATACCGGTATCTGGACCGACGCCGTGCTGCAGGCACGTGCTGACCACTACGGTATGAGCGTGGAGCAGTACAAGACCCGCAACGTCCTCAAGATCGAGGTGACCAGCCACGACGTGGCGGAGCTGAGTGCAGAGATGTGTGGGCCACTGTTTGCCAAGACCACGGCCGCTCAGTTGCCGATTGATGGAGGCAATGAGCGGGTGATCTGATCAAGGTGTTAGTGTCCCAGGCAGATACCATCATGCCCACAGATGTGGCCAGACATCTTCGGTAGTTTGAGGTATTTGGTTCTGCTGGAGGGGATATTGGCGCGGGTCAAGTGGTAGGAAGGGAAAGTGGCTTCAATCTTGCGCTGAACTACAGCAGGGAGGCTGTATGTCCTCTTTACCGAGCGGTGATAGTGGTAGGTCGTTACTGTTGTTGCAACCCCCAATAGAAATGCAGTGCTCGGTTCTATCGACTGTGCGGGTGGGGCGAACAGCGCAAGTGTGAAAATGGCTGGAACAATAAGAAATGTGTGGTCAGCTATGCTTTTCATCGATTTTCTCTGCAGATGGGTGGCTACCCATCACTATAGTCATGAATTGGATGTACCCCAAATACCAATCTGCTAAATCGTGAAGCTATAGTAGCAGTAGTGCAAGCAGCGGCATCATTAGAAAGGCGATCAGGGTCTGAAAGGTGATGATCGAGGCCATGGTGTCGGTATCTCCGCCCAATTGCCGGGCGAGGATGTAGGAGGAGGGGGCTGTTGGAGTCATAAAGGCGATCAGCAGCACCCCTGCAACCACTTCATTGAATCCAAACAGAAGCGTGAGTGAGGCGATCAGTAGTGGCTTGAGGCCGAACTGGATGGCTGAGGTGAGTGTGATTGCGCCCAGGTGACCTCGCACCTTCTCCAGTTTGAGGGCGCTGCCGACCGCAAGCAGCCCCAGTGGCAGTGCAGCACTACCGATGATCTCCAGCGTATCCAGTGCGACTTCAGGCAGAGTGATGCCTCCGAAATTGAGTGTCCATCCGATTGCACAGGCGATAATCAAGGGGTTGCGGATGATGGAACGGATAAACGGTCTGGCACCTGTAGTGGTCTCATCCCTAACCCAGATGGAGAATGCTGCAACAGAGAGCAGATTGATCAGCATGATGATGAAACCCACCACCACGGAACCGGCGATCAGCCCTTCATTGCCATATAGTCCCTGAGACACTGCCAATGTGATGTAGACATTGAAGCGTACACCGCCCTGAAAGATAGAGGTAAAGGTGGGGCCGCTGATGCCATGCTGGAAACGGTACCAGAAGATCAGCAGTAGTGCAGATGTCAGTAGTCCACAGCTAATGACCAGTGCCATCTCGGGCCATGGTGTGGTATTGATTTCCTGGGTAGAGAGACTTTTGATCAGCAGAGCGGGGAGCAGCAGGAAGTAGGTGAGTCGCTCGACTCCCTCCCACACCTTGCGTTCAACGAAATCGATTCGTTGCAGGACAAGTCCCAGCAGAATCAGGGTGAGGATCGGTAGCAGTGTGGCGATAAAGAGATTCATCGCCAGTCAGATCAGTCGGTATAGAAGTTCTGGATGAACTGGATGGTGCCACGGCTGTTGTTGGGGTCACCTTCTGGTTCGATATGCACCTCAAAGCGCAAGGTGTCGTGGGGATTGATGCGGAACTGGTCGAGATAGTAGATGGTATCCTGCTCCCGTACGGGGAAGAATTCCAGTTCACTGCGTTGATCTGCCAGATTGCGTTTGTGTCCCCAGACCCGTGCTGCAACTGGTTGGGTGGAGCCATCCGTCAGTTTTTTCAGTACGGTTATATTGACCAGGCCGCGGCGGTTGCTGCGGATAATGCTGTGGAGGCGTGCCACTTCAGCCGGGATGATGTCGGAGCGAAAAGCGTTGTAGTGGACGGTGTAGTCTCCAAAATTGTGAGCACGTTCGGCGCTGGTCGTTAACGGCAGCAGCAGTAGTGAGAGAAGCAGGGAGATCAATCTCATGGAGTTGTTCTTGTTACTGGTGGTAGGGGAGACGTTCAAAACGGTAGAGTGCAATCTCGCCAAGCAGATTGGGGGCCAACTTCAATAGTGCCGGTTCACGATGTTCCTTGTCGACCACACTGCGTTCCAGAATGCGAATTCCCTTCTGCTCGCACAGTGTCTCGAAATCATTCACGGTGCAAAGGTGGATGTTGGGCGTGTTGTACCAGTAGTTGGGTAGTGCCTTGGTGACCGGCATCTTGCCTCCCAGTGCCAGTTGGAAGCGGTTGCGCCAGTGGCCGAAGTTGGGGAAGGTGATGATGCCCTGCTTGCCGACACGCAGCATCTCGTCCAGCATACGATCCGGAAAGTTCATTGCCTGCAGTGTCAGGCTCATGATGACGTAGTCAAAGGAGTCATCATCAAAGTACTGGTTCAGCCCCTGATCGAGATCCGACTGAATGACATCAATCCCGTTCTCCAGGCAGGTGAGTACGTTGCTGTCATCCAGCTCCAGTCCGTAGCCGGAGACGTTATGGCAGTCCATCATGTGGCGCAGTAGTGTGCCGTCACCACAGCCGAGGTCGAGGATACGGCTGTTGGGCTGTATCCAGTCGCAGATGATCTCCTGGTCGGCACGCAACATGGTTATAACCCCCCCTCTGCAGCAACACGGTTCATGTAGGCTCCAAAGACATTGAGGTAGTGGGGGATCGCCATCAGGAAGGCATCATGCCCCTGGTTGGCTTCCACTTCGGCGTAGTTGACCCGCAAGTCGTTGTCGAGCAGTGCACGCACCAGCTCCTTGGAGCGGTCAGGTGAGAAGCGCCAGTCACTGGTGAAGGAGATGACGCAGAAGTCCGCCTCCACATTGTGCAGTGCGGCAGAGAGGTCATTGCCATGTCTACTGGCAGGATCGAAGTAGTCGAGCGCCTTGGTCATGCGCAGATAGGTGTTGGCGTCGAATTTTCCGACAAAGGACTCTGCCTGATAGCGTAGATAGCTCTCCACCTGAAACTCGACATCGAAACTGTAGTTGATCTGCCCCTCGCGCAGTTCCCGTCCGAACTTCTTGCCCATTGATTCGTCAGAGAGATAAGTGATGTGGCCCAGCATACGTGCCAGTTTCAGTCCACGCTCCGGTAGTACCTCGTGGGTTGCATAATTGCCTTCATGGAATTCGGGGTCGGTACGGATCGCCTGTCGGGCTACCTCGTTGAAGGCGATATTCTGTGCGGTCAGTTTGGGGGCAGCGGCAATCACCATAATATGGCGTGCCCGCTTGGGATAGCTGATTGACCACTGCAGTGCCTGCATACCGCCCAGACTGCCTCCCACCACAGCAGCCCACTGCTCAATGCCCAGGCGGTCAGCCAGTCGTGCCTGACTCTCGACCCAGTCTTCTACCGTGACCAGCGGGAAGTCGGGACCATAAGTCTTCCCAGTCTCCGGATTGATCGAGGTGGGGCCGGTTGAGCCATCACAGCCACCGAGATTGTTCAGTCCGATGACAAAAAAACGGTTGGTGTCAATCGCCTTGTCGGGGCCGATAGCGGTCTCCCACCAGCCCGGTTTGCGGTCCGCTTCACTATGGTAACCGGCAAGATGATGGTTACCGGAGAGGGCGTGGCAGACCAGTATCGCATTGCTCTTGTCCGCATTGAGGGTACCGTAGGTCTCGATGATGAGATCATACTCGGATAGCGTCTCACCACAGCTTAATGCCAGTGGCTGATCAAAGTGGAGGGTCTCCGGGGTGACCAGACCTACACTGTTTTCGGGGAACGATTTCTGGCTCTCTTGCGACATGGGAAGAGTGTAAAGCGTGTTGGGAAGGGGGGCAATCGGTGAAGGGGAACTAACCGCCGCTGAGCAGTAGTGCAGCAATATCCTTGAGTGGAGCAATCAGGATGAATTCTGCCATTTTCAGGGCCAGCAACGCGATGATGGGGGAGAAGTCGACCCCGCCGGTTGGAGGTACAAGACGCTGGATCGGGCGCATCAACGGTGCAGTAAGCTGCTCCAACAGTGAGACGCCGGGGTGGTGGGTCTGGGGCTGAAACCAGCTCAGGATCGCGAGGATCAGAATGGCCCAGAACAGAATGCTGGTAACCAGCGAGAGAATCTCTGTGCTGGAGAGGATTGCCAGTCCCAGTGGGTTGGTGTTGAGACCACGAATCCCGGCAACGATAAAGAGATGGGTGTACTGCAGCAGAAACAGTGCCAGCAGTGAAGCGCCGTCAATGGTTCGGGTCGAGGGGATCATGCCGCGCAGTGGGCGCAGTACCGGATCGGTAAAACGGGTCACCATCTGTGAGATGGGGTTGTAGTAGTCGACCCGCATCAGCTGAAACATGAAACGCAGTAGTGCCATCAGGGTCATCAAGCTGAAGAGCATCTGCAGCAGAAAGAGACCGGCATTGGAGGTGTGTTGCATTGCGCTTACTCCTCTGCGCCGAGTTCGTCGGCGAGTTCTATTGATCGATCATGTGCGGCCTGCATCGCCTGGGCGACAATCGCTTCCAAATGCTGTTGCTGAAAGGCACCGATGGCCGCTTCAGTGGTGCCGTTGGGGGAGGTTACTTTGCGACGTAGTTCAGCACTGCCCTCGGGCCGCTCCAGTGCCATCTTGGCTGCACCGAAAGCAGTCTGCAGAGTCAGCATGCGTGCAGTCTCTTCCGGTAGACCGAGCTGTTGTGCGGCAGCCTCCATCGCCTCCATAAAGAGGAAGAAGTAGGCGGGACCACTGCCGGAGAGAGCAGTGACGGCATCCAGCTGAGCTTCGTTCTCCAGCCAGACTGTTGTGCCGACGGCGCGCAGGATTGATTCGGCCAGGTTCTTCTGTTCCTCTGATACGTGTGGGTTGGCATAGAGACCGGTAGCGCCGCTCTGCAGCAGCGCCGGGGTGTTGGGCATGGTGCGTACAATGGCCTGAGAACCGCCGAGCCAGCGTTCGATATCGGTAGCACGTACACCAGCTGCAATGGAGATAAATAGCGGAATGTTGTTGCTGCCCTTCATCGCTTCACCGATCTCCTTGGCAACGCTGGCCAGGATCTGGGGTTTGACCGCCAGTACGATGGCATCTACTTTGGCAATAGCACCGGGGTTGTCCGAGGGAAATGGAGTGATGCCAAACTGCTGTTGCATCTTCTCCAGTGCTTCACGGTTGGGATCGGCGACATGGAGGTTGGCGCTGGGGCAGTTGCCGGCAACCAGTCCACCTATCAGGCTGTAGGCCATGTTGCCGCCACCAATAAATGCAATCGTACTGTTTTTCATGCAGATATTTTATCTCTTGCATGGTGTGGTTGACCAGTGCGCGAATAGTTGAGTAAAATAATCGGAAAAGAGGATGGCAATCTCACGCTATTGACTGGTACAATAGCGGCATTCCAGAAATTACAAAGAGGTTTTTCACGTATGGCAACAGCAGTAACAGACGAATTCAAGATCTCCAGTGATGCACAACAGCAGTTGGCAGCACTGTTGCAATCCGAGGACAATGACGATATCAAGGGTGTACGCATCTATGTCGCTGGTAGTGGTTGCAGCGGTATCCAGTGGGGCATGACCTTTGCCGATTCAGTGGAAGATAGTGATGCGGTGATGGAGGCAGATGATCTCAATATCTATGTCGATCCACAGTGTCTGGCTTCACTCGATGGTGTTGAAATCGACTACGTTAATGGCCCACAGGGGCCAAGCTTTGTATTCAACAACACCAAGGCCCCTGCAGGTGGTGGCTGTGGTACTTGTGGTTCGGCTACGGCAGGTGGTGGTTGTTCATAAAATATCCTGCACTGAGCAGTGACAAAAAACCGGGCTAATGCCCGGTTTTTTGTGGCTTGGTTGTTGTATTCTAAAATGGTTTGGCTACGACCAGAATCACAATGCCAATCAGCAGCAGGGTGGGGATCTCATTGAAGAGGCGGTAGAAGGTGTGTGGTCGCTCGTTCTCCCCCCGCTTGAAAATCTGCAGGTAGTGCCAGCAGTAGTAGTGGAACACGAGCAGCAATAACACCAGCCCCAGTTTGATATGGAGCCAGAGTGGCATCGTCCACTGCCAGAGGTCAACGATCCAGAGTCCGGCCAGCAGGGTCAATACCATTGCAGGGGTCATGATGTAGTAGAACAGTTTGTGCTCCATCACCTTGAAGGTCTCATCGGTAGCGGCATCCTCATTGGAAGCGTGGTAGACGAAGAGGCGGGGTAGATAGAAGAGGCCGGCAAACCAGGAGATCAGCGCCAGCAGGTGGATGATCTTGGCGGTGGCAAAGCTCTCACTGAACTGGGCATAGAAGAGCCCTATGACAGTGAGCAGAACAAGAGGTTGCAGGAAACGGAGCAGATTGCGGTTCATCGGTTCTCTCGTGGAAAAAAGTTTTCGGCCAGGGCGCGATAGATGGGGATTGGACAGAGTTGCCGGGAGATCCCGAAGGCGATCAGTGCAGTGGCCACCATCGGCAGTAGCATGTGGGGATTGTCGGTCATCTCCAACACAATGACAAAGGCGGTGATCGGGGTCTGGACGACGCCGGAGAAATACCCCACCATCCCCAGCATGATGGCGGCGGTGAGTAGTTCCGGGGTGAACCACTGCGCAACGGCAGAACCGATCCCGGCACCAGCGGCCAGTGAAGGGGCGAAGATGCCGCCGGGAATGCCGCTGAAGAAGGAGGCCATGGTGGCTGCAATCTTGGCAACAGGGTAGAGCCAGCCGCTCTCCAGTTCGCCATTGAGTAGTGCAAGAATCTCATGATGACCGGTACCGTAACTGCTGTTGTTGGAGAGTAGACCGGTGGCAGCGATGGTAAAACCGCAGAGTGCCGGGATCAGGATGGGGTGTAGCTGTAACTGAGGAGTGAGCTGGCGACTTCCATATAGCAGAGAGGCGGAGAAGAGTCCGCCCAATGTGCCACCAATCAGTCCGCAAAGCAGAATGAGTGAGAGGCTGCCAAGGGTGAGTGGCAGGGTAACGCTGTTCTTGCCAATATAGTTGTGGTCACCCAGCATCACCATGGCAGTAACCCCGGCAATCAGCACTGCGGTGAGAATGGTTCCACTGTTGCGTTGCTCGAAGGAGCGGTTGAGCTCCTCGATGGCAAAGACAATGCCGGCCAGTGGGGTATTGAAGGCAGCGGCCACTCCGGCGGCTCCGCCAGCGAGGATCAGACCGCGCCCCATATCGTGGCGGTTGAAACGTACCCGGCGGCTGATGGAGTAGAGGATGGATGCACCGATATGAACCATCGGGCCCTGGCGACCAATGGATGCACCACAGAGCAGTCCGAAAAGTGCCATCAACATCTTGCCAATGGCGATACGAAAGGTGAGCAGGCGGGTGCGTAGCTGTTCGTTGCGGGTTTCCAGCGCGGCGATAGTTTGGGGTATGCCGCTTCCCTCTGCATAGGGGAAGTAGCGCCGGGTCAGCAGTGAAATGGTGACCAGACCGGCCGGGGTGATCAGTAATGGCAGCCAGGGGGTAACGGCAACCCAGTTGCGAAACTGCGATTCGGCCTGGTCGGCCAGTAGTGCAAACAGTGCGGCGATTGCTCCCAACAGCGCTGCCCCGCCCCATAAGTAACCCTGGCGAATCCAAAAGCGTCTGGAGTTGAGGCGCAGCACCGTCTGGCGTAATTGCCGGTTCATGGTGGAGGAGCAGTGTTTTCAGCGCAGTGAGAGAATGGGCCAGTTGCGCTCTATCGCTGTAGCACGCAGGGTTTCGTCGGGGTCCACTGCGACCGGGTGGTCGACATGCTCCAGCAGTGGCAGATCATTGTGGGAATCGCTGTAGAAGTAGCTTCCGTCCATGTTGGTCTGCTGCTGTTCCAGCCACCTGTTGAGACGGGTGATCTTTCCCTCCTGATAGGAGGGAACGCCATCTACCTTGCCGGTGTAACTACCCTCGATCAACTCCGGTTCAGTGGCGATCAGGTAGGGGATATTGAGTTTTGCAGCAATCGGTTCGGTGATAAAGCGGTTGGTGGCTGTGATGATCAGCAGCGTGTCCCCCTTGCTGCGGTGGGACTCGACCAGCTCCACTGCCTTGGGAAGCCAGATCGGTTCGATCTCTTCGCTCATGAATTGTTGATGCCAGGTCTGTAGTTGCTGCAAGGGGTGTTTGGCCAGTGGTTGAAACTGGAAATCGAGCCACTCGTAAATGTTCAGGACACCATCCTGGTACTCCCGGTAGAAGCGGTCATTCTCGCTACGATAAAAGTCGGCATCGACGTGGCCGTGACGCACCAGAAATTCTCCCCACAGGTGGTCGCTGTCACCGCCAATCAGGGTGTTGTCGAGATCAAAGATCGCCAGTGCCATAGCTGCTCCATATGGTTTTGAGGGAAAAAGGTGTCGGGAAAAGAGGTATTGTACCGCAAGAACCATTGCGAACTTTCTATGGTAGACTCACAGACAGTTCGAAAAGAAAAACAATTTTAGGGTGTTGTGTAGTGATTGACGAAAATGGATACCGTCCCAATGTCGGCATCATCGTCATCAATGGTAAGGGGAAGCTGTTCTGGGCACGCCGGATCGGGCAGGATGGGTGGCAGTTTCCGCAAGGGGGGATTGATGAGGATGAGTCACCGGAAGAGGCAGTCTACCGCGAGTTGTATGAGGAGATCGGGCTGAAGCCGGAGCATGTGGAGCTGCTGGGGCAGACTCGTGGCTGGCTCAAGTACCGCCTGCCCAAACGCTGCATCCGTGCTGGACAGCAGCCGGTCTGTATCGGGCAGAAGCAGAAGTGGTTTCTGATGAAGCTGCTGGTGCACGATTCACAGGTACGGCTGGATCGGGTTGACCATCCTGAATTTGATGCCTGGCGTTGGGTCGATTACTGGGATCCCATCGGCGATGTGGTCTACTTCAAGCGCAGTGTCTATCGCAATGCACTCTGTGAACTATCCCATGTGGGGTTGCCGCCCGGCAAGCGTCGTCTGCCGGACAAGTATCGCTTGAGCAATCGCTCCCGCTAATCGACCAGTCTCCACTGGATCGACTCCCCGGCACGGAACGGTACCAGTGGTGCATCACCGAAGGGAATCTCGGCAGCTACCTCCCACACCTCCTTTTTCAGAGTGATGGTTTCGCTGTTTCTGGGCAGACGGTAGAAGTCTGGGCCGTTGAAGCTGGCAAACTGCTCCAGTTTGTCGACTGCATCCACCGCTTCAAACGCCTCGGCGTAGAGCTCAATGGCCGCATGGGCGGTATACATTCCGGCACAGCCGCATCCGCTCTCCTTGGCGTGGCGGGGGTGGGGGGCACTGTCGGTGCCGAGGAAAAATTTGGAGCTGCCACTGGTCGCCGCTTCCACCAGAGCCTGGCGGTGAGCCTCTCTCTTCAGTACCGGCAGGCAGTAGTGGTGGGGGCGCATACCGCCCTGGAACATCGCGTTGCGGTTCATCAACAGATGGTGTGCGGTGATGGTTGCGGCGATGTTATCGCCAGATTGTTTGACGAAGTTGACCCCCTGCGCTGTGGTGATGTGTTCGAAGACCAATCGAATCTCAGGGGTCAGTTCTAACATTGGAACAAGTTTCTCTTCGATAAAGCGTGCTTCGCGATCAAATAGATCCACCTCTGGATTGGTCACCTCACCATGAACCAGCAGTGGCAGACCACAGGCAGCCATGGTCTGCAGTGTCTCCTGTACATTGCGGAAATCGGTGACTCCGGAGTCAGAATTGGTGGTGGCGCCGGCGGGATAGAGTTTGACCGCTTTGATCATTCTGCTATCGACTGCTTTCTCGATCTCTGTGGGTGTGGTTTGATCGGTCAAATAGAGGGTCATCAGTGGTTCGAAACCACTCTCTTCGGGCAGCGCATTGAGAATGCGTTGGCGATAGGCGAGTGCTCGCTCTACTGTGGTCACCGGAGGCACCAGATTGGGCATCACAATGGCGCGGGCAAACTGTCGGGCGCTGTCGCCAACTACAGCCTGGAGTGCGTCATCATCACGCAGATGAAGGTGCCAGTCATCCGGACGGATCAAGGTGAGTGTTTTAGGCATGGCGTGATCTCCCGATTGAGTGGAAATGTCGGCAATTATCACCTATTTCCCTGCTATTTTTGCAGTTAGACCAGAAAATAGCGTGGAAAATTGGTGCGATCAATTCTTGATATTTTTGGTTAAAAAAACGATCATAGGAATTATTAATAATTAATATTGAGAAAACTGTATCGAGATAAAATTTATAGGGGTGTAAATCCCGGTTTTACTGCTCGGGCAGATTGAGTTCAAGAGGTAGAGTACAGCATGGCAGAGAGAATGGACAAGGATCCACAAGAGACACAGGAGTGGCTCGATGCACTGGAGGCGGTGATTGAGTATGAAGGGACCGATCGCGCCCACTTTCTGATTGAGAAGATGATGGATCGCGCCCGTCGTTCCGGGGTGAATCTCCCTTACAGCTCCAACACCGCTTATGTGAATACCATTCCGGTGAGTCACCAGCAGCGTTTTCCCGGCGATCAGGCGATTGAGAACAAGTTGCTTGCCTACATTCGCTGGAATGCGATGGCGATGGTGGTCAAGGCCAACCACCGCCCCGGTGGTGTGGGTGGCCATATCGCCAGTTTCGCCTCCTCGGCGACGCTCTATGATGTGGGCTTCAACCACTTTTTTCAGGGTAATGATGCAGACAAAGGGGGGGATCTGGTCTTCTTCCAGGGACATACTGCGCCTGGCGTCTATGCGCGTGCTTTCCTGGAGGGGCGTATCAGTGAAGAGCAGCTGAGTAATTTCCGCTTCGAGTCGGATGGTGAGGGAATCTCCTCCTATCCGCACCCCTGGTTGATGCGAGACTTCTGGCAGTTCCCCACCGTATCGATGGGGCTGGGGCCGATCCAGGCGATCTATCAGGCGCGCTTCATGAAGTATCTTCACCACCGCGAAATTCTCGACACCGAGGGGCGCAAGGTGTGGGCCTACCTCGGTGATGGTGAGATGGATGAGCCGGAGTCATTAGGTGCAATCACCCTGGCGGGGCGTGAGAAGCTGGATGATCTGGTCTTCGTCATCAACTGCAACCTGCAACGTCTTGATGGACCGGTACGTGGTAACGGCAAGATCATTCAGGAACTGGAGGCGCTCTTCCGTGGTGCAGGCTGGAATGTGCTCAAGGTGATCTGGGGGTCCGGTTGGGATGCGTTGTTGGCGAAAGATAAAACAGGTCTGTTGCTGAAGCGGATGGAAGAGGTTGTGGATGGCGAATACCAGAACTACAAGTCGAAGGATGGCGGCTATGTACGTGAGCACTTCTTCGGTAAATACCCGGAGCTGCTGGATCTGGTCTCCGACATGACTGATCAGGATATCTGGAAGCTGCAGCGTGGTGGACATGATCCGCGCAAGATCTACGCTGCCTATAAAGAGGCGAAGGATCACAAGGGACAGCCCACTGTCATTTTGGCGAAGACCGTGAAAGGGTATGGCATGGGTGAAGCGGGCGAGGGACAGAATGCAACCCACTCACAGAAGAAGATGGGAGTGGAGCATATGCGCCGTTTTCGTGACCGTTTCCATATCCCGGTGACTGATGAGCAGATGGAGGAGATCCCCTTTATCCGCCCGGCAGAGGGGAGTGAGGAGCACAATTACATGCTGGAGCGGCGCAACATGCTGGGGGGCTTTCTGCCAGAGCGCCGTGAGAATGCCCCGGCGTTGGAGATCCCGCCGCTGGAAAGCTTCGAGGCGTTGTTGAAGGGGAGTGGAGAGCGTGAGCTGTCGACCACCATGGTCTTTGTACGCATGCTCTCTACGCTGGCGCGTGACAAACAGATAGGCAAGCACATGGTGCCGATTGTGCCGGATGAGGCCCGTACCTTCGGTATGGAGGGGATGTTCCGTCAGTTGGGTATCTACTCCTCCTCCGGTCAACTTTACGAGCCGGAGGACTCCGGCAAGGTAATGTGGTACCGCGAGGATACCAAGGGGCAGATTCTGCAGGAGGGGATCAACGAGGCGGGTGCAATGGCCGAGTGGATGGCAGCAGCAACCGCCTACACCAACCACGGGATCAACATGGTGCCGTTCTACATCTACTACTCGATGTTCGGTTTCCAGCGTATCGGCGATCTCGCCTGGGCAGCGGGAGACATGCAGGCACGTGGCTTCCTGGTGGGTGGCACTTCGGGGCGAACCACACTCAATGGTGAAGGGCTGCAGCATCAGGATGGCCACAGCCATATCTTTGCCGGCACCATCCCCAACTGTGTCGCCTATGATCCCACCTACGGGTATGAGCTGACGGTGATTGTGCAGGATGGCATGCGCCGCATGTACCAGGAGCAGGAGAATGTCTTCTACTACGTTGCGGTGATGAACGAGAATTACACCCATCCGGACATGCCCGAAGGTGCAGAAGAGGGGATCGTCAAGGGGATGTACAAGCTCAAGTCAACTGGCGGTGGTGAGCGCCACCTGCAGTTGATGGGCAGTGGTGCGATCCTGCGTGAGGTCGAGGCGGCAGCAGAGATGCTGAAGGCGGATTGGGATGTGACTGCAGATGTTTGGAGTGTCACCAGCTTCAATGAACTGGCCCGCGATGGGCAGGATGTGGCTCGCTGGAACCGGCTCCACCCCGATGATGCCCCACGGCAGAGCTATGTGGAGCAGTGTCTCGAAGGGAGTTACGGTCCAGTGGTTGCTTCGACCGACTACATCCGCCTCTATGCGGAGCAGATTCGTGAGTTGGTACCAACCCGCTATGAGGTGCTGGGTACTGATGGTTATGGGCGCAGTGATACCCGTGAGAAGCTGCGTGACTTCTTTGAGGTCGATCGTCGTTTCGTGACCGTGGCGGCACTGAAAGCGTTGGCGGATGAGGGCACCATTGAGTTCTCTACCGTCACCGAGGCAATCAATCGATATGGGATCGACCCCGAACGTCCCAATCCGGTTACACGATAAGGAGGGCTGAGCAATGGCAGAGTTAATGACAGTTGCGGTGCCTGATATCGGAGACTTCGACTCCGTTGAGGTGATTGAGATTCTGGTTGCTGCAGGGGATACCGTGGCAGAAGAGGACTCACTGATCTCGCTGGAGAGTGACAAGGCGACCATGGAGATCCCATCTCCCCATGCCGGTGTGGTGAAAGAGCTGAAGGTGACTGTGGGGGACAAGGTCTCCGAGGGTAGTGTGATCCTGATGCTGGAGGGCGAAGCTGCAGAGGTAGAGGAGAAGCCAGCCACAGAACAGCCTTCACAAAAGGTTGAGGAGTTGGCTCCAGCTCCTGTTGAGCGAAGCGTGGTAACAGAGAGCGAGAAGCCGGATGCACGACCTGCCGATGAGGTGGTTGCTACGCCACTGGGTGGCAAGGCCCACGCCTCTCCGGCGATCCGTCGCTACGCACGTGAGCTGGGGGTGGATCTGAGCCAGGTCTCCGGCTCTGGCCCCAAGGGGCGTGTGGTCAAGGAGGATGTGAAGCGCTTTGTGAAGAAGGCGCTGTCGAGTGGTGCGCCGGCTGCCGCAGCTGTGGGCAGTGGTATTCCGCCAATTCCGAAGGTGGACTACTCCCAGTTTGGCGAGATCGAGGCGGAGCCGCTGACCCGTATCCAGAAGATCTCCGGCAAGCACCTACACGCCTGCTGGCTCAACGTTCCGCATGTGACCCAGTTTGATGAGGCGGATATCACTGAGATGGAGGCGTTCCGTCAGTCGGCCAAGGATGAGGCGGCTGCACGTGGCGTGCGCCTGACTCCGCTGGTCTTTATCCTCAAGGCGGTGGTTGCCGTCTTGAAGGAGTTTCCCAAGTTCAACGCCTCGCTCGATCTGGAGAGTGAACAGCTGGTGATCAAGCAGTACTACAACATCGGTGTGGCGGTCGATACCCCCAACGGGTTGATGGTGCCGGTGATCCGTAATGTCGATCACAAGGGGGTCTATGAGCTGGCCGAGGAGC
>CAYQFH010000065.1:6814-14905 GCA_964416755.1 uncultured Piscirickettsiaceae bacterium | reverse complement strand
GCATGCGCTACCGCCGCTTCACGCCCAACGAACTCACCCCCGTCCGAAAAGGAGTCGGGGGTGACATTGAGGATCCCCATCACTTGGGGCCTGGTCAGATCCAACACAATCAATCAGTGCTGGTTGGCAGGGTCTCCCGCAGGGCCGGCATCATCTGGTTCCCCTTCATCATTGGCCGCAGGATCATCGGTAGAGATCGAAGCGGTAACCCCGTCATCATCCTCATCCGAATCACTCCAATCCTCCGGTGGACGTGGAGTTCTCCCCTCCATGATATCCTTGATCTGCCCCTCATCGATGGTCTCATAACGGATCAGCGCATCCGCCATCATGTCGAGTTTTTCACGGTTCTCATTCAGAATTTTCTCGGAACGGGCATAGTTCTGATCAATCAGGAAGCGCACCTCCTCATCAATCAAGTGAGCGGTCTCATCAGAGACCTCCTTGTGCTTGGTCACCTGACGACCAAGAAAGACCTCTCCCTCCTCTTCTGCATAGGAGAGTGGTCCCAATTTATCAGAGAGACCCCACTTGGTCACCATGCTACGGGCCAACTCGGTGGCCCGCTCGATATCATTGGAGGCTCCAGTGGTGACTGCATCCTTGCCAAAGACAATCTCCTCGGCAATACGTCCACCAAAGAGGCTGGAGATCTGACTCTCCAGGCGCTTCTTGCTGTGGCTGTAGCGATCCTCTTCTGGTAGAAACATGGTGACACCCAATGCACGACCACGTGGAATGATGGTCACCTTGTAGACTGGATCATGCTCCGGCACAGTCAGACCGACAATGGCATGGCCCGCCTCATGGAAAGCAGTCAGCGCCTTCTCATCATCGCTCATCACCATAGAGCGGCGCTCGGCCCCCATCATGATCTTGTCCTTGGCCTTCTCGAACTCACCCATATTAACCAGACGCTTGCCCGCCTTAGCTGCAAACAGTGCCGCTTCGTTAACCAGATTGGCCAGATCGGCACCGGAGAAGCCAGGCGTACCCCGCGCCAGCACCTTGGGCTTGACGTTCTTTGCCACCGGCACCTTGTTCATGTGCACCTTGAGGATATGCTCACGACCACGCACATCGGGCAGTGGCACCACCACCTGACGATCAAAACGGCCAGGACGCAACAGTGCGGGATCGAGCACATCGGGGCGGTTGGTGGCGGCAATGACGATCACCCCATCATTGGCCTCAAAGCCATCCATCTCTACCAGCAACTGGTTGAGGGTCTGCTCACGCTCATCGTGTCCACCACCGAGACCTGCACCACGGTGACGACCGACCGCATCAATCTCATCAATAAAGATGATGCAAGGCGAATTCTTCTTCGCCTGCTCGAACATGTCACGCACACGGGAGGCACCCACACCCACGAACATCTCTACGAAGTCTGAACCGGAAATAGTAAAGAACGGCACCTTGGCCTCACCAGCAATCGCCTTCGCCAACAGTGTCTTACCGGTACCGGGAGAACCCGTCAACAGCACACCACGCGGGATCTTGCCGCCAAGCTTCTGGAATTTGCCCGGATCCTGCAGGAAATCAACCAGCTCCGAGACCTCTTCCTTGGCCTCTTCCACACCCGCCACATCCGCAAAGGTGACCTGCACCTGGTCCTCGTTGAGCAGACGCGCCTTGCTCTTGCCAAAGGACATTGGACCACCCTTGCCACCGACGCCACCCTGCATCTGTCGCATGAAGAAGACCCAGACCGCAATCAGCAACAGCATTGGGAACCAGGAGATGAAGATCTGCATCAGAATCCCCTGCTGCTCTGGAGGCTGCGCATTGATCGAGACCCCGTTATCAATCAGGTCACCAATCAGACCGCGATCACCCGGATCATAGGTAGTGAACTGTTGTCCGGATGTGGTCACACCCTTGACTACACGCCCTTCGATATCGACCCGTGCCACCCGTCCATTACGCACATCTGCGATGAATTGGGAGTACTCCATCCCCTTCTGACCGGCAGTACGCGGACCAAAGCTATTGAAAACGGACATGAGGACAGTAGCGATCACCGCCCAGAGCAGGATATTTTTAACCATGTGTGTTCTGTAGTAACTTCTGAGTAATTTAATAGACTATACAAGATAGTCCAGCATGGGGGCGATTATATCGGAATTCAACCGCTATCCCTTGAACTTTCTTGCCAGTAGATAGAGCTCGCGACTGCGATCTCGTGAAGCCTTTGGTTTGCGGGTAATAACCTGCTGAAAATCGCCACGCAATGCCTGTAGCAGCTGCTCAAAACCATCCCCCTGAAACACCTTCATCAGCAGATCACCACCCGGCTTCAGCGTTTGACGGGCAAAATCGTACGCCAGCTCCACCAGAAACATCGCCTTGGGGATATCGACCGCACTCATACCACTCATATTCGGCGCCATATCGGAGAGCACCAGATCCAGCGGTTGACCACCGACCCGTTCCAGCAACTGTTCCAGCACAACATCCTCCTGGAAATCTCCCTGCAAGAACTCTGCCCCCTGCACCGGCTCCATCTCCAGAATATCCATCGCCACCACTACACCACTGCCACCCACCTTCTTTGCAGCAATCTGTGTCCAACCTCCTGGAGCTGCACCCAGATCGGCCACTCGCATACCCGGCTTCAGCAGTCGATCCTTCTCATCAATCTCAATCAGTTTATAGGCAGCACGTGAACGATAACCATCGATCTGTGATCGCTTAACGTATTCATCATCGAAATGCTCCTGCAACCAGCGGCCACTGCTTTTACTTCTTGCCACAACATCCTCTCGAACTTACCATACGCACCCTTTATCCAAACAGACTATCAACCATGGAACTGACAGGCAAACAGAAACGCCACCTGCGTGGACTAGGACATGAGCTACACCCACTGGTCACCATTGGTGAAAAGGGACTATCCGAGAGTGTGCTGGCCGAACTCGACCTGACGCTGGAGCACCATGAATTAATCAAGGTTAAGGTGAGCGCCGGGAACCGTGACGAGAAGAAAGTACTAATCGCTGAAATGATAGACAAATCCCGCGCTACGCTGGTACAGACCATCGGCCATATCGCCCTGCTCTATCGTAAATCCAAAGACCCAAAACTACAGATCCCGAAATAACCGATTAGATATACCGTACTTCCACAATTTCCAGATTACGGGTACCACCCGGCGCCTGAACTACAGCGGTATCTCCCTCCTCCTTGCCGATCATTGCACGGGCAATCGGGGAGTTGACGGAGATCTTGTTCTCCTTGATATCGGCCTCATCATCACCGACGATCTGGTAGGTGACCGCATCGCCACTGTCCTCATCTTCGAGATCCACGGTCACCCCAAACACTACCTTGCCATTCTGCGGCAACGAAGCAACATCAATCTCCTGACAGTTACTCAGCTTCGCCTCCAGATCCTGGATACGCCCTTCGATAAAGCCCTGCTGCTCACGCGCAGCGTGGTACTCGGCATTCTCTTTCAGATCACCATGGGCACGTGCTTCGGCAATGGCGTCGATCACTGCTGGGCGCTCCACTGTCTTCAGGTGGCTCAGCTCTTCGCGCATCTGCTCCGCACCACGCAACGTTACTGGAATTTTATTCATGATTACTCTTTTCCTAAATCCTGCAGACGGTTGACCTCACGGTCATCCAGCTTCTCCAGTGCATAGACCATTGCCTGTGCACCCGCGATGGTGGT
The DNA here is from genome assembly GCA_964416755.1 of uncultured Piscirickettsiaceae bacterium. Lineage (GTDB taxonomy): Bacteria > Pseudomonadota > Gammaproteobacteria > Thiopontia. Next base: position 11,226 of record CAYQFH010000065.1, on the reverse strand, counting down.
GAAGTAGGTCACCTTGTGATTGAGCGTCTCACGACGGATGGAGTAGGAGTCGGCAATCGCCTGCTTCCCTTCCGTCGTATTGATGATCAGGTTGATCTCACCATTCTTGATCGCATCCACAATATGGGGGCGTCCCTCTTCCACCTTGTTGATGGTCTCACAAGGCACCTCTGCCTCTGCCAACGCACGAGCAGTACCACGGGTGGCAACGATCTCAAAACCGGCCTCGGCCAGTGCCTTGGCCACTGGCGTCACTGCCGCCTTGTCTCCTTCACGCACACTGACGAACGCCTTGCCCGATGCAGGCAGTGCGGCACCTGCCGCCAGCTGCGACTTGGCAAAGGCTTCGCCAAAGCTGTAACCGACCCCCATCACCTCACCAGTCGATTTCATCTCCGGCCCCAGCAGTGGATCGACACCGGGGAACTTGATGAAGGGGAAGACCGCCTCTTTCACCGCATAGTGTTCGGGCACGATCTCTTCCATCATCTCCTGAGCCTTCAGACTCTGCCCCGCCATACAGCGGGCAGCAACCTTCGCCAGTGGACGACCGATCGCCTTGGAGACAAACGGTACCGTACGTGAGGCACGTGGATTGACCTCCAGCACATAGATCAGGTCGCCCTGGATCGCGAACTGGATATTCATCAAGCCGAGCACATTCAGCTCCAGTGCCAATGCGCGCGCCTGCTCACGTAGACGGTTCTGAATCTCTTCACTCAGATCATAGGGCGGCAGGGAACAGGCCGAGTCACCGGAGTGGACGCCCGCCTGCTCGATATGCTGCATGATGCCGCCGATCAACACATCCTCGCCATCACAAATCGCATCGACATCGACCTCAACCGCATCGTTGAGGAAACGGTCGAGCAGTACCGGGCTCTCGTTGGAGACCTGTACCGCCTCGCGGAAGTAGGTCTGCAGCCCCTCGGCATCGTGAACGATCTCCATCGCCCGTCCACCCAGTACGTAGGAGGGGCGCACCACCAGTGGGTAGCCCACCTCTTCTGCCAGTTGCAGTGCCTCCTCTTCGGCACAGGCGGTGCGGTTGGGTGGCTGCAGCAGCCCCAGCTTGTTGAGGGCTTGCTGAAAGCGCTCGCGGTCTTCCGCCAGATCAATCGCATCGGGTGAGGTACCGATAATCGGCACACCAGCCTTCTCCAGATCGGCAGCCAACTTCAGAGGGGTCTGCCCACCATATTGGACGATGACACCGACCGGCTGCTCCTTGTCGACCACCTCCAGCACATCCTCCAGCGTCAACGGCTCGAAGTAGAGTCGATCCGAGGTATCATAGTCGGTCGATACCGTCTCTGGATTACAATTAACCATGATGGTCTCGTAGCCATCCTCACGCATCGCCAGCGCGGCGTGGACACAGCAGTAGTCAAATTCGATCCCCTGACCGATTCGGTTCGGCCCGCCACCGAGCACCATGATCTTCTTCTTGTCCGATGGGTTGGACTCGCACTCCTCCTCATAGGTGGAGTACATGTAGGCGGTATTGGTGGGGAACTCTGCGGCGCAGGTGTCGACCCGCTTGAAGACCGGACGAATACCGAGCTGCTGGCGATGGGCACGCACCGCATACTCATCGCTATTGACCAGCTTGGCGATACGACGGTCGGAGAAGCCCTTGCGTTTGAGCAGACGCAGACGCATCGCATCCAGACCCGCCATGCCGCCCGCCTTCACCTTGGCCTCATCCTTGATCAGATCCTCGATCTGAATCAGGAACCAGCGGTCGATCTGCGTCTCGTCGAAGATCTCCTCCATGCTCCAACCGGCACGGAAGGCGTCACCGATATACCAGATGCGCTCTGCGCCCGGCACCCGCAGCTTCTTGCGCAGCACCTCGGTCACATTCTCGGAATCGAGATCCAGCTTCTCATCAAAACCATCAGAACCCACTTCCAGACCGCGTAGCGCCTTCTGCAGTGACTCTTGCTGAGTGCGACCCATCGCCATCACCTCGCCGACCGACTTCATCTGGGTGGTCAGCGTATCGTCAGCCTGCGGGAACTTCTCGAAGGTGAAACGTGGAATCTTGGTCACCACATAGTCGATCGACGGCTCGAACGAGGCCGGGGTGGCACCACCGGTGATCTCGTTCTGCAGCTCATCCAGCGTGTAGCCGATCGCCAGCTTGGCCGCCACCTTGGCGATCGGGAAGCCGGTCGCTTTGGAGGCCAATGCGGATGAGCGGGATACTCGCGGGTTCATCTCGATGATGATCATGCGCCCGTTCTCGGGATTAATCGCAAACTGGACATTGGAGCCACCGGTATCAACACCGATCTCACGCAGTACCGCCAACGAGGCGTTACGCATGATCTGGTACTCCTTGTCAGTCAGCGTCTGCGCAGGAGCGACGGTGATGGAGTCCCCGGTATGCACACCCATCGGATCGAAGTTCTCGATCGAGCAGATGATGATGCAGTTGTCCTTGCGGTCACGCACCACCTCCATCTCATACTCTTTCCACCCCAGCACCGACTCTTCAATCAGCAGCTCGTTGGTGGGAGAGAGATCAAGACCACGCTCGCAGATCTCGATAAACTCTTCACGGTTGTAGGCGATACCGCCACCACTGCCGCCCATGGTGAACGAAGGACGGATAATGACCGGGAAGCCGAGCGGTGCCTGCACCTGCTGCGCCTCCTCCAGACTGTGGGCAATGGCTGATTTCGGTGTGCTCAATCCAATCTTGTGCATCGCATCGCGGAAGCGCTCACGATCCTCCGCCTTGTCGATCGCATCACGGGTGGCACCGATCATCTCCACACCATGTTTCTCCAGTACACCCTCACGCTCCAGATCGAGCGCGCAGTTGAGTGCAGTCTGCCCACCCATGGTGGGGAGCAGTGCGTCCGGCTTCTCCTTCTCGATAATCTTCTCGACCGTCTCCCAGTGGATCGGCTCGATGTAGATCGAATCGGCCATATCAGGGTCGGTCATGATGGTCGCCGGATTGGAGTTGACCAGAATGACCCGCAGCCCCTCCTCACGTAGCGCCTTGCACGCCTGTGCACCGGAGTAGTCGAACTCACACGCCTGCCCGATGACAATCGGGCCTGCACCAATGATCAGGATGGATTGGATGTCTGTACGCTTTGGCATGGTTACGCCTCCTGCCCAGCGTCACGGCGCTGCTGCATCAATTCGATAAAGTGGTCAAACAGTGGGGCCACATCGTGTGGACCAGGGCTCGCCTCAGGATGGCCCTGGAAGCTGAAGGCGGGGCAGTCACTGCGCTCCACCCCCTGCAACGAACCATCAAACAGCGAACGGTGAGTCGCCTTCAGGTTCTCCGGCAGGCTCTCCTCATCCACCGCAAAACCGTGGTTCTGACTGGTGATCATCACCTCGCCCCCATCCAACTGTTGCACTGGATGGTTGGCACCGTGGTGACCAAACTTCATCTTTAGGGTCTTGGCACCACTGGCCAAGGACAACAGCTGGTGGCCAAGACAGATCCCGAACAGCGGCATCTGCTCCTCCAGCAGGCGTTGAATGTTTTTCTGTGCATAGTCACACGGCTCGGGATCACCAGGACCGTTGGAGAGGAATACACCATCGGGGTTGCGTGACAGCACCTCCTCCACCGGCGTATCAGCCGGAACCACCTGCAGGCGGCAGCCGCGGTCGACCAACATACGCAGGATATTGCGCTTCACCCCGTAGTCGTAGACCACCACATGCCACGGCAGTGAGGCGGGGTTCTCGACTGGCGCAGGCAGCCCCTCTTCCAGCGTCCAGCTCCCCTGCTCCCAATCGTATTCTGTTTTTGTGGTCGCTTCAATGGCGAGATCCATCCCCTGCAGACCGGCAAAGTTCCTGGCAGACTCGATTGCCGCCTGCTCATCAATGTTGTCACCTGCAACAATACAACCGCCCTGTGCACCCTTCTCACGCAGAATTCGGGTCAGACGACGGGTATCGATTCCGGAAATGGCGACAGTATTATGGCGTACCAGATAGCCGGTCAAATCTTCCGTGCTGCGCCAGTTGCTGGTGATCTGTGAACAATCGCGAATCACCAGCCCTGCGGCCATCACTCCACTAGCCGATTCTTCATCCTCTGCATTGGTACCGACATTGCCGATATGGGGATAGGTGAGGGTGACGATCTGTCGCAGATAGGAGGGATCGGTCAAGATCTCCTGATAACCGGTCAGGGCGGTATTGAAGACGACTTCGCCCACCGTCTCACCAGAAATACCAATCGACTCCCCGTAAAAGAGGCTCCCATCTTCCAAAGCAAGCACAGCAGGTGTTGTCATAGTTCAATCTTCGCGCATAGAAAACGGGACTCTGTTATTGATCAGCATCTTAGCGATGCTTCCACAAGCATGAATCCCGTTAAAATTAATTCCCTTCGGACCTACACTCTCTGAACGAGAGATTGAGAG
>CAYQFH010000065.1:0-6714 GCA_964416755.1 uncultured Piscirickettsiaceae bacterium | reverse complement strand
CCATCATGAAACAGCGGCTCGGGGAATCCCTGCCCCCATGGCCCCGCCTCTTGCAAAGTTGTCGCCGTCTCCAACGTGCGCTCTTCCGTCATCAATCCACCATCGATCTGCACCACCTCCTCCAGCAGATCACGCTCCACCGTTGCGGTAACCAGTTGCTGAAACGTGGTCTGGAAGCGGTCAAACTCTGCTTCAGGAATCGACAGCCCCGCCGCCATCGCATGACCACCAAATTTCAGGATCAAACCTGCCTGCTGCTTGCAGAGCAGATCCAGCAGGTCACGGATATGCACGCCTGGAATCGAACGGGCCGACCCCTTGAGCTGACCATCCTCCCCCTTGGCAAAGACGATGGTGGGACGGTGCAGCTGCTCCTTGATACGCCCGGCGACGATACCGATCACCCCCTCATGCCAATGGGGCTGATAGAGTGCTACCGCAGCGGGCGGCTCTGCCTCCTCCAGATGGAGTGACTCGACGATCTGCTCCGCCTCTTCGCGCATCTCTCCCTCAACGGTACGGCGCTCACGATTGATCCGGTCCAGCTCCACCGCCTGCGGCTGCACCTCGGCCAGGGATTCCGCCAACAGGCAATCAATCCCCGCCCCCATATGGCTCATACGCCCTGCGGCATTGATGCGTGGCCCGACCGCAAAACCGAAGTCGGCCGCCACCACCCGCTGCTGCTCTCGCCCGGCAACACTCAACAGCGCACTCACTCCCGGCGAACAGAGTCCACGGCGAATGCGCTCGATTCCCTGAGTCACCAACACCCGATTATTTTGGTCCAGTTGCACCACATCAGCCACGGTACCGACCGCCACCAGATCGAGCAGAGTCGCCGGATTGAAACTGTGCTGTAGTACCTGTTTCACCGCACAGACCAGATAGAAGGCGACACCTACTCCTGCCAGGTTGGGGCTGGCAAAGGTATCACCCAGCTGATTCGGGTTGACGATCACATCCGCATCCGGCAGCTGCTCTCCCGGCAGATGGTGGTCGGTCACCACCACCTTCATCCCCTGCTGTTTGGCCGCTGCCACCCCTTCGATACTGGAGATCCCGTTATCCACCGTGATCAACAGCTGTGGTGCATATTGCAGCGTCAACTCCACCACAGAGGGAGAGAGGCCATAGCCATGCTTCTTGCGATCCGGCACCACATAGTGGATATCGGCACCCATCGCACCCAGCCCGCGCATACAGACGGCCGAGGCGGTCGCCCCATCCGCATCGTAATCACCGACCACCACGATTGATTCACTGTTTTGAATCGACTCTGCCACCATCGCTGCCGCCTGCTCCACATTCATCAGTGAAGAGATCGGCAACAGCCGCTTTAGCGAATGGTCCAGCGCACCGCTATCTTCCACCCCTCGTGCTCGGTAGATACGATCCAGCAGTGGGGTAATCTCCTGCAGCGGCTCTCCCTGCGGAACAGTGCGCTCAACAATCTTCATCGCTGCTGCCACCAGTGGGCAAGACGATCCAGCAATGAGGGATCGCGCCAGATCCAGATTCCATTGATCGCCAACTGCTCTGCCTGCGGCTCAATCGAAGTGGCATGGAGCATCATCTGCACCTCATTGAGCAACTGCTTCCAGCGCAGCGCCTCTACCCCGCTCGGCATCGCCTCGTTGAGATTGATACCAGTTGCCCAGTCGAGCGGCATGGTTTTGATCTGCGCCTTTTGTGGTAACTCCAGCTGCCAATGCAGATCACTACGGTAGCGCAATACCATCCCCTCTTCGGCAAACAATGGCGTCAGCAGATCAATCAACTGCTGCTGATGATCCACCAGAATCTCCCCCTGCTCAAACTGAAACAGGCGCAACACATCCCAATCGGCAACCAGATGGACAGGGGCTACGTGCAATATTTCCATAATTTTGAAACGCTGTAACCGCAGAGGGCACAGAGTACACAGAGATTTTACTAACTTCCTCTGTGCTCTCTGTGCCCTCTGTGGTTCAAGGCTGTAGCTTTACATATTATCCAGAATGGCGCCCTTCACCTCTTCCAGCGTCGCCTCTACCGTAATCAGCGGGCGTGTACTCTGTTTGATGGCGGTATCCGGATCCTTCAGACCGTGGCCGGTCAGGGTGCAGACCACAGTGCTACCAGCTGGAATCTTGCCACTCTTCAGGTCACGCAGCGCACCAGCAACTGAAGTGGCAGAGGCAGGCTCACAGAAGACCCCCTCCTTCTCTGCCAACAGCTTCTGTGCTGCAAGAATCTCTTCGTCAGTGCATTCGTCAAACCACCCCTCGGACTCCTCCTTCACCTTCCATGCCTTGTCCCAGCTCTGTGGATGGCCGATGCGAATCGCAGTGGCTACCGTCTCCGGCTCATCCACCATCTCACCGCGCATGAATGGTGCAGCACCTGCAGCCTGATAACCGACCATCTTGGGACGGTTGGAGACTATGCCATCCTCGGCGTACTCCTTGTAGCCCATCCAGTGAGCAGAGATGTTGCCCGCATTACCGACCGGCAGACAGTGATAATCCGGCGCCTGACCCAGCTCTTCAACAATTTCGAAGGCGGCGGTCTTCTGTCCCTGCAGACGGAATGGGTTGATCGAGTTCACGATAGTAACCGGCGTGTTCTCACCGATCTCCTTGACCAGCTGCATACCGGCATCGAAGTTGCCCTTGATCTGGATGACCACTGCGCCGTGCATCATCGCCTGCGCCAACTTGCCCAGTGCAATCTTGCCATCAGGAATTAATACAAAGGCGGTGATCCCGGCACGCGCCGCATAGGCCGCTGCCGCCGCAGAGGTGTTACCGGTGGAAGCACAAATGATCGCCTTACTCCCCTCTTCCACCGCCTTGGTGACCGCCATGCACATACCGCGATCCTTGAACGAGCCGGTCGGGTTCAACCCTTCATATTTCACATAAATGTCGGCATCAACACCCTGATCGGCAGGAATGTTCTGCAACTGGATCAGTGGCGTGTTGCCCTCACCCAGACTGATAATCTTGGTCTCTTCAGTGATGGGCAGACGGTCGCGATAGTTCTCGATCAGGCCGGTATAACGGGTACGAAATGTCATTACTCTTTCTCTCTTAATCCAAAGTTTCCATGCGAATACGCATGACGGAACCATCTACACAATCGAGTGCCTCAATCGCACGGATCGCCTGGTTCATCTTCCCTTCCTGGGTCTTGTGGGTCAGCAGCACAATCGGTACCTGGCTGCTGCCATCGGTGTTGTCCTTCTGCATGAAGGCTTCGATGCTGATCTCGTTCTCACCGAGGATACGGGTGATATCGGCCAGCACACCGGGCTTATCCTCCACCGCGATGCGCAGGTAGTAGGCGGTCTCGATCTCCTCGATCGGCAGGATCGGCATATCCTCCAGCGCATCGGGCTGGAAGGCGAGATGGGGTACACGATTCTCCGGATCAGCCGTCATCGCACGTACCACATCGACGGTATCCGCCACCACCGCAGAGGCGGTCGGCTCATCACCGGCACCGGCACCGTAGTAGAGGGTTGGGCCAACAGCATCTCCCATCACCAGCACCGCATTCATTACCCCATCGACATTGGCAATCAACTGGCGCTCCGGGATCAGGGTGGGATGGACACGCAGCTCAACACCGTTGTCGGCCTTGCGTGCCACACCGAGATGCTTGATACGGTACCCCAGCTCCTCGGCATAGGCGACATCCTCTGCGGTCACCTTGGTGATCCCCTCAGTCATCGCCTGGTCAAACTTGAGCGGCACACCAAAGGCGATCGAGGCGAGGATGGTCAGCTTGTGTGCCGCATCGATCCCCTCCACATCAAAGGTGGGATCGGCCTCGGCATAGCCCAGCTCCTGCGCCTCCTTGAGCACATCCTCAAAGGCACGCCCCTTATCGCGCATCTCGGTGAGAATGAAGTTACCGGTACCGTTGATGATACCCGCCAGCCACTGGATTTGGTTGGCAGAGAGTCCTTCACGCACCGACTTGATGATTGGGATACCACCCGCAACCGCCGCCTCAAAGGCAATCATTACTCCCTGCTTCTGCGCCAGCTCAAACAGCTCATTACCGTGGGTCGCGATCAGCGCCTTGTTGGCGGTAACCACATGCTTGCCCTGCTCCAGCGCAGCCACCACCACCTCACGGGCAAACTCGGTACCGCCCATCAGCTCCAGCACGATCTCCACCTCGGAATCATTGGCCACCTCAAACGGGTCGGTAGTGAGGCGAATGCCCTCGGTACCACAGATACGGGGGCGATCCAGATCACGTACCGCCGCCATGCTCACCTCAATCTGGCGACCTGCACGACGTGCGATCTCCTCTGCGTTACGGGTCAGCACATTCACGCTGCCGCATCCCACTGTACCCAGACCCAAAATACCTACTTTGACCGGTTCCATCTCTACTTTCCTTGTCAATTACTCTGATGCGAGGATGCCATCCTTGCGGAACATCTCACGAATACCACGCACCGCCTGTTTGGTACGGTGCTCATTCTCAATCAATCCAAAGCGCACATAGCCATCGCCATACTCACCAAAGCCGATACCGGGAGAGACCGCCACCTTGGCCTCCTTCAGCAACTTCTTACAGAACTCCAGTGACCCCATCTCGCGATACTGCTGCGGAATCGGTGCCCAGACAAACATGGTTGCCTTGGGTGGCTCCACCCTCCATCCGACAGAGTTGAGCCCATTGCAGAGCGCATCACGCCGCTTCAGGTACATGTCACAGATATCCTGCACACAGTCCTGCGGCCCCTCCAGTGCAGCAATTGCCGCCACCTGAATCGGGGTAAACATGCCGTAGTCGAGGTAGGACTTCATCCTTGCCAGCGCTGCCACCAAGGTAGGATTGCCGACCATGAAACCGACGCGCCAGCCCGGCATGTTGTAGCTTTTCGACAATGTGTAGAACTCGACCGCAATATCCTTCGCCCCTTCCACCTGCATGATGGAGGGTGACTTGTAGCCATCAAAGACAATATCGGCATAGGCCAGATCATGGATCACCCAGATCTTGTGCTCCTTGGCCAGCTTGATCACCCGCTCGAAGAATTCCAGCTCGACGCAGTGGGTGGTGGGATTGCCGGGGAAGTTGAGCACCAGCATCTTCGGACGTGGCCAGGAGTCCTTGATCGCCTTCTCCAGCTCGACAAAGAAATCCTCTTCCGACTCGATCAACGGTACATGGCGGATATCCGCGCCAGCAATAATGAAACCATAGGGGTGGATCGGATAGGCTGGATTGGGTACTAGTACGGTATCGCCAGGACCAACGGTCGCCAACGCCAGATGTGCCAACCCCTCCTTGGAGCCGATGGTGACAATTGCCTCGGTCTCGGGATCCAGCTCCACCTCAAATTTGTCGCGATACCAGTTGGTAATCGCGCGACGCAGGCGGGGAATGCCCTTGGACATGGAGTAACGGTGGGTATCCGGACGCTGTGCCGCCTCGGTCAGCTTGTCCACAATATGTTGCGGGGTCGGCTGATCCGGATTGCCCATACCGAAATCGATAATATCCTCACCACGCTTGCGCGCCTTCGCCTTCAACTCATTGACGATATTGAAGACATAAGGGGGAAGACGTTTGATTCTCTGAAAATCTTCGATCAAGGCGGGCACTCCAACAAAAACTGCTCACAAATAAATAGCGGGGAAGTATATGATAATGCGTTGTAAAAACCTACGAAAAGTTGACCATGAACCTGCTACAAGCCACCTACGGCAAGGGACACAATATCCGTCGCTGCTCTACTACAGAGATCCAGATTGGAGAGACTGTTTTTGAACACCCCATCCTACTCACGCCAGAACAGATCATTACGGAGTGGAACCCAACAAACATCGACCAGCTGACAGATAACCATTTTGAACAAATCACCACCCTCTCACCAGAACTGGTGCTACTGGGCACCGGTCAAAGACGCGCGCTGTTCAACACCCCCCAACAGCAGCAGTGGCTGCTGCGCTTTCCCGGCATGGAGGTGATGGATACCGCCTCTGCCTGTCGCACTTATAACCTGCTACTTGCCGAGGGACGGCGTGTTGTTGCGGGGTTGATTCTGGAGACTGCATAAACCATGACGCTGCTCGATTCAAACCACACACCCAAAACCATTTGCGCAATCACCATTCTGCTACTCAACTTCAACACTTTTGCCACCGAAAACAGCACCTACTTTTCCGTTGGAGCCTACTCTGACTATATTGCCCGCGGATACACTCAAACAGACAGCCACCCATCTCTACAGATCAGCCTGGATCTGGTTCAGAATGATCTCGGTACCTACATCGGTCTCTGGACCACAAACATTGAAGAGTCCGTCTATGTTGGAGCCAATCAGGAAACCGACTTTTATATTGGATGGAACTATCCCCTGTCAGAACAGTGGACTATCAATACCGAAGCGATCCGATACCACTATTTTGGCGTCAAAAACAGATTGGCAAACACGGACGAGTACCGCATTGCACTCTCAAACCACTCAGATCTCAGCAACATTACCGGCAGCATCAATTATAGCCCAAACAGCTATGGACTGGGCTCCTTCCATTACACGCAGCTGCAAGCTGAAATCAACTTATCCGAGCAGACTATGCTCGAATTTCGCTATGGCTGGAATCTCTACAACAGGTCACCCGCAGACGGCGGTTTCAAAGATTATGGCGACTGGTCTGTTGGATATTAAAAAACTTCCCTGACTTTCAGATAAATGCCAGATAC
>CAYQFH010000064.1:0-15306 GCA_964416755.1 uncultured Piscirickettsiaceae bacterium | reverse complement strand
ACGGGGCCTTTCAGTTTCCCCCTTCAAGAAAGGGCCTGACTATATTGATCCGATGTGGTTGGCGATGGCGGCAGGGTTGCCGTGCCATACACTCGATTTCTATACCATGGAGCAACAGGAGATTCTTGATCTCTACCATCAGGAGCAGCGAGGGAGCGACTTGGTGCTGATGGAGGGGAACAAGGGGCTCTATGATGGACTCTCCCTGGATGGTAGTGATAGTAATGGGGCAATGGCCAAGCTGTTGCAGTTGCCGGTGGTGCTGGTGATCAACACCAATGGGATTACGCGGGGGATCGCGCCACTATTGCAGGGGTATCAGCAGTTTGATTCTGATATCGAGTTTGCCGGTGTCATCCTCAATCAGACGGGTAACAGCAGACATGAGCAGAAGCTGCAACAGGTGGTAGAGCATTATACCGACTTCCCTGTGCTCGGAACCATCCGTCGCCACTCCGATCTGGAGATTGTGGAGCGTCATCTGGGGTTGGTGCCCAGCAATGAGGCGGACGCTGCCCGCAACAAGATTGAGTCGATTCGCAAGGCGATTGAGTCACAAGTCGATCTGGACCGTATTCTGGAACTGGCAAAGGAGGAATCAGAAGTAGCTTACAAAGAGGAGGCAGTTTCACTGCAGGCGGTTGATCAGCCTGTACGTATTGGTATTGCACGTGATGAGGCCTTTGGCTTCTACTATGCTGCCGACCTGGATGCATTCAAGTTGTACGGGGCCGAATTGATTCCATTCAGCCCAATCCATGACAAAAATCTGCCTGAGGTGGATGGTCTGTTATTAGGTGGAGGGTTCCCGGAGACCCATATGGCACTGTTGGAGCAAAATAGAGCATTGCGTGAAGAGATCCATCAGGCGATTGAAACAGGGGTACCGACCTATGCTGAGTGTGGTGGCCTGATGTACCTCTCTCGTCGAATCGAGTGGAAAGATCGGGTGGCTGAGATGGTGGGTGTGATTGATGGCGTCTGTCGCATGCACAAGCGGCCACAGGGGCGTGGTTATGCCCGTTTCAGCCGGGATGGAGTGACAGAGATACCGGCCCATGAATTTCACTACTCCTCGCTGGAGGAGCTGCCGACAGAGATGGAGTACGCCCACACCATCCATCGTGGAACCGGCATCGATGGCAAGAATGATGGAATTGTTTACAAAAACCTGCTGGCAGGGTATGTTCATCAACGGAATACCCGACATAACCCCTGGGTTAAAGAGTTTGTCGACCTGGTTCGACAGATCAAACAGAGTAGAGGCAAGGAAGCATGATTACAGTAACAGAGAGCGCACTCGGATTTATTCGTCACTCAGCAGAGAGTGGTCAGATTGAAGAGGAGCTGGGGTTGCGGATCGCTATCAAGGAGGCGGATGATGGCGGTTATGACTATGGTATCGGTTTTGACGAGCAGCGTGAAAAGGATATCGAACTGGAATTCGATGGGGTCAAGGTTTTCATCAATGAGGAGTTGCGTGACTATCTGGAGGATGCGACGCTCGACTATGTGGAACTGGAGGACGGGCAGATGAACTTGATTGTGGTCAATCCGAATGACCCTACCTACGTACCACCCAAAAAGAAGAAAAAGAAGAATTAACCTTCCATATCCTTCCTGTGCGGCCCAATAGCGGCATTCGAAAATGGTCATCTATAAACTCACATTTTCTGCTTTGCTCTTGAACCGCACAGAAACGATCTGAAGGGTTAATTAATGAGTTCTGGATACAAGTAATGCGTGTAGTTCATAAATGGCACAAAACCAGTGACCGTGATCTCAAACAGATTGCCGAGTCACTGGCCTACAACTGCTGGAAATTCGCACTGACCAGTGTACGCGGTCTGCAGGACGAGAAGTTCTACTTCACCTCCAAGGCGCAGGGGATGGCTGTCACCACCGAGACCCTGATCTTCCTGATGCAGGTGACCGATCGACTGATCTACGATGCGATGGAGCCGGAAGATCGAGCCCAATTTATCGGTGCGATGGCCTACCGCTTCCTCGATATCGTTCTCGACAACTACAAGGATCTGGCAGATGAAGTGGGACCGGATCGTACCGATTTGGTCGGCCTGATTAATGAACGGGCCAACGACTATGCCGGGTTCAGTTATGGTGAGGATGGCCCCAGCTACCACTTCCTGCGTTACTTCGGTGAGCGGGTGGGTGCGCTGATGGGAGATGATCAAGACAACAAATGGGTCAGTGACCAGATGATGGAGATCGAGGCCCCTGATATCATCGCCAAGCTGAAGCAATCGATTGGCGGTATTGTCGGGATTGACGTCGGCTAGTTTTCTGTAGAGAGGGGGATTACCCAGCTACAGAAGTGGCGCGTATCGCGTTCCAGTCCGTCCTCAAAACCTGTTGAGTACTCCGGAGTGATCTCATGCTCTTCACGCCGGGGATTGCGCAGATAGCCACCCATCCATCCCTCCATATAGTCGGGATCGACATTAAGCTCAATCATGCGGCAGACCGCATCGTAGTAACTCATCTCAGCCATGGTGAATGGATTATCTCCCAAACCAAAAACGCCCTCAACCGAGGGCGTTTTACATTAGAAGGTGTATCGACTGTTAATCGTCACCACCACCTGCAAAGGACATCAGAATGTGCAGCAGGGTGGTGAAGAGATTATAGAGTGCAACATACAAGGTAACGGTCGCTGCAATGTAGTTGGTCTGCCCACCGTTAACGATGTTACTGGTCTCCCACAGGATCAGGCCACTGGAGAGCAGGGCAAACATACCGGAGATCACCAACATCCCCATTGGGAAGTGGAAGCCAAACAGCGAGGCGCCCAGCAGAACCAGTGAGCCGAAGAAGGCGATCATCATGCCGGACATCAGGAAGCCGGTCATGAAGGAGAAATCCTTCTTGGTGGTCAATACAAAACCGGAGAGGCTGAGAAAGATCAGTCCAGTCAGGCCGAATGCGGTAGTGATGATCTGCTCACCACCCTGAATGCCGGCATAGTAGCTCAGGGTAGGGCCAAGGCCATAACCCAGTAGCGCGGTGAAGAGGAAAACCACACCGATACCACTTGCCTTGTTTTCATGCTTGGGCATGACAAACCAGAGCACTGCCAGTGCCGCAAAAGAGCTGATCATGCCAGCGCCGGGAGAGGCGTTGGTGGCCATTGCAACGGCAGCAATCAGTGCAGTCCAGATTAGACTTGCAGATAGGAGCATATAGGTATTCTTCAATACCTTGTTGGTCGCAAGAATTGATTCTTCGCTACGGGGGAGTACTTGTTCCATTGGGTTCATGATATTCCTCAAAAAATGTAGTAAAACAGTGGCTCTATTAGAACATAAAAACAGGGGTTGGTTCCATGCTGCTGCCTAGATTTTGTCTGTTCAGAGCGAGGAATTCCATTTGGTTTTCAAGAGTTGATAATGGGGTGTGGTTAAAGAAATTCAAGTGTGAGTTTTAGTGAAATGTGTGCAACCGGCTGTATCGACAGGATTTGCCTCTGGGTGGGAAAAATAACAGAGAATCATCAGGGAATTGAGTGGTAGATGTTGTTGGGAATATTTCTAGATCTTGCATCCTTGTTATTTATGCGCATATTTTATGCGTGTATGTTATAGTCAAGTAATGGATCGTTAATGATGGTGAAGTGATGCAATTACAAACAAGCCCTGCAGCTACTAGGCGCCCAACAAACCTTACCCTTGATAGCGAATTGCTTAAAGAGGCCAAGGCGCTTGGTATCAATGTCTCTCGTTCAGCTGAGAATGGCATTGCTCAAGCTGTTCGTGAACATAAACGTCAGCTTTGGTTAAAAGAAAATTCACAAGCAATTGAAAGTTCTAATGCATATGTTGATAGCAAAGGACTTCCATTGGCAGAGTTTCGGAATTTCTGATGGCTAGGTTTGATGTGTATAAAAATGAGAGGGGGAATGGCTATCTGCTGGATGTGCAGTCAGATATATTGGATGGTTTGAATACGCGTGTTGTTGTGCCGCTGCTTCCTTGTTCAGATGCTCCGTCTCCAGCTCAATACTTGAATCCAGTTTTCAGAATTGAAGAAGACGAGGTTGTAATGGCAACGCAGTTTATGGCTGCCATACCCCTGGGGGAGTTGCGAAAACCTGTGTTGCTTTTAGATGAAAAACAGCATGAGATTACGGCTGCGTTGGATATGCTATTTCTGGGATTCTGATAAAAGATATTTCTCTACATCCAAAGCATCGTTCAAAATTCCGCTGGACAACAAAACGAGAGAGGCGATTACTGATAGAGGTTGCTCATGTCGTGTGCGCTCTCTTTAAACCATTTTCTCAGGTGGGGTGGCTGCAGCACCTCTACTTGTGCCCCAAACCCCAATAGCCACCAGCGTAACTGCTGGGTCTCCTTGATTCGGCAACTGACGATTAACCAGTCATCCTCAAAAGGCCGTAGCCCCTGATTGTGACTGAGAGGGGTCTCGCGTAGTGCCTGTATTACAAACTCTTTGGCCTTGAACTCTAAGTCGATGAAGTCACCTTCTGGGTAATCAAACTCCTGGTCATTAATGTAATGGTCAAGCTTGAAACCTTTCGGCGGTGTGATTGGATCTTCTAACGGCTGGGCATCGCGAAAACGATGTAGTGCCATCTGGCGGACATCAGGATAGTCACGCATTGTGGCTACCAGATACGTCACCCCATCTCTGAATACCAGGCCGAGGGGGGAGACTGGATACTCCTTGGAGACCCTTACGCCACGTTTGAGGTACTTGCCAAGAAATCGCTTGTTGTTGAGCAGTGAGTCATAGATCACTTTCATCACGCTTTCGTCCACCTTGGGCTGAATCAACCTCTGAGTCCGAGGCACGACTCTCACCTTTTCAGTCCAGTCAGCCAGGCTTCCCTGCTGTTGCAGCACCTCTCTTGCTTGATCAAAGTGGTGACTCAGATGCGAGGTGATAGAGCGGGGCAGTTGATCAAACAGGAACTGCTCGGCCATAAACAGAGTGAGTGCGGTGCTGGGAGACATTCCAGGAATATCGAGCAGGTCTGCATCCTTCTCCCAGTGCCACTTCTGGGTACGTCCCTCTGAGGTGTTGCGTAGATCAAACATTGAGGCCAGGGCGTTCAGGTCGCGCTGTATCGTACGCACGTTCACCTTGTGACCCTCATCAGCAAGTTTCTCCTGAAGCTTTGTGACCGTAATGCTGCGTGGTGCACGAGGGATGATTCGCATCATCTCTAACTGTCTAAGTGCTGCATCCATAATTTGTTACCAAGTATTACAAAAGATAAGGATAAAACAGATGTGCGACATCATGAGTCGCAAATTATCAAAACAATTCGATTGTAGGAAACCTTCAGTGTGTTTCTCGATAAAGACATTCTTTAAACATTTTTGAGTGTCGATGACGACAAGTCTTGTCGCTTTGGGGTTCTAACATGGGCTGTCCGTGACCAAGTTAATTGCTTGATATGTAAATAAAAAACAAATGGAGAACAATCATGTTTTTTGAAATTGCTGAAGAGGACAAACTGAAAAAGGCTGTAAAGATCCAATGCACCAACATGTTGGCTCAGTCTTTTCGTGATACCGCATTGCGGCCCGGTGCAAACATCATGGTGATCGGGGTTGGAGGTGCAGGGCGAAATGCTATTCGCAATATGAGAGCAACAGGTCTGGGTCGATTTGTTGAGTTGCTCGCCATTGATACTGACATGGGCTGCGACAGAATTCGATACGGAAAGAAGAATGGCGGACATTGATATGAGAGAAGAGGTGATCACGGTGACCAAAGAGGAGTATTTGGACATTCCTGCTTTTGTCAGGCTCAAGAACCCGAATATCCGGATAACAGAATCAGTCACGTCTGACAGTCTGGAGGTGCCGACAGTGCTGCGAAAAAAGTCCATGACATACAGTGATGCAGTAGCAGTGGCTCCAGTTCTGATTGTTGGGGTAGGTGGAGCGGGTGGTAATTTTATAGATTACCTACAACAGCATGAACTTGCTGGAACAGAGCTATTGAAGATCAACACAAAAGCACAGCCTAAGGGTGCTATTGAACGTATCTCAAAGCGTCTAGCCAGGCCTTCAAACGCAGCGAATGAACTGATCTTCTCCACCTTGAAGGATGAGAGGGTTAACTTCGAATGGCAGCAGTTTGAGGAACTGGTTCATGGGAGAAAGGCGGTTGTGATCCAGGCAGGGCTTGGTGGGCATTGTGGATCTGAGTTGACCCCAAAACTTGCAAACGTGGTGCGATCAAAGGGAATTACCCCGATGCTACTCGTATCCACGCCCTTTAAGATGGAAGGTAAAGATCGATTCAGCATTGCTGAACAGACGATCCAGACACTGACTCAGGTCGGGTGCCATACCCTGATAATGAACAATGAGACTTTATTGGATTTGAGTGAGGAGACCAGTTTAAGGGAGGCGTTTGGGTATGTGGATGAGCAGTTCAGGGAGGCGATAAAGAAGATGATGGGAGTCCAATCATCAGCATGCGTGACTTGAGATTTATTGCGACACAATAAGTCGTAAAGCGTATAAGACGACATATTGTGTCGTAATGCTGTTGTATGGTCTGTTGTACAAACTGAAAAAAGGGGTACAGCAAGATGAAAAAAGAGATGAGAAACTCAATTTATTACCTCCCTGGTCGTGGTGGAGAAATTGATGCAGGACTGGGTATGGCGATCTCACAGCGAGGCTACCAGGTGACAGGGCGTGAAGTAACGAATGATCTGGCACGGTTCGACTTTGGCCAACAGATCGAAATCATCCGTCATGATCTGCGTAAACACTACTGGTATACAGGTGCTCAGGTAGTTGCAGTCAGTTATGGCGCCTATCTATTGATGCATGCGCTCTCTGGACTGCCGAAGTTCCCAGGTAAAGTCTTGCTGCTCTCTCCAATTCTGGGTGGAGCAACCGATGAGAAGAGCTGGAGTAGCTTCACGCCACCAAGACCAGATCGATTAATGAAACAGATCTATGCAGGAAAGTTCCCACGCCCTGCAGAAATAGAGATCCATGTTGGAGACAGTGACTGGCAGTCCAATCCTATTCGGGTCTCTCAAGTAGAGGAGCATCTGGATGCAGAGTGTTTCTATGCGATCGACACGGGCCATACGTTGGGAACCAATTATGTCTCAAGAGTTTTGGATCACTGGTTGCAGTGGCAGAGGCTGGCTGCATAGGAGGTAGAAGTATGTCGGCTTTTTTTGGATTGATAGTTGGCGGCTGGATGTGGATCGATAGTGGCAATGTGGCCACTGGCGTTATTGCATTTCTATTTATCTGGTTTGTGTTCACCGTGCTGGATGCTTTTGTTGGTCTTCTTACCTCAAAAGAGGGTGGGGTGATATTGGGTGTATTGGCAATTTTTGGGCTTGGTTTCCTTTTAGGTGGAGACGATGATTGTGATGTGTAGCTAGGTTATAGGGATGAGAACAATCATTTATCTATTGATGGGATCGCACTATTTGCTTCGCAGTGGTGGGTGGGTTTTCGATAATCCATTTCTGTTCACCATTATGGTTCCGCTCGCTTTCCTGTTTATCGTCATGGATCTGAGCTATCTTGCTTATAGAGCGACTCAGCTAGTTGGATGGTGGGAGAGTAGACGATGAGGACGCTGATCTATATCTTTTTTGGATTTGAGGCGGTGAAAGCTTTCCCTGAGATCCTTACAAACACCATCCTCTTTCATACAGGACTCACGCTGCTATGGTTCTTTATAATTCTCGATTGTGTATATATGGTGCAGAAGTGGAAGCTTACGTTTCAATGGTGGAGATATCGTAGGAGCAGCTGATTATGGGCAGGAGAAGATGTTTATTTACTAATTGTCCAATATTCAGGTGGCCCTGATTACAGTTTTGCAGAGGTTATGAAAAGGGCTTTGGTTGAGGCATGTAGTGACTCTATCCAATGTACAATTCTCTCAGACTGAGCAAACATGCTTCTGCTTGATAAAAATAGGATCAATATGACCAGCACCCAACAGTTCGACGAACTCAAGAAACGCATCTGGCAGATTGCCAACGATGTGCGTGGCACTGTGGATGGATGGGACTTCAAGCAGTACGTGCTTGGTGCACTGTTCTACCGTTTCATCAGTGAAAATTTCTCCCGCTATATCGAGGGCGGTGATGAGAGCATTGATTACGCCAAGTTGGATGACGATATCATCACCGACGAAATCCGGGATGATGCGATCAAAACCAAGGGTTACTTCATTTATCCCAGTCAGCTTTTTGAAAACGTCGTCGCCAAGGCAAATGACAATGAAAACCTTAACACCGACCTGAAGGCGATCTTCACCGCGATTGAGGGCTCGGCGATGGGCTACGCCTCTGAGGAGGATATCAAGGGGCTGTTTGATGACTTTGATACCACCAGCAACCGTCTGGGCAAGACAGTCAAAGACAAGAATAGCCGTCTCTCTGCAGTACTGAAGGGGGTGAATGAACTCGATTTTGGTGATTTTGAAGATAGCAAAATCGACCTTTTTGGCGATGCCTACGAATATTTAATCGGCAACTATGCAGCCAATGCAGGGAAGTCGGGTGGTGAGTTTTTCACGCCGCAGCATGTCTCTAAACTGATTGCTCAGCTTGCCATCCATGGACAGAAGAGTGTGAATAAGGTCTACGACCCCGCAGCAGGCTCCGGCTCTCTGCTATTGCAGGCAAAGAAGCATATCGAGGCTCACTGGATTGAGGATGGTTTTTTTGGTCAGGAGATCAACCACACCACCTACAACCTCGCGCGGATGAACATGTTTCTGCACAACGTCAACTACGACAAGTTCAATATCCAGCTGGGCAACACTCTGACCGAACCCCACTTCCGCGACGATAAGCCCTTTGATGCCATCGTCTCCAACCCTCCCTACTCGGTGAAATGGATAGGCAGCGACGACCCCACCCTCATCAACGATGAGCGCTTTGCGCCAGCCAGTGTGCTAGCGCCCAAATCCAAGGCAGATTTCGGCTTCGTCATGCATAGTCTCAACTACCTCTCCAGCAAAGGCCGAGCGGCCATTGTCTGCTTTCCGGGGATCTTCTACCGGGGTGGAGCCGAGAAAAAAATCCGCCAATACCTGGTTGATAACAACTTTGTCGAGACCGTCATCTCACTGGCGTCAAACCTCTTCTACGGCACCACCATTGCCGTGAACATCCTCGTGCTCTCCAAGCACAAGAGCGATACACGGGTGCAGTTTATCGACGCCTCGGGTGAGGATTTCTTCAAGAAAGGCACCAACAATAACCTGATGACCGATGCACACATCGCAGAGATCATGAAACTCTTCGACCGCAAGGAGGATGTGGCGCATGTCGCCCACTCCGTGCGCATGGAGAAGATTGCTGAGAATGATTACAACCTCTCCGTTAGCTCTTACGTGGAGGCCAAAGACACCCGTGAGGTCATCAATATCACCGAGCTGAATCAGGAGATTGAAACCACCGTTAGAAAGATCGACGGTCTGCGTAAGGACATCGACGCGATCGTGGCGGAGATCGAAGGGAATGGGGCATGAGCCGCGTCATCCTTTACACCACCGATGATGGTCAGATGAAGGTCGATCTGAAGCTTGAAGACGGCACCGTCTGGCTGAGCCAACTCCAAATTGCTGAGCTCTTCAACGCCACCAAGCAGAACATATCACTCCACCTAAAGAACATATTCGACGACGGAGAATTGGGAGTAGATTCAGTTGTCAAGGAATCCTTGACAACTGCTGCCGACGGTAAGAATTACCGTACCAAACTCTACCATCTTGATGCCATTCTGGCGGTTGGCTACCGTGTAAGATCCTCCCGTGGCAGCGAATTTCGTCGCTGGGCCTCCACCGTTCTTAAGGAGTATCTCGAAAAAGGCTTTGCGCTGAACGACGATCGCCTGAAGAACCTCGGTGGTGGCAATTATTGGAAAGAGTTGCTGGATCGCATCCGCGATATCCGCTCCAGCGAAAAAGTGATGTATCGGCAGGTGCTGGATCTCTATGCTACCGCCACGGACTACAACCCAAAAAGCGAAGAGAGCCTGCAATTCTTCAAGATTGTGCAAAACAAGCTCCACTATGCCGCTCATGGTCATACCGCGAGCGAGGTGATTTACCTGCGTGTCGATAGTGACAAACCCTTTGCCGGCTTGAGTAACTTTAAAGGCAGCCAGCCGACGCAGGCCGAAGCCATGGTCGCAAAAAACTACCTCAGCGAATCAGAACTGCGCGTCTTGAATAATCTGGTCTCTGCTTACTTCGACCTCGCAGAACTCAACGCCATTGAACAGCGGGAAATGCGTATGGCGGACTATGTGCGCGAGCTGGATTCCATCCTCAGCTCGACAGGGCGCAAACTGCTCGACAATGCTGGCAAAGTCTCCAGCACACAGGCCAAAGAAAAAGCCAAGCGTGAACTAAAAAAATACAAAGCCCTTAACCTTGATGCCGTAGAGAAAGACTACCTTAAGACCATCTCCTCGTTGGAAAAGCAGGCGAAAAAGGGAAGTCGAAAGAAGGGAGGTGGGTCATGAGCAAAACTACCTTCCTAGAAAAGTTGCTTGATGGAATGGAGATAGAGTGGGTGCCGTTGGGGAAACCCCTTACTCGTACGAAAGGTACCAAAATCACTGCGGGTCAGATGAAGCAACTTCACAAAGAGGGAGCGCCTGTTAAAATTTTTGCAGGAGGTAAAACTTTTGCTTTTGTGGATTTAGATGACATACCTGCTAAAGATATTAATAGAAATCCATCGATTATCGTTAAGTCGCGTGGAATTATCGAATTTGAATACTACGACGGGCCGTTTTCACATAAGAGTGAAATGTGGTCTTATCACTCTGATATTGATCACATAGAAATTAAGTATGTGTACCACTTTTTGAAATTGAATGAACCTCACTTTCAAGGCATAGGGAGCAGGATGCAAATGCCGCAAATTGCAACTCCCGATACCGATAAGTTCAAAATCCCCATCCCCTGCCCAGACAATCCTGAGAAATCACTGGCCATCCAGGCGGAAATCGTCCGCATCCTGGACACCTTCACTGAGCTAACCGCCGAGCTAACCGCCGAGCTAACCGCCCGAAAAAAGCAATACGACTACTACCGTGATCAGCTGCTCACCTTTGAGGAAGGTGAAGCCTGCCTGTCGGGCAGACAGGTGGAGTGGAAAACGCTCGGAGAAATTGGTGAGTTCATCAGAGGCAAACGGTTTACCAAAGCTGATTATGTGGATGATGGAATAGATGTCATTCACTACGGAGAGATTTATACACACTACGGCGCCTCGGCCTCAAGTGCTCTTTCACAAGTTCGTCCGGAAATGGCATCGTCTTTGCGCTATGCGGAACCCGGAGATGTTGTGATAACGGATGTTGGTGAAACAGTGGAGGACGTAGCCAAGGCTGTTGCATGGCTCGGTGACGCAAAGATTGCGATTCATGATCATTGCTATGCCTTCCGGCATTCTCTGAATCCCAAATTTGTTTCCTACTGCATGCAGACAAGCAATTTCATTTCCCAGAAGTCAAAGCATATCGTGCGGGCCAAGGTGAAGACATTGATGATAAAAACTTTTGCTAAAGTATGTATTCCGGTTCCCTTTCCGAATGATCCTGAACGATCTTTAGCCGAACAAGCCCGTATCGTCGCCATCCTTGATAAGTTTGACACCCTGACTCAATCCATCAGTGAAGGTCTACCTCGAGAAATCGAACTGCGCCAAAAGCAGTACGAGTACTACCGTGATTTGTTGTTGAACTTTCCAAAACCAGAACCTCAAGCTGTGAATGGAGGTGATGACTCCAGATGGGCACGACCTTGACCGACTATAAAACCATTGCCGAATCCAAGCACTTCATCGTCCTCGACCGCTATAAGCGAAATGGTGAGGTCAAGGAGGAGTACCAGAGCGAAGATGCGTTGGAGCGGGAGCTTATTGGCGATCTGGTGAGTCAGGGGTACAGTTATGCCGATGAAATCCGTACCCCCGAGGCGATGCTGGCCAATGTGCGGGTGCAGCTTGAGGCGCTGAACAAGGTGCAGTTCACGGAGGAGGAGTGGGTGCGGTTCGTCGAGCAGTATCTCGATCCGGCCAGTGAGAGCAGCACCGACAAGGCCCGTAAAATCCATGAGGACTACATCCACGACTTCGTCTTCGATGACGGCCATATCGAAAACATCTACCTGCTAGACAAGAAGCATCTGCTCAACAATACGCTGCAGGTGATCAAGCAGTTTGAGCAGAGCGGCACTCACGCCAACCGCTACGATGTGACCATTCTGGTCAATGGATTGCCCCTTGTGCAGGTGGAGCTGAAGAAGCGTGGGGTGGCGATCCGTGAGGCGTTCAATCAGGTACACCGCTATAGCAAGGAGAGTTTCAATTCGGAGCACTCCCTCTATAAGTATCTACAGCTCTTTGTGATCTCCAATGGCACCGATAGCCGCTACTTTGCCAATACCACCAAGCGGGACAAGAACAGCTTCGACTTCACCATGAACTGGGCAAAGGCGGACAACGCGCTGATCAAGGATCTGAAGGACTTTACCGCCACCTTTTTCCAGAAGCTCACTCTGCTGGAGATGTTGCTGAACTATTCAGTGTTTGATGTGGGCAACACGCTGCTGGTGATGCGCCCCTATCAGATTGCAGCAACCGAACGCATTCTGTGGAAGATCAAGAGTGCCTATCAGGCGAAGTGCTGGAGCAACACCGAGAGCGGCGGCTTTATCTGGCACACCACTGGGTCGGGCAAGACTCTCACCAGCTTCAAGGCGGCGCGGCTGTCGACTGAGCTGGAGTTCATCGACAAGGTGTTCTTTGTGGTGGATCGCAAAGACCTCGATTACCAGACGATGAAGGAGTACCAGCGCTTCTCGCCGGATAGCGTCAATGGCTCCGAGAGCACAGCGGGTCTGAAGCGGAACATGGAGAGGGACGATAACAAGATCATCGTCACCACCATCCAGAAGCTCAATAACCTGATGCGGGGGGAACGTGATCTGCCCGTCTACAAGCAGCAGGTGGTCTTCATCTTTGATGAGTGTCATCGCAGCCAATTCGGCGAGGCGCAGAAGAACCTGAAAAAGAAGTTCAAACGCTATTACCAGCTTGGCTTCACCGGCACGCCGATCTTTCCCGAGAATGCCCTAGGGGCCGAAACCACCGGGAGCGTCTTCGGGCGGGAGCTGCACGCCTATGTGATTACCGATGCCATCCGCGATGAGAAGGTGCTGAAGTTCAAGGTGGACTACAACGATGTGCGTCCCCAGTTCAAGGCGATTGAATCTGAACAGGATGAGCAGAAGCTCACCGCAGCAGAGAACAGGCAGGCCCTGCTGCACCCGGAGCGGATTCGTGAGATTACCGCTTACATCCTCAAGCACTTCCCGCTGAAGACCCATCGGGCGCATATCGGGTCAAAGGGGTTTAATGCGATGTTTGCAGTGAGTAGCGTGGATGCTGCAAAGGCGTATTACGAGGCCTTCCGCGAGTTGCAGGCGGGGGTGGAGGAGAAGAGACGCCTCACGGTTGCCACCATCTTCTCTTTCGCCGCCAACGAGGAGCAGGATGCGATCGGAGAGATCGCCGATGAGAGTTTCGAGGTGTCGGCGATGAACAGCAGTGCCAAGGAGTTTCTCACTGCTGCCATTGGCGATTACAACGCGGCATTCAAGACCAACTACGGAGTCGATAGCAAGGGGTTCCAGAACTACTACCGTGATCTGGCGCAGCGGGTGAAGCAGCAGGAGGTGGATCTACTGATTGTGGTGGGGATGTTTCTGACAGGCTTCGATGCCCCCAGCCTTAACACTCTCTTCGTGGATAAGAATCTGCGTTACCACGGATTGTTACAGGCCTATTCGCGCACCAACCGTATTTTTGATGCAACCAAGACCTTCGGCAATATTGTCACATTCCGTGATCTTGAGCAGAGCACGATTGATGCGATCACCCTGTTTGGCAATGCCAACACCAGAAACGTGGTGCTGGAGAAGAGCTACAAGGAATATATGGAGGGCTTTACTGATATTGCCAGCGGAAGGGCGAGCCGTGGTTATCTGGAGGTGGTGAGGGAGCTAAAAAGCCGCTTCCCAGACCCGAGTGAGATCGTTAAGGAGCAGGATAGAAAAGAGTTCGTGAAGCTGTTTGGCGAATACCTGCGGGTGGAGAATATTCTGTGCAACTATGATGAGTTTACCGGGCTTAAGGCTCTGCAGGAGATCGATCTGGAAGATGCGGAAGCGGTCGAGGCATTCAAGGCGGAGCACTATCTGAGTGATGAGGATCTGGAGGCGATGCGCAAGATCGAGGTGCCATCCGAGCGTCTGGTGCAGGATTATCGATCGACATACAACGACACTCGCGACTGGTTGCGACGGCAGAAGAAAGGGGAGCAGAAGGACGAATCTACTATTGATTGGGATGATGTGATCTTTGAAGTGGATCTACTGAAATCTCAGGAGATTAACCTCGATTACATTCTGGAGTTGATCTTTGAGCACAACAAGAAGAGCAGAAGCAAGGATGATCTCATTGATGAAGTGCGGCGGGTGATCCGGGCTAGCATCGGGAGCCGAGCAAAAGAGAGTCTGATTGTGGACTTCATCAACCAGACCAATCTGGATGAGATTGGTGACAAGGCGAGTGTGATTGATGCCTTCTTCACCTTCGCACAGGCGGAACAGAAGCGTGAAGCAGGGGAGTTGATAGAGTCCGAGGCATTGAACCAGCAAGAGGCGCTGCGCTACATCAAGGCCTCGTTAAAGCGTGAATATGCGACGGAAAATGGTACTGCACTCAATGCCACTCTTCCGAAGATGAGTCCGTTGAATCCGCAATACAAGACAAAGAAACAGACTGTTTTTCAGAAAATTTCGGCCTTTGTGGAGAAGTTTAAAGGGGTTGGTGGGGAGATTTAGATACCTTTGTAATTGTCTTTGTTTGGTATATCCGAGGCGCTGCACAGTGGTTACTGGTAATGTTGCTCAAAATAGGGTCTCTTGCATTTGGAGAACATGAAATCGGCCTGTTTTCAAAAAAGACATCATTACTAGATCATGAAGTGATCATTTATCTCTCGAAAATCACGTGAAGCGGACTCGCTAATTGTCAGTTAGAGACGATTCGGAGGTTTTGGGGTTGTTTGTGGAGGATTAGTCCGTTTTAGAGACGATAAGGTAGGCGACTGTGTATTCTATCGCTTTGAAATCTAAACCCTATTCTGAGATTCCAGAGCGGACCTCAGAATAGGGTAGACTGAATGGCGGAGAGGCAGGGATTCGAACCCTGGGTAGGCTATTAACCTACGCCGGTTT
>CAYQFH010000063.1:0-15851 GCA_964416755.1 uncultured Piscirickettsiaceae bacterium | reverse complement strand
TCTATCTGCTGAATGACATTCTTGATCTCTCAAAGATTGAGTCAGGCAGGTTTGAGATAGACCATGTCCCTTACAATCTTGCCGGGATGGTAGATGAAGTTGTGCGGATCTTTGCAGTCAAGGCGGAGAGTGCGGGGCTACAGTTTGAAGTGGACAGGGTGCAGGAGGATGCTGCGTTCTCTCATCAGCTTCTGGGGGATGGCAAGCGGCTGGCACAGGTGTTGATCAATCTGATCAGCAATGCAATCAAGTTCACCCAACAGGGAGGGGTGAAGCTGAAGGTCTATAGCGATTCTGAGCGGCTCTACTGTGTTGTAGAGGATAGCGGTATTGGAATGGCATCGGAGGTGCTCTCCCGGCTGTTTAAGCCGTTTGAGCAGGCTGATCGATCGATCTCGGGCCGTTTTGGGGGGACAGGCCTGGGGCTTCACATCTCCAAGACATTGGTCAAGCTGATGGGGGGAGACATCACTGTACATAGTGAGGAGGGAAAGGGTTCCCGCTTTGAAGTAGCCATTCCACTGGTATTGGGTGATCCCGTGGTACAGTCAGAAGGTTCATTTGTGGCGCCCTCCCGCAAGAGTCTACTGCAAGGTAATGTTCTGATCGCGGAAGATGTTCCAGAACTGCAGATCCTGGCGCGCAGAATGGTGGAAGCCACTGGTGCAACAGTGGATGTGGTCTCTGATGGTAGAGCGGCGTTGCAACGGGCTCTGCAGTTCCCTTTCAATCTGATCCTGATGGATATGCAGATGCCGATCATGGATGGTATCGCTGCAGCCAGGGCATTGCGTGACCAAGGGTGTCGAGTACCGATTGTGGCACTTACGGCCAATGCGATGGAGTCTCATCGCCAGCAGTGTGAGGCAGCTGGTTGTAATGGTTTTCTGACCAAACCGATCGACAAGGCAATGCTGGAGAGTGTGCTTGGAACCTATCTACAGGAGGGAGAAGCAGAGATTCAGCAACAGAATGATCTGGATCCGGATCTGCTGGAGATCTTCTATAGCGGGATGGATGAACGCAAGCAGGAGTTGATTGCAGCGGCCTCGGCACGGGACTGGCAACAGATCAGCCAGGTGGCGCACAAGATCAAGGGAACCAGTGCCTCGTTCGGTTTTCCGGAGTTGGGAGATCTGGCTGCAGAGGTGTGTGACATGTATGGCAGTGGGGATCAGGAACAGACTGCAAAGCTGGCGATGAGTCTGATTATGGAGATCAGTGCGGTGCTACCTTGATATGCGTGATTTTGTATCCATTACTGATGATCCCCGGCATTTGAAAAAACTGACTTTGATAGAGATTGTTCACAGTTTTTATGTTCTTTTTATGCCTGATATCATATTGGTAAAAATTACTTGGCCTGCATCGGATAGTGGGCTTATCGACGGTTCCGGGAAAGTACAGTGTTGAATTCGAATCGAATCCTGATTGTTGATGATGATCCTTCGGTTCATGATTATTTTCATGCAACCTTTGAGGCGACAGATTTCTCTCTGGACAGCTACTACGAGCTCATGGATATGAACCCGGAACAGCAGGCAATGCCTGGTGATGAGGAGGGCACGCAGCCTGTCTACGAGATAGTCTCTGCATTTTCCGGAATCTCTGGTGTTGAACAGATCAAGGAGGCGGTTGCAGCGAGCTCACCCTTTGCAGTGGTCTATATCGATATGCGCATGCCTCCCGGAATTGATGGAATGGAGACTGCAAAGCGGATACGGGAGATTGATCAACAGATCTATATCTATATTGTTTCTGCATACTCAGATAGAAGTCTTGAGGAGCTTCAGAAAGAGCTTGGTTACCGTTTTCTCTATCTACAGAAACCATTGGAGAGTGTGACTCTACAGCAGACCGCATTTCATGCTACCTCAAGCTGGCATCGTGACCGAGAAATTGAACAGTATCAGTTGCAAGAGAAGAGAGCTCTGCAGCAGGAGGTTCACCGAAAGAAGTCTGAACTGAATAACCAGAAGCGGATGATGGATCAGTTGCTTGAAGCGGAAGATTTTCACTCCATTATCAGCATGACCAATTTAGATGGAAATATCACCTATGCGAATCGTCAATTCTGTGAGATCAGTGGTTACAGCAAAGAGGAATTGGTAGGGAAGAATCACCGTATTGTTAAGTCCAACCAACATGCACCTGAGTTTTACCAGGAGCTTTGGCAGACCATCTCGACAGGGAAGGTTTGGCAAGGAATTGTATGCAATCTGAAGAAGGGAGGAGAAGAGCACTACTGGGTACAGGCTACCATCGTTCCCTTCTTCAATGACGCTGGAGAAATAGAACGCTATATCTCGATTCGAACGGACATTACCGATCGCATGAAAACGGAGGCCGCCCTGGAAACTGCGATCAAGGCAAAAGATGAATTTCTTGCAACCATGAGTCACGAGTTGCGTACCCCGCTCACCTCCATTATTGGTAATGGTGAGTATTTGTTGGAAGGTGACCAGTGTAAGAGAGCCCATAATGAGGGAGAGTCTTGCGATATTCTACGCTCCATTACCAGTGCAGGAAAACTTCAACTGGCACTGGTCAATGACATTCTCGACATGTCCAAGATCGAGTCGGGTAAATTCTCCATAGAGCCCTATCCCTACAATCTTGCATTCCTGCTGAAAGATCTGAAACGGATGTTTGAGAGCCAAGCTCAGGATAAAGGACTGACGTTCAAGATTGAGCAGAAGAATCATGAGGAGTATTTGTTGATTGGAGATGGTCAACGCATTGGTCAAATCCTGATCAATCTGATCAGCAATGCACTCAAATTCACGGAGCAAGGGGGGGTCAGCCTCACTACTCACATCGAAGGAGAAAAACTCTACTTCACTATTAAAGATAGTGGTATCGGTATGCCGCCGGAAGTGATGGAAAGACTCTTCACCCGTTTTGAGCAGGCTGATGGATCGATCTCCAGACGTTTCGGAGGGAGTGGGCTGGGGCTCTATATCTCCATGAATCTGGCCGAGTTGATGAAAGGGAATATCGAAGTCAGTAGCCGGGAAGGAAAGGGCTCCACCTTCCAGTTGATCCTTCCCTACAGCTGCAGTGACCTGCCAGAGCGTCGGGAACAGGAGCTTGAGCAACGCAAGAGTGTGTTGGAAAAACAGCTTAGTGGGCATGTGCTGGTTGCGGAGGATACACCACTGCTGCAGCAACTGGAGCGCCGTACTCTGGAGAAGATGGGTCTGGAGGTGACAGTGGCCAAAAATGGCAGGGAAGCGGTGGCGTTGGCAGAGCGCCACAGTTTTGATGCGATCCTGATGGATATGCAGATGCCGGAGATGGATGGTATTGAGGCCACTCAAATATTGCGTGCAAAGGGTATCACCATTCCCATCTTTGCTTTGACAGCGAATGTGATGGAGAAGCATCGCAAACAGTTTACTGAGGCCGGGTGTGACGCGTTTGTTGGAAAGCCGATTGACAAGGATGAATTGAAGCGTCTGTTGGTAAAGCACCTGAACAGCTGAAGGAAGCACAATAATGAATGAACAACTTCTAGGCAGTCATATCCTCATCGTAGATGACCATCCGCTCTTTCGTGAGCTGCTCTACAAAATGCTCAATAGCGCTGGTTACCGGAAAATTACTGTGCTGGATAACGCTCCAGATGCGCTGCAACTGATGCAAAAGGAGCGGATTGACCTGCTGTTGCTGGACAACATGATGCCGGAGATGAGTGGGCTGGAGATGCTGGAGGTGCTCTCAACCTGGAGTATCGACAAGCGGCCCGCGGTACTGATGATTACTGGAGACTCTCGTCATGAGCTCTCGGTTGATGCGCTCTCTCTGGGTGCGCTGGATATCCTGACCAAGCCGGTAGACAAAAGTCTGTTGATGTTGCGTATGCGCAACTTGCTGGAGATTGAACAGTATTATCAAAACATCAAGTCAGAGAACAGCCTCCTGTTACAGGATGTGAAGATTCAGAAGGAGATTATCGGAGAGCAAAACCTGCCCTCGCTGACCGATGCGGTAAGCGATCTGCCCAATCAGGTGCTTTTCATGGATCGTCTGAATCATGCACTGGTAAACGCGCCTAAAATCGGGAGAGCTGCCGGAGTTATTCTGCTCGACTTCATTACTGATTTCGACCAGCTTTCGGGAGAAGTGCAGAACAAACTGATCAATATTGTCAGAGAGGTGGTAGGACATAACACGATCATGCGCAACAACCTCCATCAGTTTTACGTGTTGATTGAGCTGATTGAGGGGCAGCATGAGATTGATCTGATGTTGACAGAGCTTCGCAGCAGAATTGATCAGCAGGGGAAATATTCGCTGAATATCGGTGTGGTGGTTGACTGGAATGGTGAATACTCGGACCAACAATTGATTGAGGAGCTGAATAATCAACGTTATGCCGATTCGGATGACAAGGGAAACTCTCTTGAAGAGATGCTCTACCTGGAGATCTTTCACAACAATGGAGAATCTCTGGTGCTGCATTGGCAGCCTCAGCTTGCAGCATTCACTCAACAGGTGGTTGCAGCAGAGGTGCTACTGCGTTGGGAGCATGAGGAGGTTGGAGAGATCTCCCCGGCCCGTTTTATTCCTGTTGCTGAAAGACAGGGCTGGATCGTAGAGATCAGCCGGATTTTGATTGACCGTGCTCTGGCACAAATGGAAAAGTGGAATCGTGATGACTATATCCAGTTTGACCACATCTCCATCAACCTCTCCTCAAATGACCTGCACAGTTTCGAGATTGTCCACTATATCGAGAGCAAGCTGAAACAGTACCGAATTGAACCACAGCAGCTCTGTGTTGAATTGACTGAAGGGCAGTTGATGGAGGATGTTGTAGTGGGGCAGAAGGTGCTCAAACAGTTGCAAACACTGGGTATTCAGGTTGCGCTGGATGACTTTGGGACAGGCTACTCATCGCTCGGTTATCTGCGGTTGTTTGAATTTGATATCATCAAACTGGATCGCTCCTTTATCCTCGATATTGCCGAAAACTCGGTTAGCCGATCGATTGTGCACGCCATCTGTGAAATGAGCAGAACCCTGAAGGCCAAGACCATTGTAGAGGGCGTTGAGACCGTGCAGCAGTTGGAGTACTTGCTTGATTACCAGGTTGACCTGATTCAGGGATTCTATTTCTCCAAACCGTTGGTTGCTGCTGACTTGGAGGCCTATGTTCATTCTCTGCCACAGCCTCCTGGAAGCCTGGAGCATACAGAGAGCAATACACTGCAATGGTCCAGAGAGACTCTTGGTATCGGGCATCAGGAGATGGATCAGCAACACCAAGCCATTTTCGAGCTTATCGAACAGCTGCGTCAGTATAGTGAAGACTATGAGGCATTCAGTAGAACACTGACAGCATTGATGAAGCAGATTGAGTACCACCTGCTCTCTGAAGAGTTGCTATTGAGAGAGATCGATTTTCCCGGGCTGGCAGCACACCACGATGAGCATGAAAAGATCAGAAAAGGGATGAGGCAGCTGGTTGATATTCCACCTCATCTGCACTCCAAATTGGTCTTCAAGTTTCTGAATGATATCTGGATCAGCCATATACAGAAGCATGATATGAGATACCGTTCTTACATCAAGAGCGCCTCTGTTGGATCAGATTCTGGTTGAAGAATGTAGCATTCACAGTCGACTCGCAGTAAGGCTGTTCCCATTCTGCCATGCTCTTCAAGCCTGAGAATGTTTGCATTAGCTCAACTTGAGCAACCCTATCTTCCAGATACCTTAATTTTCAGCTAACAGCTGCTCAAGCACAGCGGTGTGCTCCGGAAGATCCCAGTGGATTGAACGGCTGACTGCATAGCGCACCTTGCCGCTACGATCGACCAGAAATGAGGTGGGCATACTGAAGACGTTCCACTGATGAGCGACGGTGCCATCGAAGTCAAACAGTACCGGGAAGTCGACCTTCACCTGCTTCAGGAACTCCGTGATCTGTTCAGGTTCCTCCTGAAAGTTGATGCCCAGAATCTCCAGCCCCTTTGGGCGATAGCGCTGGTAGATCTGGTTCATTGAGGGCATCTCCTCAATGCAGGGGGGGCACCAGCTGGCCCAGAAGTTGACCAGCACCACTTCCCCTTTGAATTGTTCCAATGTGTATGGACGTTGTTGCAGATCATTCAATGTGAAGTTGGGGGCATCAGGCTCTTCTTGAATAGGGATCAGACGATAGGGGTCCTCCTCCAGCTGAATCTCGGTTGCCTCTTTTTCGGTAGTTGCGCTCTCTGGAAAGGGGGTAAAACTACTTTGACGGGCAATCTGTTGCAGCTGTTGCGGCAGCCGGGCGCGTACCGGAGCCTCAGCAGGGTACTTGCCCGGTTCATGCATGATGTACCAGTCGCGGACATCGGCCAGCGGAAAGAGTGTTGCAGCAGATCCAGCATCCCACAGCTGCTCCATCACCGCAGAAATGCGTTTGGCGTGTTGTCCCTGTTGTGGTTGAAACAGGGTCAGCGGGATGTTGGTCATCGAGAGGATCGGGGCTGGGGTCGGATCATCGCCTGCCCGTTTTGGGGCGATAAAGAGATTGGGATAGAGTAGTGCGGTGCCTGCAATCCGATCACGGTTGGGGTAGTGTTGTTGCCAGTGCCTGATGCCCCGCAGGAAAGGGATCGAGATTTTGTCATAGGAGAGCAGCAGGATTTTTTTGTCAGAGTGTCGGTGTGCCGCCTCAATCAGTTCAGCGATTCTGGAGCCATCGAGACTGAGGATGGTGGGGTCGTCCCGAGTCAGGAAAAGGTCTTGTAGTATGCGTGTGTTCCATACTTCGATACCACTCTGCTGAATGTGTCTCAACAGTGCATCAAAGTGGGGACGCTCCTCCTCAACCAGATCGGTAATCCACAGCGCCAGCAGCTCTCCCTCAGCGGGCAGTACCTCAATCTGATACTCATTCTCCTCGCTATCCTGAACAGTCAATGCATGGCTGTAGAGTGGGAGTAGCAGAAGTAGCAGATAGAGTGTGCGCAACAGGTTCATCGGGTCAATTATGGTATGGTTTGCAGCTCATTATAAGAAGAGATGGAAGGAGTGTGGAAATGTTTCAAAGTTCTGTTTTCAGTAGGGGAATTGTCTCTGGTGCGATGGCACTGGGAATGCTGTTCATGCAAACGGCTGCGGCGGATGAGGTGAAAATCCCCCATCAGGGATTGATGTTGAATGGAGAGCTGGTGCTGGCAGAAGGGAAGCAGGTCAATGATGGTGTGTTGCTGTTGACTCACGGCACACTCGCCCATAACAGGATGGAGATCATCGCATCGATGCAGGAGCTACTGGCGGAAAACGAGATCAGTTCATTGGCAATCAACCTCAGTCTGGGGGTGGATGACCGCAAGGGGATGATGTATGACTGCACAGTGCCTCACAACCACCAACACACCGATGCGGTAGATGAGATGGTGACCTGGATCAGTTGGCTGGAGAGCAAGGGGGCTGAACAGATTGATGTCCTGGGACACTCCCGTGGTGGCAATCAGGTGGCCTGGCTGATGGCGGAGCAGGATCGTCCGTCACTGCGTAAGGGGGTGCTGGTGGCTCCGGCAACCTGGAGTGTTGAGAAGGATCAGAAGGGGTACCAGAAGCGCTACGGTCAACCACTGGATCCACTCTACCGGCAGGCCACAACGTTGGTGGATGCAGGCAAGGGGGAGCAGATGATCGAGAAGATCGGTTTTATCTACTGTGCCGATGCCAGCGCGACAGCCCGTGCAGTGGTCTCTTACTACCGTCCGGATGATCGCCGCCACACCCCCAATCTGATGTCGAAAATTGCAAAGCCAGTGATGGTGGTCGAAGGATCGGAAGACAATGTAGTAGGACGTATTGCGGACGAGGTTGCCGAGACTGCAGGGGCACAGCATCGCTATGAGATGGTGGAGGGTGCAGGACACTTCTTCCGCGACCTCTACCTGGAGGAAGTGGTGGACCTGGTCGTGGAGTGGGTGCAGGAGTAGTCACGGTTTTTCGTTGGTTGTGGAGCTTACCCTCACTGCAACTGCCACTCAGGCCCGCTTTTTGCGGGATCGCTGGGCTGCAGAACAGATTGCAGCGGGACGAACTGCATGGGAGAGTCCCCCTATCCTCTCGCTACAGGCGTGGATGCGACAGCAGTGGGGCGTGTTGCAGCAGAGTGGAGTCAAGCTGCCGTTGCTGCTCTCTCCGGATCAGGAGAGAGTTGTCTGGCAACAGACGCTACCCACCCATCTGCTCGATTCACAGCGTCTGCTGAAAGCAGGGGACCTGGTAGAGCACGCAATGCGTGCCAACCACCTGTTCCATAACTGGAGAGAGGAGAGTGAACAGTTTTCCACGCTGTTGTCGGACACCCATCTGGAGGAGATTGAGCTGTTCGCATTGTGGCAGCAACAGTTCACAGAGTGCTGTGAACTGGAACAGTGGCTGGAGGGGGCGCGGCTCGCAGATTACTTCAGACAGCTGCTGCTGGATAGGGTTGTAGAGTCTCCTGGACGGTTCAACCTCTACTGCTACAGCCGTTGGAGTCGTGTCGAGCAGCGTGTGGTTGAGACGATTGAAGATCAAGGGGGACAGAGTTCAGTCCATCAAATCCCTCCGCTGGCCTCAGACCCCGTTGCACTTGTGGCTTCAGATCCGGAGGCTGAGCTGCAGTGGATTGTTACCGCTGTTGGAGAGCGGTTACAGACACAACCCGATGCTTGTATCGGTATTGTGGTACCGGAGTTGAAAACCAGACGGGAAGAGATTGATCGCTGTTTCAGACGTCAGCTGTTGCCACAGAGTGATGTAGAGGTGGTGGTCGAGGAGCAGCTGCCCTATCGCTTCTCTCAGGGAAGGTCTCTGCTGGAGGATCCACGTATTCACCATGCACTGCAACTGTTGAAATTGAAACAGCAGAAACTGCCACTGCTGGAGTTGTCCTCGCTACTGCGTTCTCCCTGGTTGTTGCTGGGTGCAGAGATGGAGGAACGATCCCGAATGGATCTCCAGCTACGGGCGATGGGGCTGCAGGAGGTCTCACTGCAACAGCTGTTGAGACTGTTTGAAGACAGCACCGTGAATGAACACTCTCCAGCCCCTCGTTTTCAGGGGGCACTACAGGCACTTGTGGGTCTTGAGCTGGAGCATGTGCGCTCACCGTTACAGTGGAGTGAAGCCTTTACCCGTGCACTCGCATTCTTTGAGTGGGCCGAGAATGGTGAGCAGAGCATCGTTGCATTCAATGCCTACAATGGTTGGCGTGAAGCGGTAGACCGTTTTACCGCCTTGAGTGATTTGCTGGGGTTGCTCAAGGCGCAGGAGGCGCTCAATGGATTAAGACAGGTGTTGAGTGGAGCTGAACTGGAGACAGGGCGCACTGCGCGTGCAATTGAGATCATGACCCCGGAGGAGGCGCATGGTGTACAGTTTGATGCGCTCTGGATGCTCTCTTGTGATGATGCTGTCTGGCCCCGACAGCAACCGCTTACCCCTTTTCTGCCGCAGCAGTGGCAGAGGGAACGTGTTCCGGGGGTAGACCATGCCGGTGCGCAGCAGCTGGCAAAAGAGGTGTTCTCACTGTACAAAGGGGCAGCAGATCAAGTTCACTTTAGCTGTAGTGAGAGTGAAGAGCGCGGTGGAGAGACGGTTCGCAGTTTGACGCCTCTGCTGGGGCAGGCTCCTGTGCAACAGTACGGTGCAAAAGATGAACTGCTTTGGTGGGAGCAACAATCCCCTCTGGCACTGGAGCAGATAGAGGATCGGCCGGTTGAACTGGAATACGGGAGTGTGGTTCGTGGAGGAAGTACCGTGCTGGCGAACCAGTCACAGTGCCCGTTCCGGGCCTATGTGCGTCACCGTCTGCAGGCGGCACCAATGGAGAGTGCGCAGTCTGGACTGGATGCCCGGGAACGGGGCACACTGTTGCATGAACTGCTGGAGCACTGTTGGCGCGAGTTGGGGCAGCGTGTTGAACAGCTGCAGCAGATGGATGAGTCGCAACTGCGCAAGATGGTAGAGAAGATTGCAGCAGGCATGGTCGCACGCTTGGGTGACAAACTGCAGGATCGGTTTGGTTCCCGTTTTGCAGAGAATGAGTGGCAGCGGCTGTCTGCATTGACACTGCGAGCCCTGGAGCAGGATCGTCAGCGTGAGACACCGTTTGTGGTTGAGGAGATGGAGCGGCAACACGATATCGAGTTGGGAGGGCTGAAGCTGTCGATCAAGATGGACCGGGTGGATCGTCTACCTGACGGAAGACGAGCACTGATTGATTACAAGAGCGGCAAGGTAAACCGTGCTGATTGGCAGGGGGAGCGACCTGCTGCACCGCAGCTGCCACTCTACGCCATTCTGCTGGATGGAGTTGCTGCAGTGCTCTATAGCCAGATCCGTGCGGATGAGGTGCTCTATCGTGGAGAACAGATGGATGAGTCGGTGATGGCAGGAGCTTCCGGTAGCGGGCGTAGCCCTTCAGTGATCTGTTCGCAGGAGTGGGAGGAGCAGCTGCAGCAGTGGCACGATGCGGTAGAGCGGTTGGCAGTGGAGTTTCGTTCCGGAGTGGCTACGGTAGATCCGTTGCAGGGGGCAAACAGCTGTCTCTATTGTGGTCTGCAGCCACTCTGTCGGGTGGAGTTGTAGGGATGATAGAGGATCAAGAGCGGCTGATGGAGCAGGACCAGGAGGTACGGCAGGAGGTGTTGGATCCTGAGTGCTCCTTTATTGTCCAGGCCCCGGCTGGTTCCGGAAAGACCGAGCTGTTGACCCAGCGCATTCTGCGGCTGCTCACCCGGGTTGAACATCCGGAAAATATTCTGGCAATCACCTTTACCCGCAAGGCGGCAGGTGAGATGAGAGCTCGGCTGCTGGAATCGCTGCGCAAGGCGGATTTGGATCCATGTCCTGAGCAGCCCCATCTGGCGCAGAACTGGAGGCTGGCTCGTGCGGTACTGGAGCATGACCGGCAACAGGGGTGGAATCTGATTCAACATCCCAATCGTCTCGAAATTCGTACCATGGATAGCTTCAATGCAAGGTTGGTACGACAGATGCCTCTGCTTTCCGGTTTTGGTGGTATGCCGGCTGTGACGGATGATGCCGAGGAGCTCTATCGGGGGGCGGCCCGGGCTACTCTGCAGATGGTGGAGGATGAGGCACTGGGTGAACCGATTGCGGTGTTGCTGCGCTGGCTGGACAATGATGCGGTACGGGTCGAACGCATGGTGACCGAGATGCTGGGACAGCGCGACCAGTGGCTGCCACATATCATCTCTGGTCAGCTCAATCGTGAGGCACTGCAGCTGACATTGTGCACTGCAGTGGAATCGACGTTGCAGCAGTTGAGTGAATTGCTGCAGCGTGAGCTGGGGGATACTGCCGTGACCACCCTGACAGGGGTGATCTCCAGAGCAGCAGCGATAGTGGTGCAGAGTGACAAGCCGTTTGAAGTGGTTCACTGTGTCGGGATGGAGAGTTTGCCATCTGCAGAGGCGGAGGCACTGCCACTATGGCAGGGGATCGCCTCAATGCTGTTGAAGAGTGATGGTGGATTTCGCCTGACACCACGCAGCTGGAACAGGAATCACGGCCTGCCTCCGACGGAGGAGGGCAAGGCCGACAAGGAGGCGCTGCTTCAGTTGTCCCGACAGATCTCGGAGAGTAGTGCTGCGGTATGGGTGCAGAAGTTGATGCTGCTCCCTCCGGTTACCTATGAAGAGGGGCAGTGGGAATTGATTGAGGCGCTGTTTCGGGTATTGTTGCTGGCGCAGGCCAATCTGATGCTGGAGTTTGAGTCTCAGGGGGTGGTCGACCATACCGAGATTGCACAGCGTGCGCTCCATGCACTGGGGAGTGATGAGTCGCCCACTGCCCTGGGGCTGCGGCTTGATTATCAGATCCACCATCTGCTGGTGGATGAGTTTCAGGATACCTCCCATGGACAGTTTGATCTGCTCAGCCGACTGACTGCCGAGTGGGAACAGGATCGATCCAGAACTCTCTTTCTGGTGGGAGATCCGATGCAGTCCATCTACCGTTTTCGTCATGCGGAGGTGGGACTCTTTATCAAAGCGATTGAGGAGGGGGTGGGGGCGCTGCGGCTGGAGTACCGTCAACTGAGTGCCAACTTCCGTTCCGAGTCGGGTGTGGTTGACTGGGTCAACCGCACCTTTGATCCGCTGTTTCCCCGCCAGGCCAACCGCTTCAGTGGAGCGGTCTCCTATGCCGCCTCAATCTCAACCCGTCTTGCAACGACCGGAGAAGCGGTCACCCTGCATCCGCAGTTGGAGGATGATCGCGAGGCGGAGGCGCATCAAGTGTGTACGCTGATCCGGCAGACACTGGAGGAGTGTGGTGAGACGGGGCAGGTGGCGATTCTGGTGCGTTCACGCCCCCATCTTCAACAGATCACCGAACAGCTCTATCGCTCAGGTATTGCCTACCGTGCGGTGGAGATCGAGTCACTCGGAGATCGTCCGTTGATACGGGATCTGTTAACGTTAACCAGGGCGCTGTTGCATCAGGGAGATCGGGAGGCATGGCTGGCGCTGCTGCGTGGTCCATGGTGTGGGTTGTCGCTGCAAGATCTGCTGGGGTTGGTAGATGGGTTTCCAGAGCGCACCATCTGGTCACTGCTTGGTGAAGATGCTGTGCTGGAGCGGATCTCTGATGCGGGGAAGAGACGTCTGATTGCGCTGAAAATAGTGCTGGAACAGATTTTCCAGGCGCGGGGAGAACAGTCGCTGGTGCGCTGGATCGAGCAGGGGTGGCTGCTGCTGGGGGCGGCGGCACTCCACCGCCAACTGGGTGAAGCCGGACAGTCGATACGTGAGGAACGTGCCTATTTTGAGCTCTTCTCGGAGATGGAGCAGGGGGGAGAGCTGGTCGATCTGTCGCGGTTGCAGCAGCGGCTGTTGCAGAAAAATCTCCGCTCCGAAGCGGATGCGGAGCAGGAACCCAGAGTGGAGGTGATGACGATTCACAAGTCCAAAGGGTTGCAGTTTGATACGGTGATTCTTCCCGGACTGGGGCGAAAGCCGCGTGTCTCTGAATCTCGCCTGCTGCACTGGTTGGAGGTGCCGCAGCAGATGCAGATCGGTACTGAGACCATGCAGCTGCTGCTCTCACCGGTACGTGCCTCCAGCCAGCGCGCAGAGGAGGATCGTTTGGGGCGTTATGTTCGTCAGATCGAGCAGGAGCGGGAGTGGAACGAACTCTCCCGACTGCTCTATGTGGCAGTAACGCGTGCAGAACGTCGGGTGCATCTGCTGGGTGCGGGGAGGGTGACCACTAAAGGGGGGTTGGGGAAACCGGCTGCACGATCATTGCTGGAACAGCTCTGGCCTGCTCTGGAGGTTGAGTATCAGCAGCTGCTTGAGCAGAGTGACGCAGACACCTTGCTGGAGACCGGGGGGGAGGAGCAGTCACCTGTTCAACCAGCAGCGCTACGACTGCAGCAGCCGTGGCAATTGCCGGTCATTCCTCAACCGAGTGTTCCACTCTCTTCAAAGCCGCAACCGCAGAGTGTCTATCAGTGGGGAGCAAGCAGTGCGATCCATATCGGTACAGTGGTGCATGCCCAGTTGCAGTGGATCGCGGAGCAGGGGGTAGAGCAGTGGATGGATAGTCGCCTGGATCAACTGGAAGAGCGGGTGGTGAGCCAGCTGCGTCAGCTCGGGGTTGCCGAGGAGAGACGTCTACAGGCGGCACGACAAGTGCTGGAGGCGTTGCAGAAGGTGCTGGATGATCCACAGGGGTGTCTCTTTCTTGCCGACCATGCGGAGGCAAAGAGTGAGTGGTCGTTGAGTGCGTTGCTGGATGGAGAGCTGGTGCATGTCACCATTGATCGCACCTTTGTGGATGCGGAAGGTGTGCGCTGGATTGTGGACTGGAAGAGTAGTAGTCACAGTGGTGGTGGTCTGGAGCAGTTCCTGGACAGTGAGGTGGAACGATACACGCCGCAGTTGCAGCGTTATGGAGCCGTGTTGCGACAGATGGAGAACCGTCCTCAAAAATTGGTGCTCTATTTTCCGATGCATCAAGTGATGCGTGAGGTAGAGGCCGTCTGATGAGGATTTGAGATGGATCTGTCTTGGATATTATGAGAAA
This sequence comes from uncultured Piscirickettsiaceae bacterium, assembly GCA_964416755.1. Lineage (GTDB taxonomy): Bacteria > Pseudomonadota > Gammaproteobacteria > Thiopontia. The sequence continues at coordinate 1,796 of CAYQFH010000063.1, read as the reverse complement.
AGTATATTTATAGATGGTGCCTTGGAGTATTCTTGGGAATACAGGGATAGATTGTTGATGGAGTAAATCATGGTAATGAGCAACCTCAAGGAGTTTCTCCGGCTGGAGTCAGCCAGTGGCATCATTTTGGTGGGGGCAGCGATCCTGGCCATGATCTTTGCCAACTCACCACTGCATGTCTACTACGACATGTTGATTGATCTGCCCGTTGAGATACGGATTGGATCATTTGAGATCGCCAAGCCACTGCTACTCTGGATCAACGATGGACTGATGGCGATCTTCTTCTTTCTGGTTGGTCTTGAACTGAAGCGAGAGCTTCTGGAAGGAGAGCTGCAGGAGATCAGCAGCATCGTCTTGCCGGGAGTGGCAGCCATTGGTGGCATGGCCGTACCCGCATTTATCTATACAACCATCAATACGGGAAATGATGTGGCCATGCAGGGGTGGGCAATACCGACTGCAACGGATATTGCGTTTGCGCTGGGGGTTCTCTCTCTATTGGGTAATCGTGTCCCTACCAGTCTCAAGGTGTTTCTGGTCAGTCTGGCAATCTTTGATGACATGGGGGCAATTATCATCATTGCCCTTTTCTATACCGCAGACATCTCGACAACATCACTCACCATTGCGGCAATCTGTATAGCGATACTTTTCTGGTTGAGCCGCCGTGACTGTGCCGAGACGACCCCCTTTATCATTGTAGGTATCATCATGTGGGTTTCGGTATTGAAATCCGGAGTGCATGCGACACTGGCAGGAGTCATATTGGCCTTCTTTATTCCGATACGAAACCATCGTGCTCCGGATCGATCCATGCTTAAAGAGCTGGAGCATGACCTGCATGGGGTTGTTGCCTTCGCAATCCTACCTATCTTTGCTTTTGCCAATTCGGGTATCTCCCTGAGTGGTGTAGGCATTGAGCAGTTGATGCATCCGGTACCACTGGGTATCGCCATGGGGCTGTTTGTCGGCAAGCAGTTGGGCGTCTTTATGTTCTGCTGGGTCAGCATCAAACTGGGGTTGGCCAAACTTCCAGCTGGTATCAACTGGGGAATGCTCTATGGGGCAGCGCTGATCACCGGAATCGGTTTTACCATGAGTCTGTTTATTGGTTCACTCTCTTTTGAGGAGACTGGGGTCAACCTGTTTGATGAACGTCTGGGAATTATTGTGGGCTCGGTACTGTCTGCGATTGCCGGTTATATGGTGCTGAACAAAACCCTGCCTGCTGAGTCTGCAGACCAGGAGAGTGTTCAACAAGAGTCATGACTTTATGCTTGGCCCAGGCTTTAGTTGCCAGGTTAACGTTTCTGGAGGGGGCTACGTGTCACAAAAGAGCGATCTTTGGGCAAGTATTGCGACAGGTCGACCTGTAGATGGTCTGATGCAGATTCAATCGTACTCACTACAGTCGTACCGTGTAGCTCCTCCAGTTTGTCTGCATAGAGCATGGAATAAGCAGTTTCCAGAGGGGATGCAGCAATCACGCACCAATCTCCGGTTGCTGCATTATCATCGATCGCAGACTGGGCCAGCTGCTCAAACTCTTTTTCATCCATCTTTGTGTGGGCTTGCCTGAAATCGCTGACCCCTCTGAAGTGAATTTGGTAGTCGGGATGTGACAGCATTCTGCCGGCCATTTCTCCAAACTCTGCAAGCGTAACTTCCCCCGAATAGTGGATCACAACCAGCTGATCTTCTGGATAGATGTTCAATGTGTGTTTCATCTTCAAGCTTTCCTTGCTCATGCCTTATTGTCGAGTTCCATCAGACTCTGAATCAGGTGTGGCTAA
>CAYQFH010000062.1:0-15895 GCA_964416755.1 uncultured Piscirickettsiaceae bacterium | reverse complement strand
CCGGTCAGTAGTGTATAGTCAGCATTATTCGGTTTGCGGTGCCGTTCCACCGCCATATACAACAAAGGCTGCCTGATTAAGCAAATTGGGTGGCCTTTTTGGTTTTACCGCTTTGCACACCAGTCGCCACAGCGAACGGATCGACGGCTGACGGTGACAGGCAGCTTCTTGGCAAACTCGGTGAAGCGACCCTCTTTTTCGGATCGGATCAACTTGTCGAGCCGGTTGGTCTGTTCACAGTATCCATAACAGACCGCCCAGAGAGAGGTTGCCCCCTTCTTGAATCTGATTTCGGAATCGGTTCTCAAGTTGAATGCTGTAATCATTGTTGTTCCCGCCAATTTTTTGTCTGTTGTTTCTCGTTGATCTACTGATTGCAGGAGTTGGGCCAACAAGATTTTTGCGCCAGAGGATGGCTATCTGTACAGGCTTGAGAATCGCTCAGATAGATCGTGGTTTTTTCCTTGAAAAGGGGATGAGGTGCGATAAGATCAGAATATGAATAGAGAGGATCTGGGGGTTCCTGAATACTATTTTCTGCCAGCTGAGCAGCTGGATCTGCTGTACCAGCAGTTGTATGTTGAGGGGTATACGGTCCATGCACCACAGGTGGTAGAGGGGGCAATCAGCTACGTTGAATCTATGAGTAGTGAGACACTGCCCCGAGGAGTGTCTGATCAACAACAGCCTGGTAGGTATCGTCTACAAGATTCCGGAGATAGCGGATATTTTGGATGGAGTAGTGCGCTACAGGGGATCAAGTCACTGCTGTTTCCACCCGAGCAGCCCCTTTGGCATTCCCTGCGACAGGAGGGAGGGGAGCTGCAGTTTGAGATGGCGCCCGCCGGTTATGGGGCTGTTGCACTGTTGGGAGCCCGTTCCTGTGATCTTGCTGCCATCGAGTTGATGGATCGCCACTTTCTCCGTTCCGATGCGGAAGACCCCTGGTACCGTCAACGACGAGACAATCTACTGCTGATTTCGGTGGATTGCAGACACGCTGCGGAGAGCTGTTTCTGTGTCTCAACCGGAACCGGACCAGTGGCGCAGCGGGGATTTGATCTGCGCCTTGTAGAGCTGGAGTCTGGCTACCTTGTGAAGGCTGGCAGTGAACATGGTGAACAGTTGCTGCAGCCATTGGGATTGCCAGCTGGCAATGTGGCTCAACTGGATGAGATGGCTGAGCAGCAGAGAAAAGTGGTTGCGCAGCAGCAGAGAACCATTGCCAGCAGTGATTTCCGACCACACTTCTCCAGACAGAAAGAGAGCCCGGTCTGGGAGGAGATTGCAGCACGCTGTCTCGGTTGTGGGAACTGTACTGCGGTTTGCCCCACCTGCTTCTGTCACCGTGAAGAGGAGGTCGCAACGCTTGATCTGAATGAGAGCATCCATCAACGGGTATGGGACTCCTGTTTCAGTGACAGACACAGCGAACTGCACGGTATTCCTGTGCGCACAGGTCGGCGTGAACGCTATCGCCAGTGGATGACACACAAGCTGGGTGGATGGCATGATCAATTTGGGGAGAGTGGTTGTGTAGGCTGTGGCCGCTGCATCACCTGGTGCCCCGTAGGAATTGATCTGGTCAAAGAGTCGGGCCGTTTTGTGGAGGTGGAAGATGAATAAGTCACACCATCCACAGCGAATGCCGATGACCGCTGAAGTGGTGGAGCGACGGCAGGAGAGTGCCGACATCTTCACTCTCTCACTACGGCTGGTTGACCCACAACAACGCAGTAGCTACCGGTTTGAGCCGGGGCAGTTCAACATGGTCTATCTGCATGGTGTCGGTGAGGTGGCGATCTCCATCGTCTCAGACCGAAATGATTCTGAGTTGCTGAACCACACCATCAGAGCGGTGGGGCGAGTGACGCATGGCTTGGAGCAGCTGCAGGAGGGGGAGCAGATTGGACTGCGTGGTCCCTATGGGCGGGGCTGGCCACTGCAGCAGGCGCAGGGGCATGATCTTGTTGTGGTAACGGGTGGATTGGGTTGTGCTCCGGTGGTGGCTGCCATTGAGGCGGTTGAACGGCAGCGGTCCGAGTATGGCAATCTGCTGATTGTCGAGGGGGTAAAACACCACCAGGAGCTGATCTATCCGGATCGATATGACCACTGGCAGCAGATGGAACGTACCGAGGTGGTGCTCTGTAGTAGCCATGATTGTGCCGCACCATGGCCATGGCATACTGACCGGGTGACTGATCATCTGGATCAGATTGGTGCAGAGGCGGTTGCACTGCTGTGTGGGCCGGAGGGGATGATGATTGCGGCAGCGGAGCGGCTGATTGAGCAGGGTGTCGATGGTGAATCGATCTGGCTCAGTCTGGAGCGCAACATGCAGTGTGGAGATGGCTTCTGTGGCCACTGCCAACTGGGTAGCCACTTTGTCTGCAGGGATGGACCAGTCTTCAACTGGGGTGAGGTGGGTGAAGCGTTGAAGGTGAAAGGGCTATGAGCAAGCCTACCGTAGCGATTCACAAGTTCAGCTCCTGCGATGGGTGCCAGCTCGCCTTTCTCAATATGGGAGAGGGCCTGCTGGAGCTGGCGAGTGCAGTGGAGATTGTTCACTTCGCCGAGGCGGGGATTGTTGCCCCAGAGGCAGAGAGTGACATCACCTTTATCGAGGGGAGTGTCTCTACGCCAGAAGATCTGCAACGTATAGAGCAGATCCGTCAGCGCAGTGGCCTGTTGATTACGATTGGGGCCTGTGCCACCTCCGGAGGGATTCAGGCGCTACGCAATCTGCAGGGGGAAGATTGGGCTGCAAGCCTCTATGCAACGCCAGAGGTGATCGCATCACTGGATACCTCTACACCGATCAGCGAGCATGTGAAGGTGGATCTGCAGCTCTGGGGCTGTCCGATCCGCAGTGAACAGCTGCTGCCGCTGTTGAGTGATCTGTTGCAAGGTGTGGTGCCCGGAAAGAGGAGCGAACCATTGTGCCAGTCCTGCAAGCGCAGTGGAACGGTCTGTACTGTTGTCACGCAAGGCAAGCCCTGTATGGGGCCGGTGACCCGTGGAGGATGTGGTGCGATCTGTCCTCGCATGGGACGAGATTGCTATGGTTGCAGCGGACCGCTGGAGCATCCGAATCAGGCTGGGATGCGAACCTGTTTTGAAGGGTTGGGATTGTTACCGGAGGTGATTGACCACCGCTTTGGAATGATCCACTCCCACTGGGTGGAGAAGAGTGATGGCTGACCAACGATTCATGCATCTGGAAGTACCAATCTTGGCCCGAGTAGAGGGAGAGGGAGCGCTGGATCTGGTAATCAGAGATCAGCAGATCGAGTCACTGGCGCTGCGCATCTATGAACCGCCACGCTATTTCGAAAAATTTCTGGAGGGGCGTAGCGTTGATGAGTTGCCAGAGATGGTGGCGCGAATCTGTGGAATTTGCCCGGTGGCGTACCAGATGAGTGCAGTGCGTGCAGTCGAGTCACTGTTCGAAGGAGAGGTCACCCCTTGGGTCGAACAGATGTGCCGGCTCTTCTACTGCGGAGAGTGGATCCAGAGCCATAGCCTCCATATTCACCTGTTGGCGGCCCCCGACTTTCTGGGTCACAGTAATGCCATTGCAATGGCAGCGGAGCATCCGGAAGAGGTGAAACGTGGTCTGCGCCTGCAAGGGTTGGGCAACAAGATCATTGCACTGCTGGGGGGGCGCTCTGTCCATCCGGTTGGTGCACGTGTCGGTGGCTTTCACCATGCTCCGTCAGTGGATGCCGTGAATGCACTGTTGATTGAGGCCGAACAGGCGCTGGAGGATGCAGAGGCGTTATTGCGTTGGCTGGTCACCATTGAACTGCCACAACAGCAGCAGGAGTTCACTTCTGTTGCGCTGAGAGAGGAGGGTGCCTATCCGATGATGGGAGAGCGGCTGGTTTCTGATCAGGAGTTGGATCTTCCGATCAGCGATTTTGAGACGCGCTTTGCTGAACAGCAGGTGCCATACTCGACTGCACTCCATGCGCTACTGGATGGTAAACCCTACCTGGTAGGGCCACTGGCGCGGATCAATCTTCACTATGACCGATTGCTGCCAGCGGTGCGTACGCTTTGTGATGAGTTGGAGGTCACCTTTCCCAGCCGTAACATGTTCGATAGCCTGTTGGCACGAGGAGTAGAGTTGTTGCAGGCAATTCATGAAACTGTAGCCCTGTTGAAGCAGTACCAGATCCCGGAACAGTCATGGACATCCTTTAGCCCCAAGGCGGGGGTTGCCTATGGGGCCACCTGTGCACCACGTGGTCTGTTGTGGCACCGTTACCAATTTGATGAGGCGGGCAAGGTTGTGTCAGCCCGTATTGTGCCGCCAACCAGTCAGAATCAGGCGCGTATTGAGCAGGATCTGCATCAGGTGTTAACCGGATTTGGCCTCGATCGGGAAGAGGAGGAGATCAAGTTCTTGGGTGAGCAGGTGATCCGCAACTACGACCCCTGTATCTCCTGTGCCACTCACTTTCTTGATCTACGACTCAAGCGGAGATGAAACGGGCAGTCATTGGTGTGGGGAGTCCGTTTGGAGAGGACGGTATTGGTTGGAGGGTTATTGATCAGCTGCGACCGCTGCTGGAGGAAAAATCGATTGATCTGATCAAGAGTGACCGTCCGGGAGTGTCCCTGCTTGAGATCATGTCGGATTACCGGCAGGTGATGCTGGTTGATGCAGTAGTTCCCGCAGATGAGACAACGGATATTGTTAAGCTGGATCAGGAGGCGCTTATTGAGCTTTCAAATGGTTCACTCTCAAGTCATGCGATCGGGGTGGCTGAGACTGTGGCCTTGGGGAAGACGTTGGGTCAGTTACCGGATCAGCTCTGTTGTATCGGTGTGTCGATTGTTCGATCTGAGGAGGAGAAGCTGCAGAGGGCAGCTGAAGCAGTATTGAGTGCCCTGAAAGAGGCTTCAGAAGATCAGATTGAGAAGTTCTAGTGAGCGCTTGCCGACAAGAATGGTGTTCTCAAAATGCTATAGATACTGATCATATTTTATTTGCCTTGGATCACATTCAGTACTCTGTTTTATTGCTACTTTTTCTGATTCTGAAACAGTTTTGGAACTGTGTGATTTGTAGCCAAAACCGAGCATTGGCCGACAGGGGAATCATTGACCTTTTGCATTGAAATAATGTGCAAACAGGATATCACTTTATGATGTTATCAAGATTGAGCACCTGGTCGATTGGTACACAGATCATAGTAGCCATGTTGAGTGTGGGCGGGACTGTGATCGGGTTTGGTGGGTTCCTGCTTTCGGAAGTTGTTCATGAAAAACAGTCAGATCGACTGCAGATCGAAGTGAACAAGCGAACGGAATTGTTCTCGGTAACTTTGATTGATGCATTGTTGACGGATGACCTTGCGATATTGGAGACCTCGGTTCAGGGGTTGTCTGAAATGTATTCGAGTCTGGATGGTGTCACGATTTGTAACTACAAGAACCAACCATTGCTGGAGTGGGGAAGCCAGTCGGATTGTTTAGAAAAAAATACGCGAGAGATTGACGATGATCTACTGATCTTGGCAACCTATCAAGACATCATTTTTGAAGAAGAGCGTTTCGGTGCAGTTTCGTTGCGTTGGGATATCAGTCACCAGCGCGCAGCATTGAATGCCGAGATCTATCTGTTGGTTCTCTCTATTGCGGCAGCAGTTTTGTTGCTGGTTTTCCTGCTGATGGGGCTTGTTCGTGTAATGGTGATCCAGCCGATTCACAAGGTAGATGATCTGTTGCGGCGAGTGCATTCTGAGAAACTATTTTTGCTGACGGAGGCTTATGGATCGCTTGAGCTGTCTCGATTGGGTGAAGGAGTCAAAGCGCTCTCTTTTAGCATCTCCAAACAGCAGATGTTGCGAGATGAGCAACAAGAACTGTTAAGGACTTTGGAGGAAAAAGTTGAGGAGCGAACCAGAGATTTAACACTGGAAGTCGAGGAGCGCAAGCAGGCAGAACAGCGAGCACTGGCAGCAGATACAGCAAAGAGTGAGTTTCTGGCCAATATGAGCCATGAAATTCGTACCCCGATGAACGGTGTTATTGGGCTCTGCTACTTGGCGCTGCAGAGAGAATTGTCTCCGGATTTGAAAGATCTTCTTGAGAAGATACAGCTATCAGCAAACTCTCTACTCGATATCATCAATGACATTCTCGACTTTTCCAAGATTGAGGCTGGGAAGCTGGAAATGGAAGAGGTTGAGTTTGAATTGAGTGATGTGTTGGATCAGCTCTCCAGTCTGACTGTATTCAGGGCTTCAGAGAAAGGGGTAGAAGTACTGTTTGATATTGATGCTGCCGTTCCCAATGCTCTACTGGGAGACCCGACCCGTTTGCGTCAGATTTTGATTAATTTGACTAACAACGCCATCAAATTTACAGAGCAAGGGCAGGTTGTGGTTCGGTCTCTCCTTAAGAAAGAGCAGAATGGGCTGCTTGAGATAGAGTTCAGTGTGCATGACAGTGGTATCGGAATGAGTGAAGAGCAGTTGGGGCAGCTCTTTAAATCGTTCTCCCAGGCGGACAGCTCAACAACCCGAAAATATGGTGGTACCGGATTGGGGTTGGCGATATCCAAACAGCTGGTTGAGATGATGGGAGGAGAGATTGGAGTAAAGAGTGAATTAGGTGTTGGTAGTACTTTTTACTTTACGATCTCTCTCCACAAGGGGAGTGGTTCTATCGCTCCTCGTGGCCTGGATCGAAAAAGCTTGAATGGGATGCGTATCCTTATTGTTGATGATAATGAACTCTCTGCTGAGATCATCAAGAGATCGTTGGATCAAAATACCTTTTTAGCGGATGTCGCATTCTCAGGAGAGCAGGCACTAGAGATGTTGAAGCGGGCACAATCTGAAGAGGTACCTTATCAGGTTGTGTTGATGGATTGGAAAATGCCCGGCATGGATGGGATTGAAACAACCTGTGCACTTCAGTCAGATCCGCAAATGACCTCTTTGCCTGTTGTGATTATGGTCTCTGCCTATGATCGTGTTGATGCAGAATCCAGGTTGAGTGGGGGGGAGCTGGCTGGTTGGCTCTCAAAGCCGGCAACCCCTTCACAGCTGCTGAATGGAATTGTAGGAGCCTTGTCACATCAATCGATCGACATGAGAACGATTGAACAGGAGCTGGATGATTCAGTATTGCAAGGTCTGTCAGTATTGTTGGTAGAGGATAACAAGATTAACCAGCAGGTTGCAGAGTCAATTTTGTCGGGTATGGGTGTGACAGTTACCGTTGCAGAGAATGGGGTTGAAGCTGTTGAGATTGTAACTGGGCAACACCATTTTGATTTGGTGCTAATGGATGTGCAGATGCCTTTGATGGATGGTTATGAGGCGACTCGTCAAATTCGCAAGCACTTCTTTTTGGATCAATTGCCAGTGATTGCAATGACAGCCAATGCAATGCAGGGAGATCGAGAAAAAGTGTTGGAGGCAGGAATGAATGACTACCTCTCCAAGCCAATTGATATAGATGCGTTACTCCGTATGCTCCAGCGTTGGAGTAAAAAGAGTATCTCCAGACAAGAGGATGCAGCTGATACAGTCGAAGAGAAAATTGATTGGCCGGAGCAGCTTCCGGGAATTAAGGTGGCAGAGGGTGTGAGACGCATGATGGGGGACCCCTCTCTCTATCTCGATATTCTTGAGGATTTTGTTGAAGAGGGGGGAGCCATTCTGGAGCTGCTTAATAGGGATTCAGAATTGGACACTGTTGATCAGATAAGAGGAGAAGTTCACTCCCTGAAAGGGGCGGCAGCGAATGTCTCTGCAAATGGATTGGCTGAGCAGTTGGAGGGGGTGGAAAAAGTGTTAAAGAAACAGTCTGTAATTCCATCAGAGCAGCTTCAATTACTGAATCAAAAGATGGAGCAAGTCAGGAGTTCATTTAATCGTCTGAAAAAGCAGAGTGAGGGAAAATAAGGGAAAAGATCTATGAAGGCTTTAGTAGTTGAAGATGTGGGGTCAGTGCGCAAAATGTTGTGTGCGATGTTGAAAAAAACAGGTGTAGAAAACATCATTGATGTAGATACAGGTAAGCGTGCAATTGATTTAGTGGTAGCGCAGGTGCCTGATCTGATGTTTCTTGATATCAGGCTGCCAGACATGAGTGGTCTTGATGTGCTGAGTGAAATCAGAAAAAAACATCCGGATATGTATATTGTGATTGCTACCGGTTACAAAGATGGGGATGTGGTGCAGGAAATTATCCGCTTGGGGGCAAATCAGTACATCCTCAAACCTTTCGAATATGATGATGTTCTGCAGATAGTAAATACAGTGATGAGAAAGCGTTCAGTTTAACAGTATTAGAAAATAGGTGGGTGCTTCAGTAAGTTAAGGGGAAGATTGCTGATTGCTGTGAAGGATCGTATTAATGATGCTGAACAGAAGAGGAGTGAACTCAACCAGAAACTGGAGGCAGGGCGTGGGTTTCTACGGAGCCTGAAAATCCAACGTTGCGGCTAAAATCAGAATAGCTCGAAGGAGTCTTTTGATTGCTGTTTCAGCTCCCGTGCCAGCTTCAGCGCAGTCTGCTTGTCGGTACCACTGACCATCTCTTCGTAGAGCAGTTGCGCATCCGGCATCACAAAGGTGGATCGCATCTGCTGGTGTACTGCCTCCCACTCCTTGGGGTTGTTGATGCGGTCAGGGTCATTGAGCAGCATGGCCGTGGTGTTCAGGCTATTTCCCACCTGAACCAGCTGTTGTGAAACCCGATCAAAGTCTTGGAAGGTGGTAATGGCGTCATTGAGGGTTTGATCCATCGCATCACAATCAGCATTGATCTCTTTCTCTTCTTCACTGATTTTATGATTTTCCGTACCATTTTCGCTATAACGCTGTTCAATCTGTTGTAGCTTTGAACGTACCTCACGAATCATTCCAGAGCGGGCTGTCAACTGGTCAATGGTTTGTCGAATGGAGTCATCTCCCCCCGACATAGAGTGCTCGATCAAGGCAACAGAGACGTTGAACATGGTCACGGTTTCACGGATCTGTCTCGCCATCTGCTCATGGATTTTCTGGAGTTGCCTGGATGAAGAGGAGACGCGCCGATAGACAGACCAGACAATGGCTGCTGAAAGCAGGAAGGTGACCAACCCCAACGCCCACAGCAGAGAACGGGTCTCTTCAAAGTCGTGTTGTGCTTTGTCGATGGCATATTGTCCACTCTCTTTGGTGATGCGATGGATCTCTTCAATGCTCATTCGTGCCTGCTGGCAGGCGGGAATAGCCTCTTCGGTCAGCAGGTAGAAAGCCTCTTCACGCACTGCTTCACTCATCCACTCATCGGAGAGGGCAAGCTCGAATACCTGGTTAAAGATCTCGGTTCCTTTGCCCGACTCCATGCGTGCATTTTCCTGTGCCTCAAACTCCTGTGGGGAGAGATCCAACTTGACCAGTTTGTTACGGGCAGCCATAAAGTTTCCGGCCAGCTTGCTGAACTCGATTGCCATCTCATCCAATTTGAAGGGATCATCCTCATAGTAGATCTGCATCAGAATGTCACCACGCTTCTGTGCGCTGTTGAGCATGGTTTGGGTGAGTTTGTCCTTCTCCAGTTTGTCTTTGAGAATCTGCTCCATGTGAATTCTTTGCGATTCCATCTCTGAAGTTGAGAGGGTGATCTGCAGGGCCAGCAGTGCGAGCAGCAGAGTAAAGCCCAGTAACAGCGTGGTATTGGTAGTGTAGATCTGACTGCCGAATGTTTGCTGATGGTTGGAGGAGGGCATTGTTGGGAGAGTTTGAATTGCGGTAAAACTGGTTATTTGGGTAGTACCCGGTGAACCACACTCAACAGGTTCTCGGGACTGAATGGTTTGGTTACCCAACCGGTAGCATTGAGGTCACGTCCCTTCTGTTTGGCACTCTCGGTATTTTCAGTAGTGAGAAACAGGATCGGAGTGAAACGATAGTCGGGTAGCATACGGATTTTGGCAACCATCTCGAATCCATCCATGACTGGCATATTGATGTCTGCCAATATCAGATCGAAAGGGGAGATTTGCTGATCCTGTCGTTGCTGGATGACATTAAGCCCATGTTGACCATCCTCGGCTTCGACAACCTCAAAACCGCCTCTCTCGGTCAAGGCGAAGATAATGGTTCCCCGGAGTGAAGCGGAGTCATCTACCGCAAGTATTGTTGTCATTGGTTCTCCCCACCTGCATAGCAATGTGATGTTAATCTAGCACAAAATGTATAGGTGTGTATGATAGTGTGTAGTGTATTGTTGTGGGGAATGGGGGATAGTTATGGTAAACGGGGAAGAACAGTCGGACGAGATTCCTTTTGGGAAAAAACCGGATCTCAGCTGGAGTCAGCTGGGAGAGACGGTGAAGATGTTCAGGATTGCGGTTGCTCTGATTGAGCACTCGATGTCGGATGGGGATCATTCGGTTAGAGAGATGATCGATCAATTTTCCGGAATGGCAGGGAAGGTCGCTCAGATTCGTTCTCAGGTTGAGGATATGCATGAGCAGCAGAAGGATGCGTTTGACGGATTAGTGGATCTGAGCAAAGAGGAGCAAGAGGAGAAGATTCTTGAATGTGCTGATCAGTTGAGACGGATGCGGGGGACGATTGAGCGTAACTGTGCTTCACTCAACCACTCCTTTGACCAGTCGATTATCGCCTTTCAGGATTTTGATCGTCTCTCCCAGCAGCTGGAGCATGTCGGACGTGCGCTGAGCACCACGGCCAATCTGGTTGAGGATGAGAATAGAATCTTTGATCCCTATGAATGGCTCTATCTACAGGAGAAGATCCGCTCCACCTTTGCGATGCTGGATGCTCAGATACTGTTTGAAGCGATGGTACGAGGCGAAAGCAAGGAGGAGGCGCTACGCAAGGCCAGTATCGCAAAGCAGCAGTCGGGTGATAATTTTGAGGCGTTCTGACAGGTTACTTTTTTAATACCCGGTCAACGATATCCAATAGTTTTTCAGGACTGAATGGTTTGTTGATCCAGCCAGTGGCATTGAGGTCGCGTCCGCGCTGTTTGGCCTCATTGGTTCCTTCGGTGGTGACAAAGAGGATCGGGGTGAAGCGGTAGTCAGGCATCTCCCGCACCTTTTCCACCAGTTCATAGCCATTCATTACCGGCATGTTGACATCGACCAGAAGTAGATCAAAAGCGTTTCCGGTTGAGTTGCGGTGCATTTCGATGATGCCGAGGGCGTGCTGTCCATCTTCAGCCTCTTTGAGTTCGTACCCCCCTTTCTCGCAGATCGCATAGCGGATTGCGCCCCTGAGTGATTCCGAATCATCCACAGCTAGAACGGTTATTGCCACGGCTCCCTCCAATATGTGACTATGTGTCTGGTTATAGTAATCTATACTTTGAAGATTAATGTTTCACTGAGGATAGACGAAAGATAAGATGTGAGTCAAACTTTGTGTGACAGAATTATTGGGGACATGAGAGCGCCGTGAAGAGATCTCAACCAAAAATATCCAACCTCCCATTGTTGGCCGGTTTTATTTTGCTACTGATTATGATGGGAGTGCAGATTGTGCTGGCGCTTTCCGAAATTCGTTCCATTCGGGTGAGCATGGAGCAGATCGTCAATGAGAAACTGGTCAAGAATAATCTGGCGCAGACCATGCTGGGAGCATCTCGCGAGCGTGGTTTGATCCTGACCTTGATTTACTATGAAGACGACCCGTTCGAGCGAGATGAACTGAATATCAAGTTTAGTAATTATGCAGGTGAGTTCATGGCGGCGCGGCAGAAGCTCTATGCCATGAATCTCTCTACAGAGGAGCGTAGGGCGTTGGATGATCTGGCCACCTATGCGTTGGAAGGTACTCCAGCAATGAATCGGGTGATGGAGCTGCTTCTGAATGAAAATGGGATGAGTGACGCAGAGCGAGAGGAGGCGATGACGCTGATTCGTGACCATGCAATTCCAGCACGTGAAGCGGTGGGAGGATATCTGAGGGAAATTAGCCGTTTGACACATGAAAGTAGTGAGCGGGCTATTGTGGAAGCTGATATCAATTACCATCGGGTGTGGAATCAGATGTTATTGTTGGCTGTAGGCATATTACTGCTTTCCCTGTTGATTGTGAGTGTGGTCTATCTCAATGTGACTGGTGCTCAACGACAGGTTGATACGCTACATCAGCAGATGAGAAAACAAGTTCGTGAGACGGTACAAATGTTCAAGGTCTCAGTTGCATTGATTGAGCACTCCCTGTCTGGTGGTGAACATCCGGTACGCAAGATGATTGATCAACTTTCTGACCAAGTCAGCTTCTCGGCAAAATTGCGCAGTCAGCTTCGTGTGCTGTTTGAACCGAAGGCGGATGTGGAACCCGGGGATCATGTATCAGAGGCAGAGGTGGAACTGCCAAAAGAGCAAATTGTTCCGCAATGGAAGACGCTGGATCATACGCTGGATGAGGCCATTGTTGCCTTTCAGGATTTTGATCGCATCTCCCAGCAGCTGGATCATATTGGCAATAACCTGAACAAGACGGCCAATCTATTGAATAACCCGGAGCGCAGCCATGATGAGTCGGAGTGGAACCATCTGCGAGAGGATATGCGTGAGAATTTTGTGATGATGGATGCGCAGGTGGTCTACGATGCCATTATGGATGGGGAAGGCAAGGAAGCCGCACTACGCAAGGCCGATCAGGTGCGCAAGGACTCCAAGGACAACTTCGAGATGTTTTGATGGCTGTCTGCAGAGCGCAGTGCCTCTGCAGACAGTTGTCTGTTATTCCGGCTTCACGCCATGTGTTGCCATTCCCGTAGTGTTGTAACCGCCATCCACGTAGGTGATCTCACCAGTCATGCCGGATGCCAGATCAGAGCAGAGGAAAGCCCCTACATTGCCCACCTCATCGATGGTGACGTTGCGGCGTAGGGGAGAGTTCTTCTCCGAGTAGTCGAGTAGCAGATTGAAATCGCCGATTCCCTTCGCAGCCAGTGTCTTGATCGGGCCTGCAGAGAGACCATTGACACGAATCTGGTCAGGGCCGAGGTCAGCCGCCATTGCACGTACACACGCCTCCAGACTGGCCTTGGCCAGCCCCATCACATTGTAGTGGGGGATGGAGCGAATCGCACCGAGATAGCTCAGAGTCAACATGGAACCGTTACGCCCCTCCATCATCGGTAGCGCCTCACGCCCGACGGCAGCAAAGCTGTAGGAGCTGATGTCGTGTGCCACCATGGAGCCTTCACGGGTAACGGAGTCGATAAAGCGGCCGTCCAGCTCTCCCTTGGGTGAGAAGGCGATGGAGTGCACCAGGCAATCCAGTCCATCCCAGCGTTCCGCCAACAGCTCAAAGGTGCGTTTGATCTCCTCATCGCTGGCGACATCACAGGGGATCACAATATCGCTATCCAGCTCTGCAGCCAGCTTCTCTGCGCGACCCTGCAGCTTCTCACCCTGGTAGGTGAGGGCAATCTCGGCCCCTTCACGGTGCATCGCCTTGGCGATACCCCAGGCAATGGAACGGTTACTGGCAACGCCCAGAATGAGCGCTTTCTTACCCTGCATGAATCCCATAACAAATCCTCTTCAACGATGCGTTCAACATTATTCTGATATGATTCAGGCCATCAACAGACCTACGGAATGGCGAACATTCTACACAGAGCGCGTGAATAGTTACAGGGTAAAAAGGTGCGGTTTATCAAAACTGCTGATGCCACTTCTGCTGTGGTGCGGATTTCAAACCCCGCTGCAGGCCAGTTGGAACAGTCCCTATCCTGAAGCCGAGTCGGGAGAGCAGGTGCTCTACTCCTCCTTTTCCGGTCGTCCCAAACATCTCGATCCTGCCCGCTCCTACAGTTCGGATGAGTACACCTTTATTGGTCAGATCTACGAGCCGCCGCTGCAGTACCACTATCTGAAGCGCCCCTATCAGCTGGAACCATTGGGGGCGGCCACCATGCCAAGCGTCACCTACCTGGATCAATCGGGCGCCGTACTGCCGGCCACCGCAGCTGTGGATCAAATTGCCTTCTCCGTCTATGAGGTGCGTATCCGCGAAGACCTTCGCTACCAGCCTCATCCCGCCTTTGTAAAACAGAGTGAAGAGGCGTTGGGTCGTGCCGATCAGCTGAGTGATTTTGCCCAGCAGGGAAGTCGTGGTCTGACTGCGGACGACTATATCTATCAGATCAAGCGGCTGGCCCATCCTGCACTCCATTCGCCAATCTATGGATTGATGACGGAGCATATCGTTGGTCTCAAGGCGCTACGTGAATCGCTCAAGAGTGCGCGCAAGGAACAACCAGAGCAGTGGCTTGATCTGCGCCAGTTCCCATTGGAGGGGGTGGAGCGGGTGGATGACTATACCTACCGCATCAAGGTCAACGGTAAATATCCGCAGTTCCTCTACTGGCTGGCGATGCCCTTCTTTGCGCCAGTGCCGTGGGAGGCTGAGCAGTTCTATGCCCGCCCACAGATGGTGGAGAAGAACATCAACCTGGATTGGTATCCGATCGGTAGTGGCCCCTTCATGCTCACGGTCAACAATCCCAATCGCAAGATGGTGCTGGAGCGTAATCCCAATTTCCACAGTGAAACCTATCCAGTCGAGGGCGAGATGGAGGATAGAGCGCTGGGGTTACTGGTCGATGCAGGTAAGCCGATTCCATTTCTGGAGCGCATTGAATTCAGTTTGGAGAAAGAGACTATTCCTTACTGGAACAAATTCCTGCAGGGCTACTACGACGCCTCCGGGATCAGCTCCGACAGTTTTGATCAAGCGGTACAGGTGGGCGCAGGTGGTGAGGCGACATTGACCCCGGAGATGGAGGCGCAGGGGATGCGGCTGCAGACCTCGGTCTCCACCTCCATCTTCTATATGGGTTTCAACTGGGCGGATTCAGTCATAGGTGGAGACAGTGAACGTGCGCGTAAGCTACGGCAGGCAATTTCCATCGCGGTTGACTATGAAGAGTATATCTCCATCTTTGCCAATGGTCGGGGTATCCCCGCACAGGGGCCGCTGCCGGGTGGAATCTTTGGACACCGGATGGGAGCGGCTGGCCATAATCCGGTGGTTTACCGTTGGCAGGATGGCAAGCCGCTACGTCGCTCGATTGAGGAAGCGAAGCAGTTGCTGGCCGAGGCGGGCTATCCAGAGGGACGTGATGCCGAGACCGGTAAGCCGCTGACCCTCTATCTCGATGTGACCGCCAGTGGTCCGGATGACAAGGCGCGGATGGACTGGTACCGCAAACAGTTCGAGAAGATCAACCTGCAGTTGGTGATCCGCAACACTGATTACAACCGTTTCCGCGACAAGATGGTCAACGGTAGTGCACAGATCTTCATGTGGGGGTGGAATGCCGATTACCCCGATCCGGAGAACTTCCTCTTTCTGCTCTACGGCCCCAATGCCAAGATGGGCAAGGGGGGAGAGAATGCGGCCAACTACAGCAATCCCCAGTTCGATGCGCTATTTGAGCAGATGAAGAATATGGAGAATGGCCCGCAGCGTCAGCAGATCATTGATCAGATGGTCTCCATCCTGCGCAATGATGCCCCCTGGATCTGGGGCTTTCACCCCAAGAGCTTCGGCCTCTACCACCGTTGGTACGCCAACAAAAAGCCCAACCTGATGGCCAACAACACGCTCAAGTATGTACGGGTCGCCCCACAGGTGCGGGAGCAGATGCGAGCCGAGTGGAACCAGCCGGTGCTGTGGCCATTGTGGGGCGGTGCACTGTTGATGTTGGGGTTGATTGTTCCGGCGTGGCGAGGGATACAGCGTAAGGAGCGGCAGTCGCTACGATTGCATAAAATTGTGCAATAGGTATGGAAAACATAACGCACTACCAGACCCAGTTCTTCGCATGGGAATTGACCCGCCAGGCTGCTGGTGATTCTGTTGAGTCCTTGGGTTCCACATTAGTT
>CAYQFH010000061.1:0-16114 GCA_964416755.1 uncultured Piscirickettsiaceae bacterium | reverse complement strand
AGGGCAGGGATTGCTGTGGCTCGGAGGACGGTATGATTTTCACGGTAAAAAGCCCCGTATAGCTCTATACGGGGCTTTTTTATTGTCCAGAAGTTGAGGAGGGTCAACGTACACCTGACAGCTTTATTAGAAAATACCATATCCTGACAGAACCATCTGAGAGAGGGCGCACAATGGCCTCACAACCGCTGGAAAGATTGATATGGACACCCGAGATGTCCGTAAACAACCAACTACTGGATGAGCAGCACCAGGTACTGATCAATGTGATCAACTGGATGGTGGACTGCGTCAACGATACCGAGTGGGATGAGACCATTGTCTTCCGGCACCTCAGGGTCTTCGAAATGGTCTTTGTCGACCACCTCAGAACCGAAGAGAAACTGTTGCACGACAATAACTACCCACAATATGAAGCGCACCTCAAGTCTCATGAGGAGTATGAAGAGCAGGTACTCTGGCTGATCACCCATGAAAACAGCTCCAGAGAGACCTACCAGAAGATGCTGGGCTCCCTGATCGAGTGGATCACCTCACACATCCTGCATGCCGATACTGCATACAGGGAGTATGTGAACACCCGTTAATAGAACAGATTCATCACCGTAATCTGCACCACAATAAAGAGCACTGTCATCACTCCACCCGCACGGATGAAATCGACCACACGATAGCCTGCCGGCCCCATGATCAGCGCATTCACCTGGTGTGTGGGAATGAGGAAGGAGTTGGAGGTGGCAATGGCGACAGTCAATGCAAACAGTGCGGGATCTGCCCCCGCTCCAATCGCAATATTGACTGCCAATGGTACCAGCAGCACCGTTGCCCCCACATTGGACATCACCAATGTGAAGAAGGTGGCCAACACTGCAATTGAACCCTGAATCACCCAGATCGGCATGGTACCAACCACGCTCAACACCTGCTCTGCAATCCAACGCGCAGTGCCACTGGTTTCGACGGCCAAGCCGAGTGGGATCAGCGATGCCAACAGAAAGACCGTCTTCCAGCTCACTGCCTCATAGGCCTCATCAATGCTCAATACGCCGCTCAACACCATCCCCATTGCACCGGTCAATAGCGCCACCGAGAGGCGGATATCGGTAAACAGCACCATGAAAAGCGCAATACCGAAGAAGATCGCTGCCGGTAAAATCTTGTGTGGACGCATCTCCTCCTCACGCGGATACTCGGTGGTGACCACCACAAAGTCGCGATCCTTCTCAAGACGCTCCAGATCAATCCAGGAGGTGTGTACCATCAGGGTGTCTCCCGCCATCAGCGGCATATTACGAATGTCATCCCCCTCACGTAGCGTCTCCTCATTACGGTGCAGACCCACCATTGCCAGACCGTAGGTCTTGCGCATCCAGAGGTCACGCGCACTCTTGCCAATCAGGCTGGAGCGCGGAGGGATCACCACCTCTGCAATACCCGATTTCTGCGGGGAGAGATCCTCGGTAAAGGTGCGCATGATGTCACGCTGCTTGAGTCCAAAGGTTTCAACAAAGCGGGTCAGATGCTCCGGCTCTGCCACCACACCCATCACCATTCCAGCTTGTATATCGGCATCACGCGCCAGTGCACCCGGCCCTACACGCGGCGCCTCACCCGGAATCTTGGTGGCAATGATACGCAGTTTGTAACCCACCTCGATCTCATCAAACTGTCTGCCAACCAACGGACTGTCATCAACCACCACCAGCTCATGGATACCATAATCAATGCCGTACACCTCATGGAAATAGGTCATTGAGCCGACACCGGTAACCGTTCCCTCCTCCACCGGATTGGCAGGCAACACATAACGCCCGGCCAGCATGAAGTAGAGAATGCCCGTTACCATCAGTGCCACACCGATCGGGGTGACCGAAAACAGACTCCAGGGATCCATCTGTTGCCCTTCCGGCAGTGCCTGGTTGGAGGCGAGAATCAGATCATTCAGCAAAATCAGGGGGCTGGAACCGACCATGGTCATGGTACCACCGAGAATGGCAGTGAAACCCATCGGCATCAACAGGCGTGACATCGGCAGACCGGAGCGGGCCGAGATACGCGAGACTACCGGCAGAAAGAGCGCTGCCGCCCCCACATTTTGCATAAATGAAGAGATCACCCCGACGGTGGAGGAGATGATCGGGATAATCCGCTTCTCGGTAGTCCCCCCCACATTGAGAATCACTGTCGCCACACGACTCATGATCCCGGTGCGATCCAGCCCGGCACCAATGATCATCACCGCAATGATGGAGATCACTGCATTGGAAGAGAAGCCATCAAACAGATGACGATTATCAACCAGCCCACCACTCAATCCCATCATCGGTGCCAACAGTGTGGTCAACCCCAACAATACCATCACCGTCACTGCCGCCACATCGACACTGACCACCTCGAAGGCAAACAGGTAGATGGTCAACATCAAAATGGCACTGACCCAGGCCACCTCAACCGTCGGCACGATGGTGGCCAGATAGAGTGTTCCGATGACAAATATCAATAACGCAACTATCTGTTTTTTGGAGAGAAGTGCGGTCTTGGCAGCAGATTCGATATCAATCATGTCGGTAAGTTAATAGTTTTAAAGGGTTTTCAAGGGGCGGAAAGGCCGCGGATTGTATCGCAAAATAACCCTTAAATCAATTGAATTCTAAAATACTGTCAAATATTCATTTCCAGGCAGAAGCAGTACAGAAAGAGAGGCCGGAGCCCCTAACTGCAGGAACTCCGGCCTCTTTCGCCCACACAGGACGTTGCAACCGTTTCGGAAACTACTTCGACAGATCGATATTGAATCCGGCCTTTAACAGCTCTTGAGTACGTACCCCCAGATACTCATAGAAATCAGTTGGGTACTGCTCATAGTGGCGCTCTGCCACATAGCGCAGCACCTCCTCGAAGTGGAAGCTGTAGAGCAATCCATCGATACGGCGGATCTCCTCCCCTTTATCAAACAGCACAATACCGGGGCGATAGGTAAGCCCCAGCTGTTTGGCAAACGCCTTTGCGGTGGTCACATTACCCTCCACATCAGTGATCGGTGCCTCGGAGTTTGCATCCAGCCGCACCACCGTCATCTTCTCCAGCACCGAAGTGATCGCCGGATTCTTGAGATGTCCTTCATGCAATGTATCACAGGCATCACAGCCGCTATCCTCAAACAGGATCGCCAACGGCGTTTTCACACTGCTCAGATCCGTCAAATCGGTAAAGAGCGGATGATCCAAAAACGGATAGCGCGATGGAACCTGCAGTTGCCCAACATAGTCCGCCAGCTTCATCTCGCCATACTTCTTCTCCTGCACATAGCGCAGCGCCTGCCCGAACTTCTCCACCGAACGGTAGCCGTTAAGCTTCAACACCACCTGGTTCTCCTGATTGAGGAAGACCGTGGTCGGTGTGTAGTTGACCTTGACCAGGTCAGCCAGTTGCTTCTCGCTCAAGGTCAGCTCCTCATTGAAGGCGACCTCACGATCTCCCTTGATGTTGATGGCAATGACATCAAAATGCTCCTGAATGAACTCGGCATCGGGTGAATGCTTGAAGTTCTCCTCACTCATTTTGTTGCAGTAGGGGCAACCGTTGAGGTGCATGAAAAGAATCACATGCTTGCCCTCCTCAGCCGCCTCCTCGACATCTTCACCAATATCGAGGAAGCTCTCCTTGAACCACTCCGGATGCTGGGACATCACCCCACCAGTCACCTTGCCTGCTGCAAAACTACCGTTCGACAACAGAACACCCAACACCAAACCGAGCACCATGCTCATCCACTTTTTCATCAAATAGTCCCTCCAGACATTAACAATCTACCTGATTGATCCCCCAGCGCAGAAAATCATCCCTCTCCACCTTCAACATTTACCTCAGCCAGCACCTCGACCTGCGTAAGCGCACCCTCCACATCGATCTGATCCGGATTCTCCGCCGACTGTTCCATCAACAATTCGTATAGCGTCTCCTGCTCAAAAATCTCATGGGAGCCATCACTATCCTGATAGTAGGCGGCCCAGGGCACAAACTGCGTCTGCGCGAATACCTGACCCTCTTCAGGTGAAATATCGATATGCAGACCAGAGACAAAGAGCAGGCGCTTACCTCGGTAGGCCGGTTCATTGGCCATGGTACGGAAGGCGCGATCAAACTCCACCTGTGAGTTGATCTGCGCTGCAACCAGCATGGGGGAGTGTGCCGTGACCACCAGCGGCATATAGGGCAACAAGTTGCGCTCCAAGTGGTCAGCCCCCTCCTCGACATCCAGAATATTGTGTTTGAAATGGAAGAGATCTCCAGTCAGTGCCGAACCGATCACCTGCGTCTCCCCCTCCGCCAGTGAGGCAAAACGGGCCGCAAAGGTCTCCGCAGCGGCAAAGGTTCTGGCACTGCTGAGTGCCTCAATCGGGCTCGCTCCACTCTCCCCCTGCAGCATCTTGTCCAGATCGAGTATCAACCCCTCTTCACGGTCGGTGTCCAGCAGCTGATTATCGATGGTCACCAACACTTCATCTTCACGGCGCTCCATCAGAATATTTTCGCAGGCAAAGTGGAACTCGTTGAGATACCAGCTGGAGACCCCCGCCACCTTGCCGCAGTCGGTGCTGGAGTCACAGTGGGTAGTCTGCAGACGGCGGAAGATACCGAACTGCCTGCTCTCCGGATCGTAACCCACATGGCTCGCCTGTACGATCACCATATCCTGACCGTGGTGTGCATGGGGGCCGTGGCGATCGGTTGCCACAATGCCGCCAACACGACCATGGTTAAAGGGGAAGGTAGCAAAGTGCCTGGCCAACTGCATCACCGCAAAACCCTGGTTCTCGTCTGAGCAGAAGGCGCGCGAGGGCATGATCTTGCCTGCTTCAAACCCCAGAGAGAGGCAGAGATTGTAGAGTTTTGGCACAAACTCGTTGTAGCGGATTACCCGCTGCTCCAACTGAAAATCGCCCATTTTCTTCATGGTCAACGCCTCCCGCCCACTCCGCGAAAAAGAGAGAGTTTATTCCGACCTTGGTACAACCGCAAACGGATGATACAGTTGATTCATCAGGCACTCCAAACAGGTAAACCCATGCAATATCCGGAAATTGAAGCCATTGAGATCGAAAAGGATGTCATCCTCAGTAACGAGAGCCGACGCCGCGCAGCCTGCCAGCGCATTGTGATCGAGAACGTCTTCTGGAGTGCCTCGGTCGGACTGGTTCCGGTACCGCTGGTCGATGTGGTCGGGATCACCGCCATTCAGCTGAAGATGGTCAACGAGATCTCCATCGAATACGGTATCAAATTCAGCCGCAACCGAGCCAAGGCGCTGATCACTGCACTCAGCAGTGGCGTTGGAATGATGGCGGTCTCCAGCTTCAAACTGATTCCCGGAATCGGTAGCACCGGTTCCGGTATCGGCATGAGCATGATGGGCGGCGCACTCACCTACGCCGTTGGCACACTGTTTATCGAACACTTCGAGACTGGCGGCACTCTGGAGGATCTCGATCTGAAACAGGCGCGGGAGCGGATGGAGACCCTTGCAGAAGAGGGCAAAACCGTTATGACAAAACAGCAGTCGTAACACTGCCCGACACCGGATCGCTTGATCAATTCAGTAGAGCGGCAGAGAAGACTGAAACGTCTACAGTTTGTCCTCAATCATCCCGATGGCGCTTGCGGTGACGCTCCGCATCCAGCTTCATCCGGCTCGCCATCGCCTCCGCCATCTCATCAGAGATCTTCATCTTCGCATCACCCACTGGCTTGCGTCTGTGCTGCTCTCCCCTCAATCGAGAGAGCAGCTGTCGGAGGAACCGAATCATCGTGTTTGCTGAAAAAGTGTAGTGTCAGGATCGCCCTATAGTACCTCAGGCATGAGACTAGTACTCGAGCCACATTGTTTGGAGGGATACAGCGGAGCAAAAAGCGGTCAGCTGCAAGGCGGACGAACGCAGGACTGGCCGTAGCCAATTCAAGCGAAGACAACGTAGCAGATGGCTGTTTTTTGCCCGCCCGAAGGGAACCACACACAGCACCCAATACAGCGTTGCAGCCATTTGACATAGAGTGACTATGCCTGCATGGCTACGCCTTGTCTTGGGCGCTGTGTGTGATTCTGTATTCATCAAAACAATGTGGTTCGAGTACTAGGGCTTGATCTGCTCTGCGGCGACGCTACACTTCCTGAAACACTCCTCACCTAACAGCGATGATCCCGATAGAGACCCTCACCACCTTCCTGATCGCATCCACACTGCTCTGTATCGCCCCCGGTCCGGACAACCTCTTTGTGCTCACCCAATCTATGGTGCAGGGGAGAAAATCCGGAGTCATGATTACGCTGGGGTTGTGTACCGGATTGCTGTTTCACACCACAGCAGTGGCACTGGGGCTGGCGGTTCTGTTCCAGACCTCTGCAGTAGCCTTCACCATCTTGAAGGGGCTGGGTGCCGCCTACCTGCTCTATCTGGCATGGCAGGCCTTTCGCGCATCATCCATCGATACGTCACACCCTCCGGCCTCCACCTCCGGTAGCGCACTCTACCGGCGCGGCATCATCATGAATATCACCAACCCCAAGGTATCCATCTTCTTTCTCGCCTTTCTTCCGCAATTCACAGCACCTGCTGCGGGATCAGTCACGGCACAGCTGTTTCTGCTGGGAGGGCTGTTTATCGTGGTGGCACTGCTCTTCTTCATCACACTGGCTCTGCTGGCCGGCGGCATTGGCGAGTGGTTCAGCCGCTCTCCACAGGCGCAACCGATTCTGAACCGAATTGCAGGGACAGTATTTGCCGGACTGGCATTGAAATTGGCGCTATCCAACAACGAGTGAGAACCGTGGACACCAGATACAATAGCTGCTACTGAAACAACTCCAACAGATCATTGAGGAAGTTCCTCCCCTGCACTGTAACAGAGAGCTGTTCACCTCGCCACTGCAGCAATCCCTGACCAACCGCCTCAGCCACAGGCTGCTCAACCACGGACCACGGACAACCACCACGCTCCTCAAAGTGGCGCACCGTGAATGGCTCCATCAGCCGCAGCTGGTTCATCATGAACTCCAAAGGTAGCTCCTCAGCAGACACTACTCTGCAGCTATTGATTGCCTGCTCAGAATCTGCAATCTTCAAATATTGCTCCGGACTGCGTAACCGGGCTGTACGGGTGATTGTTCCCTCCGCCACATTGGTGATCTTGGCATGCGCCCCTGCCCCAATGCCGAGGTAATCACCAAAGCGCCAGTAGTTGAGATTGTGCAGACACTGCTGGTCAGGTCGTGCATAGGCAGAGATCTCATACTGTCGCAGACCGGCTTGTTGTAACAGTGACTGCCCCGCCTGCTGCATCTCCCACAGCTGATCTTCATCCGGTACCACAGGTGGGCTGTGGCCAAACGGCGTATTGGGTTCCATCGTCAGTTGGTACCAGGAGAGGTGATCCACTTCCAGTGCAATGGCCTGTTGCAGATCAGTCAATGCCTCTGTCTCGGTTTGCCTCGGCAGGCCAAACATCAGATCGAGGTTGATGTGCTCAAACCCGGCCTGACGTGCCATTACCACCGCCTGTTGCGCCTCCTCCCCGTTATGGATGCGACCGATGCGCTGCAGGTGTGCATCGCCAAAGCTCTGTACACCGATGGAGAGACGGTTCACTCCCGCCTGCCGGTAGCCGTTGAAGTAGCTCTGATCGGCAGTTCCGGGATTGGCCTCCAGCGTAATCTCGGGATCGGGCACCAGCGGCAGCCGCGCACGGATACCGGAGAGTAGTCGCGCAATTTCAATATCTGGAAAGAGACTGGGGGTGCCGCCCCCGATAAAGATGGAGCGCACCGGACGCCCCCACACTGCAGGCAGCTCCGACTCCAGATCCTTCAGCAGCGCATCGACATACTGTGCAAATGGAGGCCCCAACGCAGCATGCGAGTTGAAGTCACAATAGGGGCACTTCTGCACGCACCACGGCAGATGAATATAGAGCGATAGCGGGATCGCTGCAGTAAATTTTAGTGCTGTATCAGTTACCACATAATCTTTGACTCCTTCCCCCTTGCAGGGGGAAGGCTGGGATGGGGGTAGAGTGATAAAACTTACCCCTGTAGTAGCTGCACCAACTGCTGAAGCGCCTTGCCCCGATGGCTCATACTGTTCTTCACCTCCGGTGCCAACTCGGCGGAGCTGCAGTTCTCCTCCGGCACAAAGAAGACCGGATCATAACCAAAGCCATTCTCCCCCTGCGGCGCTTCGAGGATATGCCCCTCCCAGCTCCCCTGGGCAATCAGCGGTACCGGATCATTCTCATGACGCATGTAGACCACCACACACTGGAAGCGGGCGGTGCGCTCCGCCTCGGGCACTCCATCCAGCGCCTTCAGCAGCTTGACGTTGTTGGCCCCATCATTGCCCCCCTCCCCCGCATAGCGGGCGGAGTAGATCCCCGGTGCCCCCTTGAGGTGGTCCACCTCCAGTCCAGAGTCATCGGCAATCGCCGGTAGCCCGGTCTGCGCCGCTGCATTGCGTGCCTTCAGAATCGCATTCTCGACAAAGGTGAGGCCGGTCTCCTCAGCCTCCTCCACATTGAACTCGGTCTGCGGCACCACCTCCAGCTCGAAGTCGGCCAACAGTGCACCCAGCTCACGCACCTTACCTTTGTTACCTGTGGCTAGAACGACTCGTCTGGAACGAGTCGTGCCATGCGAAGCATGCCCATCGGGGGCAGACCATGGATGGTCTGCAGCCACGACTCGGCTCATTTCAGCGCCTCACTCTGGTGTTCGATCAGGTTGGTGATTCCCTGCTGCGCCAGCGCCAGCATCTGCTGCATCTCCTCCATGCTGAACGGGGCCTCTTCCGCAGTCCCCTGCACCTCGATGAACTGGCCTTCACCATTCATCACCACATTCATATCAGTCTCGGCACTGGAGTCCTCATCGTAGTCAAGATCCAATACCGGGGTACCGTTGTAGACACCGACCGAGACCGAAGCAATCTGGGTCACAATCGGGTTCTCCTTCACCGCACCCTTCTCGATGAGGTGGTTGATCGCATCACTCAACGCCACAAAGCCACCAGTGATCGACGCGGTACGGGTGCCGCCATCGGCCTGGATTACATCGCAATCGACGGTGATCTGCTGCTCCCCCAGCTTCTTCATATCGACCGCCGCACGCAGTGAGCGACCGATCAGTCGCTGGATCTCCATGGTTCGCCCCCCCTGCTTGCCACGAGCCGCCTCACGCCCCATGCGACTGCCGGTCGAGCGTGGCAGCATGCCATACTCTGCAGTGACCCAGCCACTCCCCTTGCCGCGCAGCCACGGTGGCAGACGATCCTCCACCGATGCGGTGCAGATCACCTTGGTATCGCCAAACTCCACCAGCACCGAGCCTTCGGCATGTTTGGTGTAGTTGCGGGTAATCTTGATCTCACGCATCTGATCGGGTGCTCTTTTACTGGGTCGCATGGTTCCACTCCTTGTATACTGTTGTCCTTTCAATGGGCGAATTATCCAGCAAACAGAGACAAGGTGCCATCAATGATCCAGAGCATGACCGCATTTGCACGCAAAGACCTACAGGCCGAGTGGGGCAGCCTCGCCTGGGAGATTCGTGCCGTCAACCACCGCTATCTGGAACTGTTCCTGCGCCTGCCGGAGGATCTGCGTCCAATCGAGAACAAGGCACGCGAGATCGGCCGCAACAAACTGGGGCGCGGCAAGGTGGAGTGCGGCCTGCGCTTCTCCCCCTCTGCCAGCAACAGCGATGTGGTGGTCGATGAGGTACTGGCCAAAAAGGTAACACTGGCGGCCAAAACCGTCGCCCACCTGATCGACAACCCCGATCGCGTCAACCCGATGGAGGTGCTCTCCTGGCCCGGCGTGATCCAGGCCGAAGGGGTCGACACTGCCACCATCCAGCAGCAGGCACTGGAGTTGTTCAAGGAGACTGTTCAAGAACTAATCAACACCCGTGCCCGCGAAGGGGAGCGGCTGAAGGAGATGATCCAACAACGCTGCGATGCCCTGCGCCCACTGGTCGAACAGGCCAAGGTGGAGATGCCCAAGGTGATCGAACAGACCCGCGACAAACTGCGCGAACGGCTGACAGAATTTCTGGAGCAGGCCGACGAGAACCGGCTGGAGCAGGAGATGGCGCTACAGGCACAGAAGCTCGACATCGACGAAGAGATGGATCGCCTCACCACCCACATCGACGAGGTGGAGCGGGTGATCAACAAGGGGGGCGCAGTGGGCCGTCGCCTCGACTTCCTGATGCAGGAGCTGCACCGTGAGGCCAATACCCTAGGGTCGAAGTCAGCCCATGTGGAGACCACGCGCATTGCGGTGGAGATGAAGGTGCTGATCGAACAGATGCGGGAGCAGGTGCAGAATATTGAGTAGGCGAAACCACCCTCCCTCAAAATTCTGCTCTATACATCTTCGGCACCAGCCTCACATGCTCATCAACCCTGCCAAATAGATTGAACAGCCTTGGCCCCTTCTTGTAAGAGAACACACGGTACAGCGCATAGTAATCTGCTTTATCCCGTGAAAATGCCACCTCATTTTCCGAGATCATAAACGGCTGATACTTCCCTGAATTGGTCGTTTTCACCTCAATGAACAATTCCTCATCTTTGATTGGATCAAAAGAGCGGATGTCGTAACCTGCACCATCTCCCTGCTCTCTGCTTGTCCACTCAACCTCTGCCACCAGATCACTACGGCCACTCTGCACCATGCGGTGCCGCTCATACTCCATGACAAACTGCTCACCCGCTTCACCCAGTCGCCGGTTACGCTTCTCTCCTTCTACAAAATTGTATTTTCTCGGTGTATAGGAGCGTTTAGGCTCAGCAACTCTTGCAGGCAACTGCTCTATTTCTGGTGGACTCTCCAGTACACTACTCCAGTCAATCTGGGGCTTCTCATCCGGCACCGTTTCAACATACTGCTCTGACGCTGTAACGATGCCTTGATAGTTTCCTGCAAGGAACATCTGCACCACCTCTTTCAGCTGATGCTGGTAGTTGTAGGCTGGCTTGTAACCGTTGATGTAGGGAAACCCCAACTCAGCCAGAATCGCACTGATATTTTGGTGCTTGAACTCAATCGAGCTTTCGGAGCGACCGTTCAGCAACGGCTGTAGGTTCCGGCGGTGCTCGGCTTTGTTATATCGCTTACCCGCCAACTCCTGCTGTAACATGGAGAAGTAGCTGATGGCGGTTGCCTCACATTCCAACCAGTCCCACCCTCTGGCCTGTTCCAGTATGCCTCTGAGCTGCTGTTCATCAAGTGATGACTCTAACGCCGCCTTGAGGTACTGACGCGCATACTCATTCTGCAAAAGTTCAAACAGCTCTTCATCCAGATAGACGTAGGCAATGTTGTCATCAACCACCTTGCTACTAGGTGCAGTCGTTAACTCGCCGTACTGCTGTTCTACTCCCACCCTGATTTGATGGTACCAGAACGTCTCTGAACGCAGATGAAAGAAGGGGTGATGAGGGTTGTCTCGATCCCGCTCGGATCGGTATTGGTCAAGGTATCTGGAGAACGTCTGCTTGAGTAGGGCATCAAAGTAGATTCTGTTTGCGCTGATTTTGTTCGAGCCAATCAATTCTACAACCGCAAGCAGCATACACATTTTATGCGGTTTACCCTGACCCGCTGCACGGTTGATGTTCAGGTGTGTGAATTGATGTTCATACTCTCTCAGCCCCATGGAACCGACTATCGCACCTTTCCAGTATTGCGTCTATGTTCTGCCACACAAGTTGAGCATTGTGTGGCTCAACTCAAGGCAATGAAACAAACCATCCTCATCTTGAGCAGAACATAGATGAATTTGTAGAACAGCCAAGATAGCATCAGACCAATACCGAGAGGTAGAGATCACACCCATCAACAACAAATTTTCCAATTGGATATTTATGGATAACACAACCAGTTGAAACACGGTCAACCTGCTCAACTTACCCCCTCTACCACCAATATGATATATTCAGAAAAAACTTATACTTTTTCTGAAAAATACGCCACACCATAAATGAATCATCCCATTGAAAAAAAAATAAAATCAAGAATAAATGGCCACGGAAAGGGTTGGGCATTTACCAAAGTTGATTTTGCTTCTGAATTCTCTGAAGACAATATCCACAAGGCACTCTCCTCTCTCACAAAATCGGGGAAAATTCGCCGTGTCAGCCAGGGTGTTTATGATTCTCCAAAGTTCAGCAAACTGCTCGACCAACAACTCAGCCCTGATATGGATCAGGTTGCCCACGCACTGGCACGCAAGTTTAACTGGCGCATCCAGCCCAGCGGTGATGCTGCACTGAATTTGTTAGGGCTCTCTACACAGGTTCCTGGCCGATGGATCTATCTCTCTGATGGCCCCAATCGTGAATATGAGATTAGTAAGACAACACTCAATTTCAAGAAGGCTGCTCTGAAGGATATTGGTTTCAAGCATCCGAAAAGCGGACTCATTGTCCATGCGCTGAAGGCGCTAGGGCGTGAGCAGATCACTCCTGACACCATTGAGTCGATACGGGCGCAGATTATCCCCACACATTTCAAACGCATTCTAAACGATACCCGCACTGTGACCAGTTGGGTCTATGATGCAATCAAACAGATCTGCAGGGAGGAGACATAGTGGACCACATTGCCCTGCTTCCAACTCAGGAACGCTTTGAGCTTTTCTCCGAGAGTGCAGCCAAACTGGGTACTGTTCCTGCCATCGTAGAGAAGGACTTCTGGGTTACGTGGGTACTGAAGCAGCTGTTCACAAATGTCGACCTCTCAAAACAGTTGATGTTCAAAGGGGGCACCAGTCTCTCCAAGGTCTACGGGCTGGTTGAGCGCTTCTCCGAAGATATCGACCTGATTCTCGATTGGCAGAACCTTTTAGATGAAGATCCTCTTGCTGAACGTTCCAATACACGCCAGGTCAAGCTGAATAAAGCGATTAATCGGCAAGCAGAGCAATACATCAAAACCACTTTGGTTGATCTCATCGGTCAGGCAACCACCTCCTGCTGTAGCTGTTCAGTGGATGGCTCCGATCCACATGTCATCAACATTCAGTATCCCTCTGCCTTTCCCGATCACTATCTTCGACCAGAACTGAGACTTGAGATCGGCCCCCTGGCAGCATGGCTACCCTACGAAGAGCATGAAATCAGCTGCTATGCCGCTGACGCTTTTCCAGATCTTTTCAAGCAATCTCACTGTTCGGTGCGGGTGATCGCTGCTGAACGCACCTTCTGGGAAAAGGCCACCATTCTTCATCAGGAGGCGCACCGTCCTACTGACAAACCACTCCCTCCAAGATACTCCCGCCACTACTATGACCTATACAGGATGGCATCTTCATCGGTGAAAGAGCTGGCACTCAACAACCTTGAACTGTTGGTATCCGTGGTGGAGTTCAAACAGCGTTTCTACCCAAGGGGATGGGCACAGTACCATCTTGCCAAACCCGGCAGCTTGCAGTTGCTGCCTGCCAGTCACTTCACAAAGGCACTACGTGATGACTATACCACCATGGGGCATATGATCTTTGGAGAGATTCCCGACTTTGACAAGATGATGAAGTCATTACACTCTCTGCAGGAGGAGATCAACAACCATCCAACTGCACAGGATACGTAAGAAGGCATCATGAAAGAGGAGTATGATTTTTCAAACGCTGAACGTGGTCGCTTTTATCATCCCGATGCAAAGCTGAAGATCCCGCTCTATCTCGACAGTGATATCGAGCGCAATTTCCGGAGCAAGGCCAAAGCGAAGGGAGTCAACATGCAGGAGATGGTTAATGAGCTACTGAGAAAAGATATCTCTCTGACTCAAGAGGCAGCAGAGTGATCACCACTCTTCAACCAATACAGGAAAAGCAACATGGTTCAACTAACCGAGTTTGACATGGCGGACTACCTCAACACCGACGAGGAGGTTGCTGAATACATCCGTCAAATACTGGAAGATGGGGATAATGAAGAGTTGGCCGCAAGTCTCCGACATCTGGCAAAGGCACGCGGTTTATCAAAACCCCTACAGGAAGAGCTTTGCTCATCAACCCACCTAAAATTCTCAACGGTACAACAAGTTTGCCGTGCTTTGGGCGTAACGATCACCACAGCAATTATGTCGAAAAAGACTGGAAATCAGAAACGCGAAGAGTTGCTTCAAATGGATAAAGTTAATTGGCAAGGGGATCTGGATCAACTTCGCCAAAATCGACAACTGTCAAATCAAGACTGAAATACAACCACTATCCTCAGCACTATACAGCATGATTTTTTTGGCGATAAGGCATAATAGCCACATATCACTTCTGGAATTGAGTAAGCATAGACATGAAGTTTGAGACCTTCAATGCAGGCCAATGGGAACAACGTTATCAGTACAAAAGTTTTGAGCCCGTACCTGTAAATCATGCGTGGATCTGGGAAGACCCCACCATCAATGCACTGTTGGAGCAAGCCACGCAAGCTCTGGGGGAACTCAATGCCTTTTCATTGATCGTGCCTGACATTGACCTGTTCATCGAAATGCACGTAATCAAGGAGGCTCAAACTTCCAGCAAGATCGAAGGCACCCAGACCGGTATTGATGAAGCACTATTGTCTGAAGAGCACATCCAGCCGGAGAAACGAGATGACTGGCGAGAAGTAAGGAACTATATCGAATCAGTCAACACTGCAATTTCTGAGCTGAAGACACTTCCGCTATCCAACCGCTTACTGAAAAAGACTCATTCGATACTGATGCAAGGTGTTCGTGGCGAACATAAGCAGCCAGGAGAGTTTCGTTCCAGCCAAAACTGGATCGGTGGTTCAAATCTGAGTGACGCCACCTTTATACCGCCCCACCATGAAAGTGTTCCTGAGTTGATGAGCGACCTTGAAAGTTTTTGGCATAATGACAAAATCATGGTGCCTCACCTGATACGTGCTGCAATCAGCCACTACCAGTTTGAGACTATTCACCCATTTTTGGATGGAAATGGTCGTATCGGGCGCTTACTGATTCCTCTTTATCTGATCAGTAGTGGATTACTTGCCAAGCCTTCACTCTACCTGTCAGATTTTTTCGAGCGCAATCGGGCAAGCTATTACGACGCGCTGATGCAAGTTCGAGTCAGCAACAACCTCATTCATTGGATCCGTTTTTTCCTCAACGGTGTCGTACAGACAGCAACAAAAGGGCGGGATGCTTTCCAGCAAATTCTCATTTTACGTACAGAAGTTGAACAGTCAGTAATCGATTTAGGCAAACGAGCCACAACTGCTCGCGAAGCATTGAACTTGCTCTACAGAAAACCGGTAATTGAAGCTTCTGAGCTAGCAACCGCACTGGATGTCAGCATTCCAACAGCCAACAGCCTAATCAAGGCACTGATTGAGAAGAACATCCTCATAGAGGTTACGGGGCAACAACGGGGTAGAATTTACGCCTTTGAACGTTACCTTAAGCTTTTCGTTAGTTAAAGAAAACCCATTTCCTTTAACTAACGACATCTCTTAGTTAAAGAAGCTTACATTGCATAACCGACACAAAATGGTGACAGAAGTGGTGACAGATCCAGATATGTCACCACTAAATACGGGTCAATGTATTGATTTATTTGTACAATTAAATATTAATGCGTAATAAGGTGCAAAATATCCTATAAAAATAGTTATATATCAATGTATTGCAAGAATATCCCGTTCATTCAAAATCTGATATTTCATTAATCGATACCCTTTCTGCCTACGCTCCCACATCTTCATCAACTGAGGTGAACGGATATCCAAGTAGTCATGAATCACAACATCACGCTTGGTCACGTGGTCTCGATGCAGTCGTCCAGCATACTGTTGTAGCGTCCCTTTCCAGGAGACCGGCATTGCCAACACCAATGTATCCAGTGGCGGATGATCAAAGCCTTCTCCAATCAACCTGCCTGTTGCCAGCAAAAGTCTCGGCTCACTCTCCGAAAGTGCATTAAGCATATCTTTCACAGATGCTCGTTTTTTCTTGCTCAATCTTCCATGCAGGAGAAATAGATTCTCAACCCTCCCAGCCAACAGTTGCTCCAATATTTCAAGGTGCCCTGTTCTCTCTGTCAGCAATAGTA
>CAYQFH010000060.1:0-16189 GCA_964416755.1 uncultured Piscirickettsiaceae bacterium | reverse complement strand
GGCATAAGGATTGCATCTTTCTGTACAACCGCCGCAGTAGCGGCAGCCCAAACAACAGGAGAGAGCAATGACTGAGATACAGAAAAAAATAGAGGGAATGGATGAACTGGCGGTTCGTACACTGCTGAAACATGCCTACCAAGCCCCCAGCCAAGGTGATGCGAGAGTGGTTAGCACAAACGGTACAATCCACTCCATTGGAACCAAGGATCGCGAAAGCTACTCCATTGATGCCGAGCACGCCAATAGCATTATCCAGTATTGCCAGAGCCGTCTGAGTCAGATTTACCAGCAACGGACTACGCTCAATCAGCTGGTGGCACATACACTACTTGGATACCTCAGCACTACACAAAATCACTCCACCGCAGTACAGCACGCAGTATCACGCTGACTCACCCCCTCCCATTCAAGGGTTTGACGTACCTTGCATGGGCAGGGAAACGACTGTCATTTGTTCAATGAAGCGTTAGTCTGCTTCGATACATGCCCCGACAAACTCTCCGTCAAAGTCCGCCACAATTAATATTTTACTTTTAATTATTTATTTATCTACTTGTTTATTTAAGATAATAATCCATTCAACCTCGCCATCATATTGCACCTTTTCGCTTGAGATGACGCGCGCACCGCTCCACTCTTCCGGCACCTTTCCTTCAGCAATCAGATGTGGAATCTCCGCTTGTGCATGCTGAACAACCTCCTTCTAGCTGAGTCCCGCTTCCGGGTTTTGCGCCATTCCCTTCCCAATATCGACGTACTTCTGCTGTTGAGCAGACTCCATCAACTCATGGGCATGATGATGAAGATCTTCGCTGAAGCCAAACTCGTCTACGTCAACCTGATGCAGATAACCATGCATCTGCACCTGAAAGAGCAGCACCCCGGCCACAATCAACCCCCAGTTGGATAGCCGTTCAAACAATCCGATATCTGCCCGCTTGCGCCAAAGCGATAACAGCAGAACCATCACCCCGGGACTGGATATGGCACACTTTCTGCAGAACGGGTGGTAACCCCGGTTTTGTGTCAAAAAAATGGACAAACCGACTGAATTTAATCACTAGCAAGGAGTAACACTAATGAGCGATGAGAACAGCATTGAGGAGGCAAACGGTGATGAGCTCGAAGCGATGTTCGCACGCGCTGCCATGGAGGAAGAGGGGTCACAAACAGAGGCGGCCACTCCCGATGAGCCCGAACAGATGCATGACCCACTCTCCGGCGTAGTCAATGAAGAGGTTCCAGAAGAGGAACCTGATGAGGTTTCACTTGACGAGCTGGAAGAGGATGAAGAGCCAGAGGTCGACTTTATTGGTGGCGAGAATGCTGAGATCGAGATTCCTGAAGAGATGGAGGAAGAGGATGGTGACGAGCCTGAAGTCGACTTTATTTCTGAGGCCATTGGTGACGATTCTCCTGCAGAAGCAGAAGCAGAAGCAGAAGAGCCTAATACTGTAGAAACTGTGGAGGAAGAGAGCGCTGCTGCCCCTGTTACACCTCATGAAGACTCGGCAGTTTCCCGCCTTGAGGACTCTATTCTCAATGCTGTGGAGTTGGCTCATGAGGCGGCAGACCTGGCCAATGATGCAACCGAAATCGCCAGTAGTACCACGATCGAGATGCGCGAGCTGATTCACGATGCACTGAAGCAGATTGAGGTCAGCCAACCTGAAGCCAGTTCGGCAGTGATAGTAAGTGACGAAATGAATGAGTATATCGATGAGTTGAAGAAACACAGTGATGCCATCCGTGAGCGCACACAACAGCTGCGTGATCGCATCCAGTCACTGACCAACGACTAACCGAAGAGTTTCAGAACGAGGTAGAGATTGTGGAGACCACCAAAACCATGGAAGCCCTCAACGCTTCGGCAGAGACTGCCAACGAAGCAGCCGAGACCGCACTGCTTGCAACGGAGAGCATCATTGCACTCAGCAGCAAGGTGAGTGACGATATCCGTACTGCAGTACAGGAGGCTATCGAATCTGCCACTCCATCTGCTTCTGAAACAGCGGCAGGAGCCGTTGGCAGTAACAACAGTACGCTGATTGAGGAGCTACGTGGTGCGGTGCAACAGGCAGTCGAGTCCGCCTCCCCTGCTTCGACACCGACCGTTGCCAGCGCACTGGATAGCAGTACACTCGCCGATGAACTGAGTGCCGCTGTAAAAGAGGCGGTCAAAGCCGCGACACCCAAATCATCAGTGATGGATGCAGTATTAAATCCAGAAGATGAAGAGAAGTCTCTACTCGACCATGCCCCGCTTATTGCTGGCGTATTGACACTCTGCGGTGTTGGATATCTCGCAATGCAGAACATTGAACTCTCGGATGATCTGATCGATCAACATCAGAAGCTCATCATGATCGAAGAGCAGCTACAGAGCAATATTGGCGAAACCGGTTCTCAAGTGATGTTACTGGCAGAACAGAATCAGCGTGTCGAAGATGCGATCAATGCGCTCTCTACTCCTCCGAAAGCAGAGGCTGCAACAACAGAGAAGAGTAGCGAAATGGTGGCTCTGGAGCAGGTTGCCACTCAATTGAGTACACTGCAGCAGGCTCTGGAACAGATTCAGGCTGCTGCAGCAGCCACAACCAGAGAAAAGGAGGAGACCAAGGCGACTGAGGTTATCGCTGCCAAGCCTCAACCTGAACCAACAGCAGAGAGCGCAACAAGCAGCGGCGTCACTCTGGAGGGCATCCGCGCTACACTGCAACAGGAACTTGTTCCACTACACACCTCAATCAAGCTGGTTGAGCAGCAGCTGAACAAGCCCGTTGTCTCCATCCCCGCTCAGCCAATTCAATCTGCGGAGCGTGAAGCCATCACCTTTGAGAAGAAGCCTCGCAAACGCTTCAGCAATGACAAGCCCCGCGTCTATCGTTTCCCGTAGACCTTCTAACCTGAATCTACAAAAGCCTCTGATGCTACATCTATACAGAGGCTTTTTTGCTTTCTGGAACTCCAAACAATACAGGCACTACTGATACAGATCTTTACCAACCCTCCACCGGGAGTTTTATCATATCAATAGACAACAAAAAACCCGAAACATCCGTTCCGGGTTTTTTATCTATTAATGGATCGGAACTAACCGCGTGACGCAGCGATCTTCTGGCGCATATCCCTGGTCTGCGAACGCAGCTGTTCTGCACGCAGCTTAAGATTATCCGTCTTGGTGCGAATCAGATGCTTCTGTGCAGGGTCTTCTGCATGCGCAGAGTTGATGCTGCTCTCAACCTCTGCCGCAACCTGCTCGACATCACCTGTGACCTTGTCCATACCGCGAACCGCCTTGATTGCTCCCAACGAAGCCTGCTTCGCATGTTCTGTCGCCTTCTGAGTATCTTCGGAAATCTGCTGCGCCTCACCAATCACCTCATTGGCCTCAGTCGCCGCACTGCGAGCCTGCTCAATCGCCTGCTCTGCCTCACGGGTCGCCTGTTTTGCCTGGGCAGTCACCTGTTCTGCCTGCAGTGCAGCCTGACTGGCCTGGCTGGCAATCTTGCGCTCCTGCTCAATCACCATCCGTACCTGAGCAGTAGACTCCTCTGCACGCAGACGGGCCTGATTGGCTCGCTCAGTCGCCTCTCTGGCCAGTCCAGTCACCCGCTCTGCCAGTGCAGTCACCTCGGTTGCATAACTGGTCTGCTCCTTGGCAACCTCAGCCGCCTCGGTCAAAATCTCTGCTGCAAGGTTAGAAACCTCAGAGACCTCATCTGCATCGCGTGCTGCAACATTGGCCTCTACTGCAACCTTCTCGGTTGAGGCCTGTTCAGCTGCCTGCTTCTCCTCTTGAGGGTGGTTCTGAACGATCTCCTGTAACTCCTGACTGACCTCTTTGGGTCGACTGGAGCCACCATCAATCATTGTCATCGGTGCCGCGTTTGCCATTTTCTATCTCCTGTACAATTTTCTCTGCGCTACTCTTTCAGACCCTCTCTTCTAAGCTGGTCATTCTTGTGAGCAAGCACTCTGTTCTTCTCCTTCAACTGTTCCAGTGAGTGGGAGGAGGCTTGAATCGTCACCTTGCCAGATTCAATCACCTCCCGCTCTACCTCCCCAACGATACTGGAGAGCGTTTCTATCCCTCCAATCATCGAGCCGGCACGAACGGTTGCCGGGTGGAGTGCACGTCCAAGACGGTTTCCCGACACTGAATCCACTCTCATCTCTTCACTTAGCAACATCCGCGCCAGCGAACTTACCTGTTCTTCTGTCGCTTCCTGCTCCAGCTTCATTGCCAGAGGAATCTGAAACTGATCCAGCACCTGGCGTAGCTGTACCACCTTCATCAATTCGCCTTCACCACAGTGGCTCGCCACTACCACCAGTCGGCTGCGCACCATACGTATACGCTTGATCAATCCACTGAACTGCTGGCTAAACTCTTCCAGATCACATGCTCGCATATCAACCAGCAACAATATACTGTTGATCTGTCGCATCAGATAGTCAAGACGCGCCTCTTCCAGCCGGCTGGAGGTATCAATCACCACTGTATCACTATCGTGCACCTCTTCAGCCCACACCTTGGAGAGCATATGGGCCTCTTTCCCCGCAGCAACCGCGCGCACACCGGCTGCAGAAGAGGTCGACTGGCTGCCTTTCAAACTACGTCGTGCCTTCTGGTCATGGCTGTAATCGAGCAGCACTACCACTCGCTCCTGACGACGATAGGCATCTGCCAGCTGTAGTGCCAGTGTTGTCTTGCCGGACTGCGGCTGAAAACTGAGAATAAGTACCCTGTCCACGATCTATCTTTTTTACAATAACACGCCACAGATTAATATACGCCTAACTGTTATCGACTGCAAATTGCTGAACTTTAAGTGGATGTGATCGATGGCATAGTTGTTGCTCTCCTACCCATAGTCGCCGATCCAACCAGAGATACGGCAAAAAAATGACAGCTGTTTTTTTCAGAGACAAATTGGGAACAGGAAAGTGGCAATCAACAAGGTCGACAATGTATGGGGCGCAGGTGTACAACCTCCACCCAAGTTGGTAGATGTACTGACAGAGGCTGCTGCAAGTACTCCCCCCTCTGCACCTTCTACACCTGTTAACGAGCAGACAGATGAGGCGGAAATCGATACAATACCCGTCCAATCGAACTATCGCATCGCAGAACAGATGGATCGCGTTGCAGATGCAGCATTGGTCGCTTCCGAGCAGAGTCTTGACGTTGTACAAGTCGCTCAGGAGGCCGAGCTGAATGCGCACGCCGTCACTCAAGCTACAGAGAACAGTGTAGCAGAGGCCCAGATTGCTATTGAACAGACACAAAACTTTATCGCCACTACCAATCAGGCTGCTGAACGTGCCATTCATGCTGCCAGGACTGCACGTCAGGCAAGCCTGACCGCTTTCGAATTTACCCGTAGTAGCGCCTCCGACCTGGAAGAGGTTGAAGTCTCCATCAACAGCTCAGAACAACGCATGCAGAACATTGATAGCAACAAACTGTTTCAACGTACTCAGAACCTCAAGCAGCAGACTGCTGCACTACGGGAACAGCTGAACAACATCTGATTGAGAGATGGAGCAGCCACCCAACGCCCCCTTCAACCTCGACTCTTTTATCCGTCAACGAGCAGAGGAGCAGAGGCAACAGACTAAACAGGAGAAGCGATCTACATCCACAACTCCTCCCCCATCCAAGCCTGAAAAGAGAACCCCTCCACCGCTCTCTGCCACTGTAGATAACGATAGAGAGACTGAGTCCTCATACACGGAACCAAAAACCACAAGCGATGGCAACCATTCCGCTATTAACGAGACCAGAGAGAAGGGAAAACTGGGTAGAGAGACTGCGGATGTACTGATTCAATCCACCCGCTCTGCACGTCAGAGCAAGGAGGCTGCGCAGAAGGCCGCCGCTGAACTGGAAAACGATGCCGAGGATAGTCAGGCACGCCTGGCTGCAGAGGCCGCTCAAGAGGCGGCACAGGCCTCACTGGAGGCCATTGAATTTGCTCATCAGGCAGCACGCAGTGCAATTGAGGAGGCCTCTGCCGGACGCGAGCAGAAACGAACCTACAACACCCATCGTCTGTTGGTTCTGCTCAATATCACCCTGCTAGTCGCCGCACTGATCAGCTTCTATCTATTCATCTGGCCCGGTATCAATCTGGAACAGAAAACTGCAGTCACACCAACCGATGCCGGCGATAAAACCGCAGAACATCTGACGCAACAGCTACTGCTCGATTCACAACGGGAACGACTGCGCAGTGAACAGGAGTTGACACTGATGGAGCGCAGCCTCGCCAAACTGGTTGAAGAGCAACAGGCTCTGAAAAAGCACCTCAACGAGACCAAGGACCTGCTCAATAGTGAACGGGAACGGATGCAACAGAAGCAGAAGGTAGATGCCACCTTCCAGAAGATGGAGCAGGATCTGAAACGGCGTATTGCTGATCTGGAGAAGCGGTTGGAACA
Organism: uncultured Piscirickettsiaceae bacterium; assembly: GCA_964416755.1. Classification (GTDB taxonomy): domain Bacteria; phylum Pseudomonadota; class Gammaproteobacteria; genus Thiopontia. The sequence goes on along the minus strand of CAYQFH010000060.1, from coordinate 9,739 downwards.
GCAAGAACAACCCCCAGTGGTTGCACCATCACCTGTTACGCCACGGGTAGAAGCTGTCCAACAAGCGGTACCCAAGCCTGCTACTGCACCACCTACTCAGCCAGCGCTGCTCACTGACGAGAGAGAAAAAGAGGTTGATCAGATTCTACAGAAACTCTACAGCCTCCACTCGGAGCTGTCGGAACAGAAAGAGAGTACGGATCGCACAGTAGCACAGCCGGAACCATTACCATCGGACAACCGCCCATACAGCTACAATCGAAGGTAGATCCGGGCCAGAAAACCGGATCTGGATAGAACCGGCTCAGCCGTGCTGCTTGGCGTACTTCTGGAAAATCGGATGCAGTTTATTCTGGGTCAGCGGTTTCACAACGAAACCGGCAACTCCAAGACCGGCCACTTCACGAATCACTTCAGGAAAGGTATCTGCACTGATCATACAGACGAAAGAGTCTTGATCCTGCTCTCTGATCTTGCGAAGCGTCTCGACACCATTCATCTTCGGCATATTGATATCCAGCAGGGTCACATCCGGCTTATGTTCCTGATAGAGCTTCCAAGCCTCTTGACCATCCGCCCCTACAGCGACCACCTTGCACTCTTCATGCTTGAGCAAACCCACCAGAAACATTCTCATCGGCTCTTCATCATCAGCCAATAACACGGTTGGGATCTTGCTCATAAATTACTCTGTTACGGTCTCTGTTTCCGGAGTGAATCGGTGGGTTCAACTCCAGTAATCGTACCCCCTCCTCCTGCACCTGTAAACAGGTAAATGAGTACCTCAAACCTGTACAGGGAGAGGGGGTTCAACAACCGCTATGCAGCTTCAAAATCCAGCTTGGTGGCGCCACAATCCGGACAGACCCAGTCATCAGGAATATCATCAAATTTAGTACCCGGGGCCAACCCATGGTCCGGGTCTCCCATCTCCTCATCATAAACATATTTGCATAGCAGACAATTGTGCTTCATCCTGAAATCTCCTTGCTCCAAATTTAACGATCATCAACAGTCCATTACGGACCCACATACTTTACTAAAACAGTCGGCAATTATGCAATCACTATCTCTTCTCTTTCTCATCCAAAACGCGATCGATAAATCCGGACATCAAACCCGGCATGGTTGACCCCGAATCGCTACCCTGCTGCTTTCTCTTTCTGCGTCGACTACGGGATGACTTCTCCTTCTTGCTGATTTTGGAAATTTTGTTGACCGCATCTTTGCGACTGATTGCCTTTTTCGACCATTGTCGGCGCACCTTGCGGATTTTCTCCATATTGTCGTCATGTTGATGCTCATCCTCCAGATCACGCTGCTGCAACCACTGCTGAAGTTGCTGACGCAGGCCGGAAAAGGATTCGGAAACCTCCCCCAGAAATCCCATCAAGACATCGAGCAGCAGAAAGCGTCCCACCGCAAGGATAGCCATCCAGAGAAACGGGGCAGCCATTCCGGAGAACATCAGCAGCAAAAGGATCAGATCCTGGTCCAGTTTGCGAATCCTGATCAGCCAGAACAGATTGAGCGTAACCACCAACAGCAGTAGCGCAACCATCAACCACTTGAGAGAGAGCACCTTGTCACGCACCACCACCATGAACCCTTCATGGTATTCACGGTAGAGGAAGCCTCCCAGTAATAGCCCCGCCATACTATTCACCCCATAGAGCAGATAGAGAAGAGAGTCGGGATGTGTCATACTACACTGCTCACTTTTTATTGCTTCGAATCCACGCTGACTGATGAAATACCGCTACCTGATCATTCCGCTGATTTTGTGGCTGATCCTCAAATACTTTGGTATCAATAATGCGATTGATGTGCTGCAAGAGCGCAATCAGTCGATCTCACTGCACGCACCATAAATATCATTGGCTTTTCTCAGGCAGAAAAAAAGCTCCAGAGAGTAACCCCTCTGGAGCTTTCCATAGCTTCTCTTAAGCCGTCACCATCTCACCAACATGATCCCAGTAATCTGGTGGTAGATCACTGGCCAGCTTCAGACCGCCCAGACAACCGGCATAATCGGCATCATCCACATTACGCACCGTGACATTACCGTACTCGGAGAGTGCCTCGGCGATAACTGGGCCAAGATTGGCCATACGGGAACCACCACCAGCCAGAATGATGTTGTTGAGAACCGTCTCCTGATCCTCTGGATCAAAGCTGGCCACCAGATGTTCGATCTGCTCCACGATATCGGGAACAATCGCATTACAGGCCAACTCCAGCTCCTCGGTCACATCAACGGTAACCGGCTTGCCGTTCTCACGCATGGTGACCATCACCTGTCCTTCAGACTTGCCGACGAAGGCATACTCATCCTTGATTGCACGTGCAATACGCTTGTTGATCTGTACATTGGGATAGCGCATCTGGATCGACTCCATCAACAGATCATCAATGAAGTTGCCAGCCTTGAGCAGTGTTACCTGATCCTCTTCATCAGGCACCTTGCCCTTGAGTGCGCAGAGATCAACGGTACCTGCACCGATATCAATAACAATACTGTTAAGCAACACATCCTGACCATAACCGACCATGAATGGCTCGGAGATTACCATGGCAACATCCATCACCTCACGCGCCAACTCCAGCAGTGTCTCCTTGTTGAAGGCAGAGGCACGAGCCGGTACACCAACGATGCCGCAGACACGATCTCCCGGCTGTGGATCAGCCAGACTGACCACATGGCGAATCAACTCCTTGGCAACCTCTTGATCCTTGTCACCTGTCTCCTTGATGACACCGTCCTCCAGCGGGAAGTAGTGGTTGAGATAGTGGCGCTCCAGCGCCTCACTACCGACCACATGGGTTGCACCGAGCAGCTTGACACCAATCAGATCCTTGGGATAACCAACTACAGAGTCGATCATTGTCTTCAGACCACGGTCTGTCATGATTGAGGTGCGAGATGTCCCCAGATCAATGCCGATTAACAGATCTTTTCCTTTACTCTCCATCTTCTCTACCTTCTTCGTTATGGTCGGTTCAACCAACTATTAATGAAAATCATTATCAAAAAAAACTATAAAACACTGCATTATACACAGACAATCAACCTCTTGAAGTTAATTTCCCAAGAGCACTTTTACTGTCTTTTAGCCCATACTTCACCCCCATCAGGCTATAACGTCCAAAACTGGCAACGCCTCTGGCACCACTGGCCAGCAGATGCAAAATTCCTCCCCCCAGAGATTCCACCTCTACCCGAGTATCTTTCGGGGCAGTACTGGCAGGCAATCCACCGATGATCGAAGGGGCGCCTGTCGCTACACGGTTACGACGTTCTTTACGCTTTCTTGCAGCACTCTCGGTAAAATGGCGAATCGCCTCTCTGCGCTGCACTGCCTGAGAGTCATCCGCGCGGGTACCCGCAATCTTGTCCAACGCTTCGTTAAAGTGCGGATCATCCATCTCGTCCAATTCATCCTCTTCTACTGCAGCCTGAATCTCTGCAGAGAAGTCCCCTTTCGGATCTGCCTCTGTAGCAGACTTCAACGTCTCCTCCTGATCTGTCACAAACGTCTCCTCTTCTTCAATCATCCTGATCACCTCTGCTACCTGATCGGTATGGTTTACCTCTTGCGCCATACGTTCACTGCTTTCATCAGTTTCCGATACTGCACTCTGCTGCTCGGCCTGTGTTGCTACCGCATGAACCGCATCCAGCATCGAGGTACGGGACGCCAATGGTGAAGCAACCTCCTCTTCTACCGGAATCATTGTTGTAGCAACGGCCTCAGCGGCTGGCTCTTCAGCCCTTGGAGCTGGAGTAGTTGGTTCAGACTCTGCTGCAACCACAGGCTCAGTAACCGCCACACTATCCTGCTGCGTTTCAGAGGAGGCTGCTGCCACCATCATCTCCTCAACCACTGCCTGGCGCTCAGGTTGAGGCTGCCCTCCCCAGACCGAAAGATACTCCGAAATCTCGGTTTTTCTCTGTGCAGAGGCACGTGGTGCTACAGGAGCTTCAACCACCTCCTCAACTTCAGCCGGTTTGATAAATCTGGGCTGGATGGCAAACGGGCGTTTGCTCTCCATGCGGCTCTCCATCAGCACCTGCTCGATTAGCGTAGTCGGGACAGGAGGTTCCATCTCTTCAACTGGCTCTTCAACCACCTCTTCCACTTTGGGCGGTGGAACCATTGGTTCCAGTGTATTCCAATGTGATACCGGTGGGGTATTGACTGCAGATGTTCGTTTGGTTGCCTGATGAACCGGCACAAAAGGCTCCAGCACCGCCTTCTCCTCCTGCCCCTGGAAACCAGGCGGGATTGCCGGCGCAATTGAACCTGCTCCCTGAGTTCTGACAGAGGGTTTTGGCACACGCTTTACCTGTTCTGTTTTTTTGGCTGCAGTTCTACTCTTCTTTTTAGAAGCAGTATTTTTCTTGACAGCAACCTTCTTCTTCGCAACCACCTTCTTCTTTGTCGCCCGCTTTTTGGCCACACTCTTTTTCTTGGTTACTGCTTTCTTTTTAACCGCCATACGAAACTCAAACCTGTGACTACTGCAACGTTACGTAGCGCTGATTGCCATTACGCTCAATCAGCAGTAACACGCCATTACGGACATTAGCCTGAGCAACAGCCAGATCCAACTGCCCGGCATTCGTTACCGGAGTGTTGTTGATTTTCAACACTACATCCCCCTTCATTACCCCCGCATTTTCGGCAACGGTCGCTGTCTTCACATCCTTGACCAGAGAGCCCTGCTTGCCTGCCAACATCGGGAACTTGGCAACCACTTCTGGAGCAATAGGCTTCAACTCCATACCCAACCAGCGAATTTCATTGACCAACCCCGCAGGTGCAACATTGTTGGCACCCGTCATAGGCGCTGCCACTGAACGGGTATTCTGGCCGGTAACAACCAGATAGAGGTTCATGCGCTCACCGCCACGATAAACCCCGAGGCGCAGACTATCCCCAACCTGCGCAGCAGTGATGCGCTGAACCAACTGTTGCGGGTTAAGCACCCAGCGCCCATCCAGCTTGAAAATCACATCCCCCGCCATCAAACCGGAGCGAGAGGCTCCACTGTTGGGGAATACCGCAGTGACAAATGCGCCATCACTCACCTGCAAATTAAGTTCATCAGCCAGCAGCGGATTAATCACTGTCAGCTCAGCACCCTCAACAATTGTCTTGCTACCACCGGCAACATTCAATCCCATCATCGGATTAGTCATGATCTGAGGCAAACTGAAGTTGTTATTGCTGTTTGGCGTTGCCAGAGCAACCACATTACCCTGTACCGCACCCTTGATCTGGTGACAGCTGCTACAGATCATCGACGCACGACCATCCGCCTGGTGATTCGCTGGTGGCGTCGCTTTTGCGGGGATGACCGGAGGCACACCTGGAGTAACAACATTCATCCCCATGGCACCACCATTTCCTCCCCATGCAACCGGCGTGCCCGCATTCAGCTCATCCTTCATGAAGGTCTTGGCCTGATTGATCGGCACCGCAAAGCCGACACCCGAGAAGGCACCAGTCGGGGTATAGATCGCTGTATTGACACCAATCACCATGCCGTTACGATCTACCAGCGGACCACCGGAGTTACCCTGATTGATCGCTGCATCAGTCTGAATCAACTCGGCATGGGTCAGGTTGTCAATCACCATTGATCGACGCTTGGCAGAGACAATACCGCGACTGACGGTCTGATCCAGCCCGAATGGGCTACCCATCGCCAGTACCGATTGTGCAATCTCCACCTGCGCACTGTCTCCCAGCTGGGCCGGAGTCAACAGCTCATCCGGTTTGATTTTCAACAGGGCCAGGTCGAGCGACTCATCCACCTTGATGGTTGATGCCGGGTAACGTTTGGTGCCCATATTGCCGAATACAGTCACATTGATACCGGTTGCCCCCTTAATGACGTGGTAGTTGGTCAGGATCAAACCATTGTTACTGACCACAATGCCCGAACCAATGCTCTCACTGGAGACACCTGTGGAGGGGTTGGCAAAGTGCAACTGTCCATCCTGCTGCCCTGCAGTGACATTGGCACGGGTAGTCACCGCATTGATGTTGACCACACTGGGGCGCATGGTCATGGCAACACCACGAAAGCTCGGTGGCGCATCTTCACCGGCATTGACATTCATCCCCATGACGTTGTTATTGCTCATCATCGGTTGCATCATGGCGACCGTTTTACCAGTCCACTTGCCACCTCCGACGATCTTGTGGCACTGTTCACACGGTGCCTTGTCCCGACCATCACGTTTGTGGTTACCGGGGATCGGCGCATTGGCACGAATCGGTGGGCCCGCCTGAGTAGCCACGTTCATTCCCATGGTGTTATTGCCCATCATGGGCTGATTCATCATCGGCTGCATCATTGCAACCGGAGTACTCTGCGCATTGGCAGCACCCTGCTGTGCAGGGGAGAGCTGATTGATTGGGGCTGCAGTATGGAGCTTCTTCTCAGCCTGATATGGCAGGTACTGATACTCATATACATAAACAGAGATCAGGATGATGACCGCAGCGCCACCCACCATAAAGAGATACTTGCGCAGATCCTTTCCACAGGTAATCTTTGGGTTCAATAGCGAGTCAATCATGCTTCGCTCTCCTTCGCTGGCTCATCACTCTCCTCTCTCTTTGCAGCGCTCTTTTTTGGAGCCGCACTCTTTTTCTTCACAGCCGCCTTCTTCGCAGGATTTTCCTCTACCTTTTTTTCATCCAGGTCAAGATCAGCCAACTCTTCATCACTCTGTTCATCATCGCTGACAGTAGCTACACGACTTACACCTGCCATCAATGCAACCATACCAAACAGCAGTAACAGCAGCGGAATCAACCCTCTGAGCAGCTCCTCCACAGAATACCACCAGACGGAAAGCCCCCACAATCCCATCGCAAAAGCGAGCAGACCTGCAATTATACTTGGCATCAAACGCTTCCTTCTCTATCCATTTTCACTTCAAAATTCCTGTCCACACCCGAACTCATTTCTGCCACTAGAAATCATATTCAATAGCAGGGTCCTCACGACGCGGGGGTATAGGCTCCTCACAACGCTGCATAACCGAAAAAGCGTAGAGCATGATAGCCAGATTTCCGATCCCAGTAAAGACGAACGGCGCATATGGGCCCAAAAAGTCAAACAGAAAACCACCGATCTGGACAAAGAGGATCATTCCGATCCCGCCAACCGTATTGAATGCTCCCAGTACAGAGCCACGCATCTCTTCCGGCGCTAGATCGATCGTCAAAACCTGTGGGGAAAGCAACGTTCCTGCCTGACCTGCAGCGATCAGAATCGCCGGGATATAGATCTCCCACTCAAAGGGGTTGACCACAAACCACATGGAGACGAACCCCATGCCAGAGAGAGACATACTCAATACCACCGCCGGAATGCGGCCATACTGCTGGATAAACCAGCCCCAGATTGGTATCGTGATCAGGATCATCGCACCGATGGAGCCAATCAGCAGCCCCCCTTGGGCGACCGCCTCCTCCTGTGTCAATCCGTGAATGTCTGCAAAGTAGACAAACCAGAGCATCAGGAAGAGTCCTATCAGCACCATATCGTTGCGCGAGGAGAATGCAGAGGCAAAGGTGAGACGCAAACGAGCATCCTCTTTCAACAGTTTGCCAATTTTTTTCCAAGGGATCTCCGGCTCATCCAGTTTGGTCGCCACATCAATCAGAGAGCGCTTGGCGAACCAGGCACCAAACAGTGCCACCGCTGCGACCATATACATGGTTGCCATCAATCCCGCATGTTGCGGTATCTGCATGATGACAGCGTAGACCAGCGTCGCTCCGAAGGACATCATGAAAGCCGCATTGGCCATCATCGATGCACGCCCCTTCTGGTCCGAGAAATCTCCGGCCAAAGCGGCCAACTGAGGCCAGACCGCCGCCGTACCCAACGACATGATGATACGCATCAGGTAGAAGATGGTCAGTCCACTCACTCCGAACCAGATCCCGATCTCCAGACTATTGGGAATCAACAGTGCGCCCAATGCTGCAAACAGAAAACCATAGATCACTACAGGCACTCGTCCAAAACGGTCTGACAGGTATCCCAAATAACCGACAAAGAGCAGATCAACAACCTCGGTCACCGTCTGTACCGTTGCATTGATCACACCGGCATCATCTGCGTTGATCCCCAGCACCGTACGCAGAAAAATCGGCTGAATCGCCAACACCATCGTCATGAAGATCATGCAGATGGCAGAGAGCAGATAGAGCGTATTGCGGTGGTACCCTTCTGGCTGAGGCAGTGTAGACACGATGGAGTCTTGAGTTTTATCGTTTGCTGTACTGAAACGACCCACGCAAGGTGGGTCGTTCAGTTTCAACGAGTGTGCCAGTCAAATCAGAAGCGCGCTGAAAGTGAATAGATCATTGGCAAACGCCACGCCTTGTAGAAAATCACAGAAACGATACCGGCAAAGGAGAATATCAACACCAGCGTTGCCAGTGTACTGAAGAGAAACTTACCTACGCCCGGCAGATACAAGGTGAAGATTGCAAGAATCCCCATAATCCAGATCACCAACCCCTGACGCGCGTGAAAATAGACGTACTGATCATCACGATTCATTACCAACGGCACAAATACCAGAATACCGAGATAGCTCATCAAGGCCAGAATCTTGGACTTTATACTGCCTTCACTCTGAATTACATCCGTTACCATGTTCTAATCCTCTCTCTGTGAAACGCAAAAATTAATCTTCTTTGTTAGCTGCTGCGACCTGCTCGGCATGTACCTGCTCTTCTGCATTTAACTCATTCTCGGTCTGACGACTGCGGTAATAACCATAGGCTGCCGCAGCCCCCAGTGTACCGATCAAAACAGTGCCCCAGACACCTACACCCAATCCAAGCACACCAGCGCTCTTGGCCGCACTCATCCCAGTTGCCTGCGTTGAGGTAGTAGCAGCAACATTCATCATCTTGGCTCCGCCAACACCTGCTGCTGCAGGGGTCGCTTTCGCAACAGTTGCCGCTTTGGTGGTTGCTGCCGCCTTGGCTCCTGCGCCTTTCGCAGCTGCCATGGGGCATACCGCTTTGGTACCAGCAGTCTTGGCACCTGCAGCTTTTGCTCCAGCACCACCTTTGGCGGCCATTGCATTACGCATCCCTTCCATCTCTACACCACGTGGCAGTGTACCCATGCCTGCCGCCTTGGCACCAGCGGCTTTTGCCCCTGCACCACCCTTGGCGGCCATTGCATTACGCATCCCTTCCATCTCTACACCACGTGGCAGTGTACCCATGCCTGCCGCCTTGGCGCCAGCAGCTTTTGCTCCCGCCGCCTTTGCACCCATCGCATTGCGAAGCCCTTCCACTTCGGCACCATTATTCATTGCTTTTAGAATTGCTGGATCAATACCTTGTTGCATTACCATAACCGTGATCTCCTTCAACCTATGGTCAATATTGCTTTTTCATGTAAAACGGACTGGATTTTACTTGATATCAGCCTTCCAATTCAAACAGTAATTGTCATTAATCACTGTTCAAATCGCTGCCTTGTCCCTACCGCCAGCGGAAAAATTGCTTCTCGATGGGCTGCAACACAATCATATCATGACATTTGATACAGCGTCCCGCTGGGGGATGGGGACGCTCAGAGGTCGCTTTGATAGGCGGTCCCAGTTTCACTACGTCTTCGAGGACTGCTCTCTTCAGCGCCCCAACACGGGTTTGGTACTGGCTGCCCGCCTTGGCACCACCAATAA
>CAYQFH010000059.1:0-16295 GCA_964416755.1 uncultured Piscirickettsiaceae bacterium | reverse complement strand
GCTGCCTTCCAGCAGGAGTTCGACCACGATCAGACCATGCTCGACTTCCTCTCCTACAAGATGTATCCCGAAGTGTTCAAGAACTTCTATCAACACAGATGTGAGTATGGCGAGATTTCCTACCTCCCCACCAGCGCGTTCTTCTACGGCCTGCAACAGGATGAAGAGATTGCGGTCGAGATCGGCAAGGGCAAGGTGATCATCATCCGCCTGCTCTACATCTCCTCTGCCGGTGAAGACGGGATGCGTACTGTGACCTTCGATCTCAATGGGCAGACCCGTACCGTACGCATCCGTGACAACTCTGTAGTCGCCAAGACCAAGGTCAACACCAAGGCCTCGGATGACCACGAGATCGGCTCACCGCTGCAGGGCAAACTCTCCGACATTGTAGTCAATGAGGGCGATCAGGTTGCCAAGGGTGATCCACTATTCGTGATCGAGGCAATGAAGATGGAGACCACTGTGACCGCTCCGTTTGAAGGCACAATCAAAAAGATCCATCTACAGGCGGGTGAACTAGTTGAACAGGACGACCTGATCGTAGCATTCAAGTAGGCACTACTGCATCAAGCTGAAATGAAGGCCCCTGCAGAACCGTTTTGCAGGGGCCTTTCTCGTTGCATGGACTACAAACCCAAGCACTGCAATTGACATATACACCACAACAACTGCTACAGCAGATGTTCCATGCTGCCATCGCATCTGCACAGCCTGCACACTGCATTCCCCGGCACCTCCCCGCTCCCCCTAAAGGGCGCACAATCGTTGTTGGTGCCGGAAAGGCCAGTGCTGCAATGGCGCATACACTGGAGCAGCACTGGAATGGTCCACTCTCTGGTGCTGTGGTGACCCGTTATGGATATGCATGCCCCTGCAAACAGATTGAGATTCTGGAAGCTGGGCATCCACTACCCGATCAACGTGGTATCGCAGCCAGTCGCACTATCCTGCAAGCACTCTCTGATCTCACAGCAGAAGATCTGGTCATTGTACTCATCTCGGGTGGGGGCTCGGCACTGCTGACGCTTCCCGCTCCCGGCTTCACACTGCAGGAGAAGATCGATCTGAATCAACAATTGCTCAACTCCGGGGCTCCGATCCATCTACTCAATGCGATCCGTAAGCGGCTCTCCGCAGTCAAGGGAGGTCGGCTTGCCCTGGCCGCTGAACCGGCAAAGGTGCTCACCCTGGCCATCTCAGATGTACCCGGAGACCATCTATCAACCATCGCCTCCGGCCCAACTGTTGCAGATACAAGCTCCTCAGCAGAGACTCTCCTACAAATTCAACAGCATGGTCTCAAGCTGCCCGACAAGGTGATGCATTACCTGCGACAATCAGAAGCCGAACTACCTTCCCCGGATCACCCTCAGTTCTCTCGCTGCACTACCCACTTGATTGCACGCCCTCAGAGCAGTCTGGAAGCTGCAGCAAAAGTCGGACAGGAAGCAGGTTATCGGGTACAAATCATTGGGGATGCCATTGAGGGGGAGGCGCGTGAAGTTGCCGCTCTGCATGCTAAGCTGGCCCGAGAACAGCCCCCCGGCACCATTTTGCTCTCAGGCGGTGAGTTGACCGTCACACACCCCAACAGCGGTGCCGGCGGCCCCAATACCGAATATGCGCTAGCTCTCGCTCTGGCACTACAGAGTGAACCTGATGTGCACGCTATTGCCTGCGATACTGACGGAATCGATGGCAGTGAAGACAATGCCGGAGCACAGATTGATTCAGCCACTCTGCAGCGAGCCAGTATAAAAGGACTCAATCCCGAAAAGCTACTCACCAACCACAACAGCTACCATTTTTTCAAACCGCTGGAGGATCTGATCATCACTGGTCCCACCTATACCAACATCAATGACTTCCGCGCAATCCTGATCGAGTAGTGACTACGACTCAACCGCTACTCGACAGAATCCAGTCAGTAGCTTGCAGAAAAACTCAGTCGTATATCAGTGTCGACAGTCGGCCGTTACGCTGCAACTGTTCGCTCAGGTTCTGCCAAGCCTCCTCTCCTCCTGCCAGCTGCTCCATTTCGCTACAGAACACGTCATACACTTTCTCCAGACCGGCAAGGTATACATAGCTGTTTGGCTGCTGCATCAGAGACCAGATCTCTTCTGCATTATCTCTCAGTGAGCTCTCCAACCCCTCCTCCTCTCTCGCCAAAGGCTTGTCCGCAATACCATTGAATGCCTGGAAGGTCTTCTCATCATAGTAATTTGTAAGGTCACCGTTGATATCATTCATGTAGAGCAGCTCCATACCGGAGGTTGCGCCATAGAACAGACGAACCTTACCTTGCCAACTGCCATGCTCTTTGTAGATCTGTCGGATAAAGGCTCTGAACGGTGCGATGCCTGTACCTGTGCCCACCATCAGCAGGTTGGCAGACGGATCAGTCGGTATTTTGAACGGACTGCTGTATGGCCCCATCAAGGTCAATTTGTCACCCGGTTTACGATCACAAAGATAGTTTGATGCAATACCGGGATACTTCTCTCCATTCACTTCATCAATATAGAAACAGCGTCGTACCAAGAGAGTAAGTTCCAGATCTTCACCTACCTGATCCGGGTATTCATTGGCAATAGAGTAGCGGCGCGAAAAGTCCCCCCTGCCATAGGGGTGAGGCCCAGGTATCACAATGCCGACGCTCTGCCCTTCTTTGTAGCGAAACGCGGGATCATTAATCTTGAGCGTAATCTGTCGAACTTCATCCGTCGATTCAGGTGTAATTCGACTACTATCACTCACAACGGCCTCAACACTGGGCCCCATCATCTCATCTGCTGGCATTGGTACTCCGATATATAACAAAAAGGATTAAAGAATTTCCATAACTGTCCAGCTTACCCCTGAAATCCGCCATATCTGCGTTGGAAAATGGTCATTTACACTTGTAAACTCACATTTTCTGCCTTGATCTGACGAATTTCAGGAGCAATCTGACTCAGTTACACATATCTGATGAATAATTACGAATTCCCGAAGTTTCTGACAACAAGATCGGCAATTCAAGCCTATTGTTGCCCTGTTTTGTCTGTAATCAATTAACAAAACATCTTCACCATAAAAATGTAATTTTCTATCACTGCAGGAAGAGACTGAACCACACTACCACTAGTAACAAATCAGGAAGAGATCACAGGGACAGTTGGAAGAACCTCCACTCTGCTCAACAGGGTGGAGAGCCCTTTACTGATTCAGCCACTACAAGTCTATTTCGAAAAATCGAGGTAACGATAGATCTCACCACCATTTGCAGAGATGGTCTCTGCATACTGCTGATACTCCTCTGCCGTTGGCAATCTGCCCAGGATTGCAGCCACCGCAGCCAGCTCAGCCGAGGCGAGATAGACATCCGCCCCCGCTCCCAGACGGTTGGGGAAGTTGCGGGTCGAGGTGGAGACCGCCGTACTGTTGGCCGCAATACGCGCCTGGTTGCCCATACAGAGCGAGCAGCCCGGCATCTCCATGCGGGCACCGACACGTCCATAGACGTTGTAGACCCCCTCGTCACGCAGTTGCGCCTCATCCATGCGGGTGGGAGGCGCAACCCAGAGACGGGTGGAGAGCGCATCGACCGACTCAAGCAACTTGGCTGCAGCACGGAAATGGCCGATATTGGTCATGCAGGAGCCGATGAAGACCTCATCAATCTGGCTACCCGCCACATCAGAGAGAGTACGGGCATCATCTGGATCATTCGGTGCACAGAGGATCGGCTCCTTGATCTCTGCCAGATCGATCTCGATCACCTCGGCATACTCGGCATCGCCATCCGCGCGCATCTGTGATGGGTTCTGCAGCCACGCCTCCATCGCCGCAATTCGACGATTAAGTGCATCTGAACTCTGGTAGCCATCTGCCACCATCTGCTTCAATAGAGCGATATTGGAGTTGAGGTACTCTTTCACAGACACTTCACTCAGCGAGATGGTGCAGGCCGCAGCAGAGCGCTCTGCCGAGGCATCACTCAGCTCGAAAGCCTGCTCTACGGTCAGATCATTCAGCCCTTCAATCTCCAGAATACGACCAGAGAAGACATTCTTCTTACCCGCCTTCTCCACTGTTAACAGTCCTTGCTGAATCGCGGTATAGGGGATCGCATGGACCAGATCTCGCAGGGTAATACCGGGCTGCATCTCTCCCTTGAAGCGCACCAGTACCGACTCCGGCATATCCAGTGGCATCACCCCGGTGGCAGCAGCAAAGGCGACCAAGCCGGAACCGGCAGGGAAAGAGATACCCAACGGGAAGCGGGTATGGGAATCACCACCGGTACCAACGGTATCCGGCATCAGCATACGGTTGAGCCAGGAGTGGATCACACCATCACCCGGCTTCAGCGAGACACCACCGCGATCGGTCATGAAAACCGGCAGGGTCTGGTGAGTATTCACATCGACAGGGCGTGGGTAAGCCGCCGTATGACAGAAGGACTGCATCACCAGATCAGCCGAGTACTCCAGACAGGCCAGATCTTTCAGCTCATCACGAGTCATCGGTCCGGTGGTGTCCTGAGAACCCACGGTGGCCATGGTGGGCTCACAGTATTCGCCAGGACGCACCCCATCCTTGCCACACGCGTTGCCGACAATCTTCTGCGCCAAGGTGTAACCGGCGCTGCTGGATGCGGGTTCTGCGGGGGTACGGAATAGCGTAGATGACTCCAGCCCCAACGCCTCGCGCGCACGACCGGTCAAACCACGGCCGATAATCAGCGGGATACGGCCACCAGCCTGTACCTCATCCTTCAATACCTCAGTATTGAGGCTGAATGTAGTCAACACCTCATCGCTACCGTGACGCTTCACCTCTCCCACCAGTGGGTAGACATCGATCACATCTCCCATCTCCATTGCCGAAACATCCATCTCAATCGGCAACGCACCGGCATCCTCCATGGTATTGAAGAAGATAGGCGCAATCTTGCCGCCGAAGCAGTAGCCGCCGTCGCGCTTGTTGGGGATGAAGGGAATATCGTTGCCCATATGCCACAATACAGAGTTGGTGGCCGACTTGCGTGAGGAGCCGGTACCAACCACATCACCGACATAGGCGACCGGGTGGCCCTTCTCCTTCAGTGACTCCAGAGTACCCAATGGGTCTTCGGTAAAGTCAGGACGTGGCATTTTCAACATCGCCTTGGCATGCAGCGGAATGTCGGGACGTGACCAGGCATCCTGTGCGGGAGAGAGGTCATCGGTATTGGTCTCCCCTGGCACCTTGAAGACCGTAACGGTCACCTTCTCAGCCAGAGAGTCACGCGAGGTGAACCACTCCGCCTCAGCCCAGGAATCAACCACACGCTTGGCATGCGCATTGCCCGCCTTCATTTTCTCCACCACCTGATCAAAGGCATCAAACACCAGCAGGGTCTTGGAGAGCGCATCGGCCGCTGCAGCCGCCAATTCCTTATCACGATCCAGTGCTGCAATCAGTGGAGAGACATTGAAACCACCCAACATGGTGCCGAGCAGCTCTACCGCACGTAGCGGTGTAATCAAGGGTGCGCTTTTGTCGCCTGCTGCAATGGCTGCCAGGAAGGAGGCCTTGACCTGAGCCGCATCATCCACACCAGCCGGTACGCGGTGAGTCAGGAGTTCCAGCAGCTCTGTCCCATCCGCACTATCAGACTCCAGTAGCACTACCAGTTCTGCAACCTGTGCTGCATTCAGCGGCAGTGGCGGGATGCCCTCGGCTGCACGTGCTTCGACATGTTCGTGGTATTCATTCAACATCATCAATATCCTTATCTCAGTTGGGCCCCACGCAAAGACGCAAAGCCGCAAAGTTTTCAACACCCACTCTTGGCGCCTTGGCACCTTTGCGTGAGACTAAATATTCAGTAACACCCTCGTTGGATCTTCCACCAGCTCCTTGATGGTCTTGAGGAAGCTGACCGCCTGCTGGCCGTCGATGATACGGTGATCATAGGAGAGTGCAACATACATCATTGGCCGAATCACAATCTCGTCATTCTCCACCACCGCCCGCTTCTGGATATTGTGCATCCCCAGAATGGCACTCTGGGGTGGATTGAGAATCGGAGTCGAGAGCATGGAGCCAAAGACCCCACCGTTGGTGATGGTGAAGGTGCCTCCGGTCAGCTCCTCCATGGTAATCTTTCCGTCTCGTGCCCGCTTGGCATAGTTGACAATCCCCGCCTCCACATCGGCAACACCCATCTTCTCCGTATTGCGCAGAATGGGGACAACCAACCCTCGATCCGAAGAGACTGCAATACCGATATCACAGAAGCCGTGGTAGAGGATATCCTTGCCATCAATGGATGCGTTGACCTCCGGGAAACGCTGCAGCGCAATCGTCGCCGCCTGAACAAAGAGCGACATGAAGCCAAGACGCACCCCATGCGTCTTCTCGAACTGCTCCTTGTGGGCGCTACGCAGATCCATTGCCGCTTGCATGTTGATCTCGTTGAAGGTGGTCAGCATCGCAGTATTCTGTTTTGCCGAGAGGAGACGATCCGCAATGGTGGCACGCAGGCGCGTCATTGGAACCCTGCGCTCTTCACGCTCTCCAATCACAGCAACTGCCGGCTCCTGGACCGTTGAGTGTATTGTTGAGCCAGTTTTTGGATTTGATGCAGCTGCCTCAACATCCCCCTTCAAAACATGTCCCTTCTTTCCTGTTGCCTGCACCGACTCCGGATCGACGCCCTTCTCCGTCATCAGCTTGCGTACCGAAGGGCTGGAGTGGTTACCGATCTCTTCAGCGACAGCCTCCCCAGCCTCCTCCACTACCGAAGCAACCACACCCACAGCAATTTTTCCAAGCAACTGCTCACCCACCACAACCGCATCTACATCCTCATCAATCGATTCCAGCACACCATCGGCCAGCGCGGGAACCTCCAGCACCACCTTGTCGGTCTCGATCTCAACCAGAACCTCATCCCGTTTTACCGCCTCACCGACGCGCCTGTTCCAGGCCACCACGGTTGCTTCAGTAACCGACTCCGGTAGTGTTGGTGTCAAAATTTCCATACTCATAACGAACCCCCTGTCCCCTTCAATTGAAACTGCTGTTGAACCATTGCGCTCTGCATCTCATGCAACCGGCTCACCGTACGCGCAAACTGAAACCGTAGTGCCTCATCCTGATAAACTCGCATCATCTGTCCCACCGCCGAGATCACCAGCTGAATCTGATGATCATAAAGCTGATCCACAAAATGGAGAAAACGCCAAGCGTAGGACTCATTGGATGCCGCTCGTGCATCGATATTGGAGACAATGACCGAATTGAAGAGGTGAGCTAACTCTATATAGTCACTGGTGGCACGCGGATTACTACAGAGCACCTGATAGTCGAGCCAGACCACCCCCTCTGCCACCTTGATTACCGGCAGGCTGCGCTGATTGATCTGCAGTGACTCCTGTTCCCAGGGCTCACTTTGAGCAAGTCTGGAAAAGATCTGCTCCAGCTCCCCCTCACTCAACTCCTGTGTCACCTCTTCCGTAGAGACACTGCTGTTGACCACCCGATAGTCTGTATTGCTCTCCAACTCAACCACCACGTTGTAACGCTTCAACAGTTCAATTGCCGGCAGAAAAAGATCCCGGTGAAAACCATTTTCATAGAGTTTGTCTGGCACCCGGTTTGAAGTCGTAACCAGCATCACCTTGCGCTTGAACAACCCTTCAAGAATCCCGTAGAGCAGCATTGCATCTGCAATCTCGGTGACGTGAAATTCATCAATACAGATCAATCGATAGCGTTTGGCCAGACGCTTGGCAATGGCATCCAACGGATTGGGGCGACGCTTGTACTCCGGCATCGAGCCATGCAGCATCTCCATGAATTCATGGTAGTGGTAACGCACCTTGCGCTTCTCCGGGGCTGCACGATAGAACTGATCCATCAGCCAGGTCTTGCCAACACCGACATCTCCCCAGATAAAGACCCCTTGTTGCTGTTTCTTGAACAGGCGACACCACCACCCCTGACGGTTCATGCGATCAAGCGCACACTGTAGCGCCTCGATCACCTTGAGCTGTGCACTGTCGTGCTGGATCTCCCGGAGATCGACCTGCTGCAGATATTGGTCTACCAGAACAGTCATCAGTTTTCCTCAACGACCTCCTCGTCACCGGAAACCGGTACGGTATAGTCATGCGCCAGCTCTTCCCTGTGTCGATCTTCATCAAAGGTGAGTCCGAGGCGGCTACAGACGGTACGCACATCCTTCTCTGCATTCTGCAGGCAGCTGGTCGCACCGGGTGACGGGGTCATATTGAAGATGATGCCATTACCCGGATCAATCTTCGCCTCTCCCAACACCAGTTTACGCGCCTTCTTGTCGAGCAGCTGTGGACGAATCCCACCAAAGCGGTTGGCATAACGCACCTCCTTGAAGGTGATGGAGGGGACAATCTTACGGATCTCTTTCATGAAGAGATAGCGCTGCAGGGTTGGCACCTCATACAACAAATTTTTCAGGAAGTAATTGCGTATATCCTTCACCTTGAGCAGATCCCTGGCAATCGCCATTACATCCGGATTGAGGCGGAACACCTTGAAGAAGTCGAGGATGCTCTTGTACTTGTAGCGCTCCAGCATCGGCAGCGCCAGCGCAGTCGGCCCGAAACGGGTCTTGCCCTCAACCAGCAAATCAACATCGCCATGTACAGCTGCGAACGGGAGATTGGGATTCTGCACGGTGTAGACCTTGCCATTGAGCAACTCCGGGGTAAAGTAGAAGCTGCCTCCCATCGGCAACACCGAGTAGTCCAGACCGTGTCCCATCTTGTGGGCCATCAACAGGCTATGACCACCAGCACAGGTGATGACATTCTCTGCCTCGATAGTACCCTGGTTGGTCTTGACCACAAAGAAGTCACCCACCTCCTCAATCTGCTCAACATGCCCACCCAGCTTGAGGTCAATCTCACAGCTGTTCTCCGCTTGTGCCGATTCCACAAAGGAACGTGCCAGTGCAGCAAAGTCGCACGCCACGTATTCACTACGGCTGCCCATCGCCACCACCGGGTCCTTGCGCCAGCGGCCATCACGCATCATCACCACATAGGGCTCGATACTGGCGATCTCCCCCATCTCGAACAGCTCCATCCCCTTGTAGTGAGGAGCGAATTCACTGTAGCGTTCACGAATAAAATCACACTCCTGCTCACCAACACCGAGCGCCATCTTGGGGTACTTGTGTACCAGCGGTGCAGCCCCTTCCCCCTCCTTCTGCAGCGCATAGTTGACCACCATATCGACCGCCTGCTTGACGTAGAGCGCCTTCTCCAGCGTGTAGTTGGTCTCGATGTCACCACGGTGCAGGGTCTGGCTATTATTGCGGCCATGCGAGTTCACATCCGCCAGATTCTCATTCTTCTCAATCAGGGTGACATGTTTCAGGTTGGTGTAACGTGCTGCGGTGTAGAGCAGAGCACTACCCGATACACCACCTCCGATAATCAATAATTGTGTTTTCATAAAACCACTATGTTTACTAAAAAAAGATTCTGTAAGGGCGTGATCACAGCCTTCTGTGGACAGGGATGTCCACAGGAGAGCGCCCCATGGATGGGTCTGGAATGTGCAGTGATCATGACCTTGCAGAAGCTCGACACCTCACCCTTCCAATCCCAATGCAGCATCCACCAGATCCTGTTGCTGCTGCTTGTGAATATGAAAGCTGCCCACTGCCGGTGCCGCCGATGCCGGACGTCCTACATTGTGTAATGTCCCCTCCTCCTTCACCAGCAGCTGCAGCAGTGGATTGACCATGAACCAGGCACCCTGATTGAGCGGCTCCTCCTGACACCAGACCAGCTGCCGATAATTGGTATAGAGGTCCAACAGACGCTCCAGATCATAGTGCGGGAACGGATAGAGCTGCTCCACACGCAGTATTGCCACCCGGTTGCTGGAGCTGCTACGACGCTTCTCCAGCAAGTCGTAGTAGACCTTTCCACTGCAGAGCACGATGCGTTCAACCTCATCTCGATCAAGATCATCCACCTCATTCATTACCGTCTCGAAGCGACCATTCATCACCTCGTCAGCACTGCTGATACACATCGGGTGGCGCAGCAGACTCTTCGGGGTCATCACCACCAGCGGCTTGCGGTAACTACGCAACATCTGGCGCTGAATCATGTGGAAGGTCTGTGCCGGGGTACTGGGTACACAGACCTGAATGTTCTCCTGAGCACAGAGCTGTAGATAGCGCTCCAGACGCGCCGAGGAGTGCTCCGGCCCTTGTCCGTAATAACCATGCGGCAGGAACATCACCAGCCCGCTGAGTCGCCCCCACATCTGCGCACCAGAGGTGATGAACTGGTCGATCACTACCTGTGCGCCGTTGGCAAAGTCACCAAACTGTGCCTCCCAGATCACCAGCGTATCCGGTTCTGTGGTGGCGTAACCATATTCAAAGGCGAGCACCGCCTCCTCCGAGAGCAGTGAGTCGATCACATGGAATGGGGGCTGATCCTTTGCCATATGCTGCAGTGGTGTGTAGGGCTCACCACTCTCCTGATCATGCACCACTGCATGGCGATGGAAGAAAGTACCACGTCCACAATCCTCACCAGAGATGCGGACTGCGTAGCCCTCATCCAGCAGTGCGGCATAGGCAAGATTTTCACAGAAGCCCCAATCCAACGATTGATCACCAATTGACATGCGCAGACGATCCGCATAAATCTTCGAGACCCGCCCATTGACCCGCAGATCATCGGGCAAATCGGCTACCGCACTACCCAGACGCACAAAGCGTTCGCGCTCCATTCCACTGGCAACCGGTTCATCCCAGACCCCATCATTGTATTGCGCCCAGTTGGCCGCATGAGGTCGGTTGACATCATCCGGATGCAGCAGGCTGGGAACGGTCGGCTCCCCATCCTCAAGACGCTTGCGGTAACACTCGATCATATGTTCACACTCTGTCTCGGAGACCACCCCGTCCTTAACCAGCTGTCGGCAATAGAGTTCACGGGTAGTAGGCAGGGCACGGATCTTCTTGTACATCATCGGCTGGGTTGCCGCCGGTTCATCTGCCTCATTGTGACCATGGCGACGATAACAGTAGAGGTCAATCACCACATCCTCCTGGAACTCCTTGCGGTAGTCCATTGCTACGCGAGTGATAAAGGCGACCGCCTCCGGATCATCTCCGTTAACATGAAATACTGGTGCCCCGACCATCTTTGCCACGTCACTGCAGTAGTGCGTCGAGCGCGCATCAATCTTGCTGCTGGTGGTAAAACCGATCTGGTTGTTGACCACGATATGGATCGTTCCGTAGGTGCGATAACCACGGGTCTCCGACATATTGAGGGTCTCCATCACCACCCCTTGCCCTGCAAAGGCGGCATCACCGTGGATCACCACTGGCAGCACATCATCACCTCCCCCCTGGCGGCGATCCTGACGGGCACGCACCCCCCCCTCTACCACTGGCCCCACAATCTCCAGATGGGAAGGGTTGAAGGCCATGGTCAGGTGAATCGGTCCATGCGGCGTATTGCGGTCACAGGCGAACCCCATGTGGTATTTCACATCCCCGGTACGTCCGCCGTGATCAACCTTGCCTTCAAACTCCTTGAACAGTGAAGCAGGGGCCTTGCCCAGAATATTGACCAGTACATTGAGGCGACCACGGTGCGCCATCCCCAACACCACCTCTTCGACCCCCATACCGGAGGCGTGGTCGACCAACACATCCAGCATCGGGATCAAACTCTCCCCCCCTTCCAGCGAGAAGCGTTTCTGCCCCACATATTTATGGTGCAGATAGCGCTCCAGCGTCTCCGCTTCCGTGAGACTGACCAGCAGCTCCTTGCGCGTCTTGTCATTCATGCCCCAGTCGCCTGCCGCCTGCTCCAGTCGCTGTTGGATCCAGCGCTTGTTGGCGGTACTGGTGATATGCATGAATTGCGCACCAATTGAACCGCAATAGGTACGACGCAATAGCGCACGGATATCGGCCAGCGTCATCTCCTGACTGCTGCCGTGTAACGAGCCAATGTTGAAACTGCGGTTCAGGTCACTCTCATCAAAACCATGGTATTCCAACTTGAGCTCACTGATCGTAAGCTTCTTGGTATGCCCCAGCGGGTTGACCTCTGCCTCGAAGTGGCCAAGAAAACGGTGGGCATTGATAAACTGCAGCACCCGAACCTGCTTCTGTGCCTGTAACTGCCCCGCTTCATCATGCTCTGCAGAACCACTGTCACGACGTGGCCGACTCATCTTCACCTTGAACTGCTTTCGCGCCTCGGTGTGGAGTGTATGCTCCTGCTGATCCCCCGGCAGTGCATTGAAGTAGTTCACCATCTCTTGCGATACAGAACCGGGATTCTGCAGGTACTGTTCATAAAACAGTTCAAGATAGGCGGCATTGTTTGCATCAAATGTAGACATTTCCCGATCCTCATGCGCATTTACTGCGCTCTGCTCCCCCATTATGACCCATTTCTGCAAAATGTGTCGACAATTTATTCCAAATATCGCATTTTTTTTGCTATTGTCAATAATAATTAAGACAAAATTTGCAAAAAAAATAATATTTGTCGACAATTGCAATTATGATTATACTGTCATCAACTGTTTCAATCCACTAACAAGCAGGAGGAGAATTCCACACCTGCCCCCCCCTGAACAAGACATACCGCACGATCATGACGACACCGACAAAACCGCTCTCCCCTCACCTGTCGATCTACAAGCCACAGCTCACCTCTGTGCTCTCAATTCTCCACCGTGGTACCGGCATCGTATTGGCCATTGGCACACTGCTAGTCTGCTATTGGCTGCTTGCGGCTGCATCCGGCCCCGAACAGTTTGAGAATGCCAGACAACTCTTCGGCTCCTGGTTCGGGCAGCTGATCCTGTTTGGATGGAGTTGGGCCACCCTCTACCACCTCAGCAACGGCATTCGTCATCTCTTCTGGGATCTGGGGCTGGGTTTTGAACTGAAAACGGTCTATCTGAGCGGAACTGCCGTCGTTGTCAGCTCCCTTCTTCTCACCCTGCTACTCTGGAGCTTCGCCTGATGTCTGCTGTACACCACTGGAAAACCCAACGCCGCACTGCTGTCCTGTTGATTCCACTCACACTATGGCTGCTCTTCTCGGTCGCCTCTCTATCCAGTGGGGACTATATCGTGGTACACAGCTGGCTTAGCCAACCACAAACCCTGATTCTGCTTGGCCTGTTTGTGCTGATTTCCGGTCATCACGCCTATCTCGGAGTACAGGTCATACTGGAGGATTACATTCAGGAGCCACTGAGAAATCGGACAATTCTGTTGAGTCGACTGGGCCTTGGGGTAACTGCACTATTCTCACTCTACGCCATCTACCAAATCGCTACCGGAGGAGCGTAAGCGATGCAAAACTACAGCGATGCATACACCATTGAACACCACACCTACGATGTCGTCGTCGTCGGTGCTGGCGGCGCCGGACTACGCGCCACCTTCGGCATGGCCGACAAGGGGCTATCCACCGCCTGTGTCACCAAGATCTTCCCTACCCGCAGCCACACCGTTGCTGCACAAGGAGGGATCTCGGCAGCACTCTCCAACATGGGGGAGGACAAGTGGCAGTGGCACATGTATGACACCGTCAAGGGCTCCGACTGGTTGGGAGATCAGGATGCAATCGAATATATGTGCCGCGAGGCAATCCCTGCAGTACTGGAGCTGGAACATCAGGGTGTCCCCTTCTCTCGCACCGATGATGGCAAGATCTATCAACGCCCGTTTGGTGGCATGACCACCAACTACGGCGAAGGGGTTGCGGTGCGCACCTGTGCCGCCGCCGATCGCACCGGCCACGCCATCCTCCATACACTCTACCAGCAATCCCTGAAGCGCAATGCCAGGTTCTATATTGAACACTTCGCTACCGACCTGATCATGGATGACGGTGGTGTCTGTCGCGGAGTGATGGCGTGGGATCTGACCACCGGTACCCTGCGTATCTTCCACGCCCAGACCGTCATTCTGGCAACTGGCGGATACGGTCGCAGCTGGTTCTCCGCCACCTCGGCTCACACCTGCACCGGGGATGGCAACGGTATGGTGATCCGTGCCGGACTGCCGCTACAGGATATGGAGTTCACCCAATTCCACCCCACCGGCATCTACGGAGCCGGCTGCCTGATTACCGAAGGAGTGCGTGGCGAGGGTGGCTACCTCACCAATGCCAATGATGAACGCTTCATGCAGCGCTACGCCCCAAGTGCAAAAGACCTTGCCTCACGCGACGTTGTCAGCCGCGCCATGACCATGGAGATCAATGAAGGGCGTGGTGTCGGTGAACATAGCGACCATATTCACCTCCACCTCGAACACCTTGGTGAAAAATTGATTCAGGAACGCCTGCCGGGGATCGCCGAGAGTGCCCGCATCTTTGCCGGTGTCGATGTGACCCGTGAGCCAATTCCGGTACTTCCGACCGTCCACTACAACATGGGCGGAATCCCCACCAATCTGCATGGCGAGGTAGTGACCAACAGTGATGGCAAGAACGATCAGGTTATCCCTGGGCTGATGGCAATCGGCGAGTGCGCCTGCGTCTCGGTGCATGGTGCCAACCGGCTCGGCTCCAACTCTCTGCTCGACATTATCGTCTTTGGCCGCGCCGCCGCCAATCGCTGTGCAGAGATACTGGAGACTGGAGCTACACAACCCGAAATAACACAAGAGCAGATCGATCCACTGCTGGAGCGCTTTGACCGTATTCGCAATGCCAAAGGGGGACACCCCACTGCCGGCATTCGTGACCGCATGCAGCGCACCATGCAGCAGCATGCCGCTGTCTTCCGCACGGAAGAGACCATGCAGGCAGGTGTTCACAAGATGGATGCGATCTATGAGAGCTTCAACGATGTCTCTGTCAGCGATGACTCGATGGTGTGGAACTCCGACCTGATGGAGACACTGGAGCTGGACAATATGCTGCAGTGCGCCCAGACCTCACTCCACTGCGCCATCGACCGCAAGGAGAGTCGCGGTGCCCATGCCCGCGAAGACTATCCGGACCGGGACGATGAGAACTGGATGAAACACTCTCTATGCTGGGTAGAGAGAGACGGTACCACCCGCTTTGGCAGCCGCCCGGTACATGAATATACACTCACTGACGAAGTGGAGTACATTCCACCCAAGGAGCGCGTCTACTAATGAGTACCTCCAACACTGCGCTCTTTCCGCAATTGCAGCGTCAGATGCGTACTCAAATCCTCATGTACTCATACGTTCACTCCGGTTTTGCATGCGCTTCCACCGCACACTTACAAAAAAATCACGACTGTTAAAGGCACTCATAATGGCCGAATTCAAACTCCCCCCCAACTCCGTAATCCAAACGGGGAAGACCTGGCCTGCCCCGGAAGGAGCAAGCCGCGTTCAGCGTCTCCGCATCTACCGCTACAACCCCATGGGGGTGGAGAATCCACGCTGGGACATCTACCAGCTCGATGCCGATAATTGCGGCAACATGGTGCTGGATGCACTGCTGATCATCAAGAACGAGATCGATCCCGGACTCACCTTCCGCCGCTCCTGCCGCGAGGGGATCTGTGGCTCCTGTGCAATGAATATCGGCGGCACCAACACCCTCGCCTGCACCCGTTCTATCAGCAGCTTTGAGGGCAACGAGATCACCATCAGCCCACTCCCCCATATGGGTGTACTGAAAGATCTGGTGCCCGATCTGACCCACTTCTATGCCCAACACGCCTCGGTCAAGCCGTGGCTGGAGCCAAAAGAGATTCCCGCTGATGGTCGCGAACAGCGCCAGTCTCCCAAGGAACGTAAGAAGCTGGACGGACTCTACGAATGTATTATGTGTGCCAGCTGCTCCACCTCCTGCCCCAGCTACTGGTGGAACAGTGACAAATATCTCGGACCGGCCACGCTACTGCAGAGCTACCGCTGGATTGCCGACAGCCGTGATGGTAATCTGCAGGAGCGCCTCGACCAGATGGACGACGCTTTCAAGCTCTACCGCTGCCACACCATCATGAACTGTACCAATACCTGTCCCAAGGGGCTCAACCCGGCCAGGGCAATTGCCGAGATCAAGCAGGAGCTGGTACGGCGGTGATGACTCCTGAGAGCGTCTCCCTCTCCCAGCTACGGTTGCGCTGCCGCCGTGGCATGTTGGAGCTGGATCTGATTCTGGAACGTTATCTCAACAACCACTACGTTACGGCTTCCATTGAGGAACAACGTCAGTTTCTTGAATTGCTGGAGTTACAGGACCCGGAGCTCTATCCACTGGTGACTGGAGCATCAC
>CAYQFH010000058.1:0-16424 GCA_964416755.1 uncultured Piscirickettsiaceae bacterium | reverse complement strand
CAGATCCGCCCAATACGCAAGGGCAAGAAGATCACCCAGCAGAAGCTGGCGGATGCGGTGCAATGTTCGCGTAATGAGATCTCAATGATGGAAAACGGGCGCTTCCGTGGTGGTATAAAGAAGGTGGAGCGTGTTGTCAATTATTTGGGACTTCATCTTACGGTGAAAAAGGTAGAACAGCCTGAGGAGAACCGGGTTGTACGGATGTTGGCGATTGATGATGATCCATCCATTCTGTACGGATATGAGCGCCTTTTCAGCCGTGATGAGAGTGACGGAATGCATGCGCTACTGAATATTCTGGGACAGCAGGAGCAGGAATTTGAGCAGCAGTATGAACTGACCACTGCTACCAGTGGTGAGGAGGGGGTTGAACTGGTGAGACGGTCACTGGACGGGGAGGGGCGCTCTGATTTTCAGCTGTTGTTGCTGGATATGCGGCTGCTTGGGCCGTGGGACGGGTTGAGAACGGCTCAGGAGGTGCGCAAAATTGTTCCTGAAATCAAGATTATCATCATTTCTGCTTACCAGGACTACTCACTCAGCAAACTGTATGAGGGGATCGGTTCTGATTTTATTTGCCAGTCGAAGCCCTATAGTCAGGAGCAGCTGTTACAGCTGGTGAATTATGTGGTGAGCCACTCGGAAAGGAGTTAGCACTCAATCCATCAGATTGTATTGAATGCCCCGTTTGTGCAGGTCATCGGCAATGGCCTGAACAAAACGTTGAAAGCTGGGATAATCCCTGTACTGCTCTTCCAGTACATAGCGCATTGCCGCCCGGGTGTGGAAGGTCTTCAGATAGGCCTCGGTGCGGAATAGCTCTTCTCCATCCGGCTGCTGAAAAATGAGCGTGGGGGAGTAGTGGATTCCGAGTCGTCTGGCCAGTGCTCGCTCTGTGATCTTCTCGCCAGAGTGTAGCGTCACCTTCTCCTTGCCCCAGCTATCCAGTACCACCACGGTGAACTGCTCCAGTAACGTTCGTACCTCTTCTCGGCGGAAGATGTCCAGGTGCAGCTCATCACAGGAGGCGCAACGTTTCTGCTCAAACAGAATCAGCAGTGGACGGTTTGTATCGGCCAATGTTCTGAAGTCGAGTGGAGCCGAGTGCCAGCCCGGTTCAAGGTGGAGTGCAGGAGAGGGAGGAGTTGGGTTCTGGCTCAGATAGTACTCCTGAAAACTCTGCTGTTGGAGTGATGGGGTAGAGAGATAGTCGACAACAGCACCGACCTGGTGAGGAGGGTAGTAGCCGTTCATTCTGAAGTTGGGAATACCCTGTTGGTTGAGGAATAGCACAGTTGGAGTAAACATCACCTTGAGTGATTCACTGAACTGCTTTTCGCTCTGCTCATCGCCCTGAAGATTGAGTACCTCGCGGTCTCCCCACATGTTGATCGCGACCACATCAAACCCGTTCTGTATCCGGGTGGCCAGATCCCGGTTGTGCAGATCCTCGACAAAGAGTGCGCAGTAGGGACAGCCATCCTGATAGAAGTAGAGCATCAACTGGCGTCCGTTCTCCTCCGCTTCGGCTACATCTTCAGCGATGTCGAGGAAGGACTCCTTGAACCAGACTGGTTTCTCCACATATCCCGGGTTGACCAGGTCACTTCCCAGCTGTTCGGGGTTTTCTGCGGCGTGTAGCAGTGGCGCCCATAGCCATAGTGCGAAAAGCAGCAGTGCGGAATCTCTGTAGATGGTGTGCATGGTTCAGCTCCTCTGGGTGGAGTTAATCGTAGGTGTCTTAGTCTCTGTGGTGCTGCAATAACTGGTGAATGGACTGGTTTTTTCGCCAGATTGCTTCACTGAGCGGCGTCTCGCCGAAACTGTTAACTTGATCCGGATCAGCGCCGGCATCAAGCAGTATCTTCACCATGGTGTAGTGATTGCGCTGCACCATCAATAGCAGTGCGCTGTCACCAAAATGGTTGCTCAGCAGCGGGTTGGCTCCGAGATCCAGTAGCAGTTGCAACATCGCAGGAGAGCGTACCAGATGGATCGCCCCCTGTCCGCTTTGACTGAGTTGATTGATCAGGGGTGCCAGTAGCTGTGATTGATTGAGTTGCTGCAACCCGGTGATATTGTTATTCCAGACCAGGTGGTGGAGCTGGTTGAGTAGTGGCTCGCCTGCAGGTTGCAGTTCAATTGAACGCCCCCAGGTGGCGCTGCTCAACTCGTCAGGGCTCCACCACCCTCTCAGCATGCCAATCTCCTCCCCCAGTGCCAGCAGACTATGGGGAATAGTGAGTAGCCATACTGTGCAGATCAGTTGGCCGGTTTTTATGCTGAATGAGGACATCCACACTCCTTAGCGGTTCAGGGCCTTCAATGAAAGTTGTAGTCGGTTGTGTTGCTGAATCAATACGCAGAACTGCGTATTTCCCGCTGTTGAGTGGTGATGCTCCCCGCCAATGTTTGGGTGACGGGGATTGGGGGCTGGTACAAATCATTGTAGATGTCTGTCTAGTCAGATGCCCTCCGGGTAGGGAGCTGGTACTCCTGCATATCGGCAGGCATCACAAGGGCCTTGTGCATGAAATAGAGTACGGATGTATCTTCGGTTCCATCGACAGTCACCCATCTCTCTGCACAAGGCACGCTGTAACAGGTTCAGTCCGGGTGCGATGCTGTATTTGAGGAAGAATCTTCTGACAAAGTTGATTACGGTCCAATGATCTCTGGTCAAAACAATACCGTCAGCCATTGCCATCTGTTGCGCGGATTGTGGTGTCCATGCTCCTTGGTGTTCTTGCTGCTGTTCTGTTGAATGTGGTGTCATTGCTCTTCTCCTTGAGGTTAAAAGAGATTGTGTACAGAACAAAGGCAGCCAACCGTTTGTGCCAACTGAATATAGCAGTGGATGTGAATAAATGAAGACAAGCCGCAATCAAATTTTCTATGAAGTTGCGGTTGAAAGAGATTGATTCAATTAAAGTATTTTCCAGTGTTCTGGAAAGGTGATATGGAGTTGTGCTGTAGTTGGTTCAGGAAGGGGGAGCTGCAGACTGTTCCAGCAGCACCTTGATCTGGAACAGTGTGTTTCGCTCCTCCTCTTCCAGGCTCTCTTTGACAAAGCGGATGGTGCGCTCAAAACGGGGGATGACATTGTATTTCAGCGCATTGACCCGTTTCTGGGTCTTGCGCTGCTCCTCCAGCAGTCGTAGCAGAGCGGTCTCTACCTCGGCCAGATGGGCCATCTTTGCAGCCATCTCGGCAAAGCGGATTCGTGTCTCATCCAGACTAGCATCGGTGCCGAGAAAGCCGACTGGTTGCAGTGGCAGTGGTTCGATGGAGATGGAGGGGTACTGTACCCCCATATTACGGCGTGGCAGAATGGAGGCCTCCAGTCCTGCAGGCATCCCCAGCGCCAGCTGCCGAATGCGGGCACTGCCCATGCGCATCTGGGTGATACTGAGACAGTCGTAGGCACTTTGCAGTGTCTCTTGAGAGGCTTGCTTCAGGGTACGGTAGCGTTGCAGGTTTTCGTAGACCAGCCGAGTCAACAGCTCCCGTTTGCGTTCCAGCAATCGATACCCCTCATGCAGAAAGGCCACCTTGCGCTCCAGCTCCAGTAGCGCCGACTTGGTGGGGGGGATGTTGAGTCGCTCTTCCATGGTTGATCTTTTAGTGGCTGCTATCCCAACTGTGGTATTTGTGGATCTCCTCTTCGCTGACGCGCCCCAACTCCTCTGGTGGCAGCAGTGAGAGCAGCGCCCAGGCAAGGTCCAGGGTTTCGATGATGGAGCGCTCTTCCTCCTCTCCCTGCTGTACAAAACGGTTCTCGAAGGCGTTGGCGAATTCAAGGAAGCGCCGATCCCGTGCGGAGAGCTCCTCTGCACCGATGATTGAGGCGAGATTGCGCGCCTCCAGTGCCTTGGTGTAGGAGGCGTAGAGTTGACTGGCGACATGGGGGTGATCGGCACGAGTGAAATCCTGCCCGATCCCATCCTTCATCAGTCGGGAGAGGGATGGGGGGACATGGATGGGGGGATAGATCGACTTGCCATGCAGCTCCCGACTCATCACAATCTGCCCCTCGGTGATGTAGCCGGTGAGGTCGGGAATGGGATGGGTGATGTCATCACTGGGCATTGAGAGGATGGGGATCAGGGTGATGGAGCCGTGGCGGTTCTGTACCCGTCCGGCACGTTCATAGATCTCTGCCAGATCGGAGTAGAGGTAACCGGGGTAACCCTTGCGTGAAGGGACATCTCCCTTTTCAGTCGCCACCTCGCGTAGCGCCTCGGCGTAGTTGGTCATGTCAGTGATCACCACCAGCACATGGTGATCGAGTTCATAGGCGAGATACTCGGCAGCGGTCAGTGCGGTGCGGGGGAGAATCAGCCGCTCCATCGGTGGGTCGTTGGCGAGATTGGTGAACATCACTACATTGCGCAGCACGCCGCTGGACTCGAATTCGCTCTGGAAGAAGTGGGTGTCGGAGTGGGAGACGCCCATCGCGGCGAAGACGATGACGAAGTTGGAGGCGTCATCGGGCAGCTTGGCCTGGCGTACAATCTGTGCGGCAAGTCGGTTGTGGGGCAGACCGGAACCGGAGAAGACCGGGAGCTTCTGTCCCCGCACCAGTGAGTTGAGGCCATCAATGGTGGAGATACCGGTCTGGATAAACTCGCGAGGATAGGCGCGTGCCGCAGGATTGACCGGGGCTCCGTTCACATTGCGTACTACACTGGAGACAATCGGAGGACGGTTGTCACGCGGTTCTCCAATGCCATTGAAGATACGTCCCAGCATATCGGGGGAGAGTGCCAGTTCAAACGGCTGATCAAGATAGCGCACCCAGGTGTTTTCGATGTCCAGGTGGTCGGTGGATTCGAAGACCTGCACCAGCACCATCTTCTCAGAGGTGCGGATCACCTGTCCGTTGCGGATGTTGCCCTCCTTGTCACGGATGGCAACCCGTTCACCCAGTGCAGCATCAGCGCCCCCCTTGAGAAACAGTAGCGAACCTCGGGCTGCAGTGACGTGACGATACTCCAGTGCCTTCATGCGTGCTGCTCCCGGTTGCCGGCATACTCGGCACGGAGGGTGTCGAGCCGTTGCCACAGAGTCTCGGCAAACTGCTGTAGCTGGTCGAGTTGATCATTGTCGTAGATCGATTTCATGCGCCGAATCTTTCCGTTTTCCGGTAGTTGTGTGAGCTGTTCAACCGGCGTGCCGAGGTTGATCAACTCCTCTCCATGCTGGTAGAAGGTGAGGATCAGCTCCAGCAGGGCAAACTGTTTCTGCGGAGAGCAATAGCTGTCGATCTCGTCCAGTGCGCTCTGTTGCAGTAGCCCCTCCTTGATCAGGTTGGCGCTCTCCAGTATCCAGCGCTGTGCCGAGGAGAGGGCCTCCGGTCCCACCAGATTGACAATGCGCTCCAGTTCATCGGCCTGAGTCAGTAGCGAGAGTGCCTGCTTGCGGCGCTCAGCCCAGCCGGAGCCAACCTGTTCCAACCACCAGGGTCTGGCTTGTGACTCATAGTCGGAGAAACTCTCGATCCAGGAGACTGCAGGATAGTGGCGTGCATCGGCGAGTGGTTTGGAGAGTGCCCAGAAGGTGCGGATGATCTCCTTGGTGTGGCTGGTGACCGGTTCGGAGAAGTCACCGCCGGGAGGGGAGACCGCACCGATCAGGGTCACTGATCCGGTGTCACCGGAGAGGGTGTGGATGGAACCGGCCCGTTCATAGAAGGCAGCCAGGCGGGAGGCAAGGTAGGCAGGGTATCCCTCTTCAACCGGCATCTGCCCCAGCCTTCCGGCCACTTCACGCAGTGCTTCGGCCCAGCGGCTGGTGGAGTCTGCCACCATCACCACGTCGTAGCCCTGGTCACGATAGTACTCGGCCATGGTGACGCCGACATAGATGCTTGCCTCACGTGCCACCACCGGCATGTTGGAGGTGTTGGCAACAAGGAAGGTGCGCTCCATCAGTGAGCGTCCGCTGTGGGGGTCGGTCAGCTGTGGGAAGCTCTCGAGAATGTCGACCAGTTCATTGCCGCGCTCGCCACACCCGACATAGAGCACAATGTCGGCGTTGGTCCAGCGTGCGATCTGCTGCTGCACCATGGTTTTGCCAGCCCCGAACGGGCCGGGCACCGCTGCCTTGCCCCCTTTCAATAGTGGGAAGAAGGTGTCGAGAATGCGCTGTCCGGTGATCAGTGGCTTTTCTGCCTGGGTGCGGGAGTGGTAGGGGCGGGGGGTGCGTACCGGCCACTGCTGGTACATCTTCAGTTCGTGTACCGTTCCGTCACTATCCTTGAGATGGACCAACACTGCCTCAATGGTGTACTCCCCCTCCGGGGCGTGCTCAATAATCGTCCCCTCCAGATTGGGGGGTACCAGAATGCGATGCTCGATGGTCTCGCTCTCCTGTACGGCCCCCAGTTGCTGCCCACCATGCAGTGGCTCGCCAACCACAACGGCGGGGTCGGGGACAAAGTGCCATAGCTTCTCCCGGTCGAGTGCAGGTGCCACCAGGCCACGACTGATCTGCTCACCGCTCATGGCCATGATCTTGTGCAGTGGACGCTGAACTCCGTCAAAGATCTGCCCCAGCAGTCCGGGACCCAGCTCCACCGAGAGTGGGTGCTGCAGCCCCTCGACCAGTTCTCCCGGCTGCAGTGAGTCGGTTGACTCGTAGACCTGTACCAGTGCATCCTGTTCGCGCAGGCTGATCACCTCGCCGATCAACCCCAGCTTGCCGATTCGTACCTGTTCACCATTGCGGATACCGGCTTGCTGAATGGTGACCAGCGGGCCATTGACTTCGATCACCTTACCCATGCAGTAGTGCTCCTGTACCGTCGACTGTGGCGAACAGTCGCTCAAAGATTACCTGTTGCAATCTCTGTTGCTGCCGTTCGAGCAGCCCTTCGAAGGTGTTGTTCATCATCACATCACCGCAGCTGGAGGTGATGCGGATGCCGCCAGAGCAGTGGATGGTTTGCTCTGAGAGTGTTACGGTTTTATTGGGCACTGTGTTGCAGAGCGCTTCCCACTCTCTGCTGTAGTGTTGATGATCGCTCTGGTTGAGGTAGGCGATGAGCAGGTTATCCTCAATGGCTGTTGCGGCCTCCTGGAACAAGGCAACAAAGGTGGGGTGATACTGGTCTCGATTCTGCTGCAGCTGTTGCAGATGACATTCAACCCGGTTGAAAACCGTCTGTACCAGCCCCCAGCGGTTGCGATCCAGTTCAGCCTGCATCTGGATCTCGCTGGCCTGCACCTTTCTCATCTGCTCCCGGTCGGAGAGCGATTTGGCCAGCAGTAGCTCCTTCTGCTCCATCAGGTGGATCTTTTCACGGGTGTTCTGCAGAATCTTCTGACGCGAGTGTTCGCCCTGTGCAACATGCTCTGCAGCCAGTTTCCGGGCGCGCTCCAGCATCGCGCTCTTGAGTGATTCGACGGCGTGGCTGTTATTGGTTGTGGACGGACTCATCACGTATCTCCAGAGCAGCGGCCCCCATCACGCGGGTAATCAGCGTATCAATGGTGGCAGTTCTATTTTCAGGTTGGTGCAGGTGGGGCAGTTCCGTGATGAGGATGGCTCCCCCCTCTTTGCGAATCTGTTGTAGCGCCGGTATGTCGGCTTGGGCCAGGTCCTGCTGTAGATAGATCAGGGTACGCTGACGACTTCGGATGACCTCATTGAGCAGCTTTTCCAGCTGATCGGTATCAATATCTGCATGGGTCTCCACACCGAGCAGGGAGAACCCGTCCATCAATGGTTGGCTACCAGCGGCAATGATTCTCATTGAAATATCCTGCCTGAAAGACCGTTCAGATTTTGCCCAGTAACAAGATGGTCACTACCAGACCATAGATGGCGATACCTTCCGCCAGCCCCAGATAGATCAGAGTACGTCCGAACATCTCCGGTTTTTCCGCGATCACTGCCAGTGATGCGGCACCAACTGAGCTGACTGCAATGCCGGCACCGATGGTGGCAAGCCCGGTCGGCAGCCCGATACCGATCAGAGCGAGCCCCAGGCCGGTACTAATCTCGCGTGTCTGTTGGGTAGCCTCGGCTGCTGCCATGACATCCTGGATACTGAATACCATCAGTACACCGACCCCTGAAATGAAGAGTGCCAGATTGATACCGACAGCCCCCTGTATCTTGCGGCTGACGGCAGGCTGCAACTTCTCGGGCTGAAGTCCGAAGTAGATTCCGAATGCGACCAGCAGAAAGGCACTGAGAGTGAGCAGGGTGACTAGGATTTGCATGGTAGGTTCTCCATTGGTGCGTATCTATGTTACATATTAGCTTGTGATTGGTGGGGTTCCACCCTTAATGGCCTGAAACGTTCCCCTTTGCCGCTGAAGAAGCGTGAGAAACTCTCATAGTATTCAAGACGCAGGCACTGAATGGCAACGATCCCGCCCTCCAGAATAATGATAAAGAGGTTGCCCAGGATCAGGGTAATGCCGTGCCCGAATGTATCCATCATTTCGGCCAGTGTGAATACTGCGGCTGCGAGAGCGACATGGTTGAGACTGAAGGCGGCTACACGCAGGAAGGAGAGGGTGGCAGAGAGGTTGTTGATGATCTTGTCGATCCCCTCAATCAGGGTGATCAGACTCTTCTCAATCAGTGTCCCTTCCAGCTTGTCCCAGCGATAGTAGAGCATTGAGCCCAATGGCAGCAGGAGTGCGGCAAGCTCCGGCAGGCCGAACTGCTGATGTGCCATATAACGCCAAGCGGCAAAGATCCCGCCAAAGAAGAAGAGCAGCCCGACTGCCCCGCGTCCACTCCAGAGGGCATCGTTGCGCTGACCAAGGGTCAACAGGTTGATGATTGAGAGCAGGTGAGCGATGGTGAGAAAACCGATTCCCCAGGCCAGTGCAATCAGCAGCATCCCGGTTGGATCTTCCATCGGTGATCTCCAGAGTGGGTGGATGATGTGCTCGAATCCGAACAGACTGCCGTAGAGAAAGCCAAACAGAATAGAGGAGAGGCCGGCAAAGCTGGCGAAGGTGAAGAGTCCGGCAATCTTGTCACGCAGTAGAAAACCGATAAGGATGATGGCTGCCCCGTGGCCGATATCCCCGAACATCATTCCGAACATCAGGGTGTAGCTGAGGGCAAACAGTGGTGTTGGATCAACCTCGCCATAACGGGGGACGCCGAACTGGTTGACCAACTGTTGGAACGGGCGTAGCCAACGTGAATGCTGTTGCAGAGAGGGAACAGTGCTCATCTCTTCTGCGGCAGGTGAATTGAAGGTGAGCAGGTGGGGGTGTTGCAGTCTGGACTGCAGTTGTTGCTCAATCTCCCCCGCCCGGTTGGCGGCGATCCAGCCTTCCAGAATAACCAGCTGTCCCCGCCCGCTGAGAGAGGAGGCTGCAGTGGCAAAGGGAGAGGCACCATGGAGCAGAGTCAGTGCATCGCAGAGCGCCTGGCGGTGTTGCCGGATCAGTGTCTGAATGGATCTGTTGTAGTGGTCCAGCTGCTGTTGACTACTCTCCAGCTGCTGCTGGATCTCGCTGCGAATCTGCTCGGGTCGACTACGTAGCTCCTGGGGGATGGAGAGTTGGTGGAAGTTTGCCGCCTTGAGGATCTCATCGATATCCTGACGGTGGCTCTTTTCAGTGACGACAAAGATGTAGTCATGTTCTGCACTCTTGTGGAACAGATCGATCACGGTGTCGGCGAGAGAGAGGGCCCGCTGTAGTTGCTCCAGCTCGCTGTGGGGAATGGTGCCGATAAAGAAGGTGAGGAACGGATTGTCGGAGGAGAGCCAGCCCAGATCAATGTCGAGATTTTCGAAGCGGCTTAGGCTGTTGGCGAGCTGTCGGTGGTACTGACGTTTTTCATGTGCACGGCGGATCTTCTCCTCGTAACGGGAGACGGCGCTCCAGAGGACGTGAACCTGCTGCTCTGCCAGCTCCAGCTCCTGCAGTGCAACCGGACCGGTTGGCGTTGTAGCGTGAATGGTGGGATCAAAGTAGTGCTGAAGCTTCTTCAGTCGGTTGTTGAGTCGCTGATAACTGCGTTGATAGGCTTGCCCTGGAAACTCACCAAGCAGTTCGTGGTGTCGGTTCTCGATTAGGTGGATGACCTCCATTGAGGCGAGCAGATCAGAAGCGATCGGGGCGTCGCTGTCGAGCATCGCCAGAGAGAGATGTTTGAGCGGGGTGGGTCTGCCGAACATCACGCCTCCATCCCAATGGCCTGATGGATCAGACGGGGTTCAAATGCATGTGCTTTACCCTTGATCACGGCTTGTAGCAGATGGATCTCGGATTCGCGTAGTAGTACATAACAGAAGACGCGGGTGATACCGGAGGTGGCGTGCTGAAGTGTCTTCTGAACCGCCTCCAGCATATAGTGCTCCATCAGCTTCTCGATCTGAGGCTGGCTGGTGGTTCCTTGCAATAGCTGGTTGAGTGGTTGCGGTAGCTGTTCAA
Organism: uncultured Piscirickettsiaceae bacterium; assembly: GCA_964416755.1. Lineage (GTDB taxonomy): Bacteria > Pseudomonadota > Gammaproteobacteria > Thiopontia. The sequence continues at coordinate 6,009 of CAYQFH010000058.1, read as the reverse complement.
TCACCTCTTGCAGAGTCTCCAGGCGGGCCAGCCTCATTAATGTGGAGGAGTGGAGCTTGTTGCCGCTGGTCGTCAGCAGATAGTAGGCTTTTGCCGGAGTGAGTTGATAGCTGAAACGGTATCGGATCAGCCATAGCAGGTTGAGGCGATCCATCATGGTACCAAACACTCTGGTCAGCTGTTGCTGGTCGTCGATGGGCAGAAAACGGATTCGCTGCATCAGTCCGGAGAAGAAGTGGCGGTCGATGGCGGCATCGAGTGCAAACAGATTCTGTCCCTCCTCCTCAAAGATGGAGCGCGCCTGTCGCACAATACTGGAGTAGGGCGTCTGCTCCAGCAGTCGCAGCATCTCATAAGGGTCATCAGTCTGCAGTAGCGCAGGCAGTGGTAGCACCGCAAATTGCCCCAGATCGACTAGTTCACGTTCGATCTCGTGTTCACTCATGGCACTGAATTTTCCACGGATCAGGGTCTTCAGGTTGAACAATTCGTACCAGTGGACTGCATAGTGGAGCAGGTCACGCTGCAGGCCGGAAAAGGGGCGGAATAGCAGCAGAAAGTCATCCAGTGCCCGGTCAATCAGCTGTTTTTCGATATCGCCGTCTGCAGCCTCACTGAGATATTGTCGCTGCAGCGTCTCCAGGTCGCTGGCAATGATCGATGGCCAATCCTCCAGCCGCAGCAGCCGACTGGCCAGAATGTTGACCCGGGTCAGAATGTAGCTGTCATGGTGTCCGGGCATGGGTCAGCTGCTTCTGTTGAGGAGCAGTTTGAGTGCATCCGACAGTGCCTCCTGCTGATGCTTTTCAGCAAGCTGGCGCAGTTGCTGGTTGTGCTCGTCATAATGCAGCTTGAGTTCGGCAATGCTCTGCGTGGCACGTTCATTTGCCTTGTCGAGAAAGGATTGGTGCAGTTCAGGCAGGCGCGCGTTGAACTGCTGGATTGCGCTATTGGCATCATCCAGCGCCTGCTGCTTGATCGCCTCTCGCTGTAGTTCGCTCTGCTTGACGATCTCTTCAGCCTCCAGCTCAGCCTGCAGAAGGTCATTCAGTGAATCTTGCATGACTGTTCTCCTTGACAGTAACTCTACCCATTGTAGGTCGAATGAAAGTGGTATGGAAACCATCTCTATCAATTGTGAATAGGTATTTCGATTGATCGGACATTGTATTTAGAGATGTAAATAAGTATTCATTTAAATAATTAAATATTGATATATAATTTGGTTAGGTGAATTTGAAATGTAGAAGGTTCAAGCGGAGGTTATGAGAGATGACCGTTTTTATCGGAGCAGTAATCGTGGTGGGTTCGGTTGTTATTTTTGAGTTTTTCTCGAATCCAACCTTCTATCATCGCTGTGTCTGTTGCGCGAAAGATTTTCTTGCTCCAGCTCGGCGCCCATTCGACCTTCCAATGGAAAAGCGCAAACAGAAGATATTGGGAATGGTTGGAAATGCGGTCCTGATCCTGGTGCTGAGTATTACTGTAGCAATCTCACTGGCTGTAGAGCCTGAAGGAAACACGGTTCTCTATGGCCATCCCAATCAGCATGGTTTTCCAATGGAGATGCTGGTTGATGTAGGCAATGTCTCAGGTGACTGTACTCAGTGTCACCAACAGTTGAATCTTCTTGGTTTCAGAAAGGATCATAAAAAAGCGATTGATTCAAATGGTCGTTATGAATTGAGAGAGTGTGGCTGGTGCCATGAAGCGGACACCGGCTAGGGTTCATTGTTAAATGACAGGAGGATGTAATGAAAATGTTTCTGGTGATGTTGTTGAGCGCGATCAGTGTATTGGCAGTAGCCGTGGAGGATGTTGCAAATCTCCATCCGGTGCAGCCTGTCATTGTGATGAAGATTCAGCCGGATGTCAGTGAGGAGGATGCAGTGGATGCGATGGTTGTGAAAGCGGGTGAGTTGAATCTGGCCGTAGTTGCTGTGCACCGTTCAGAGTATGTGACCTCGGTTGAGCTCTGTGCGCCATCCATAGCAGTGAAAATTCTGCAGCACAGTCCGGAACTGGCGGTCTATGTACCCTGCAGAATTTCTGTGATTGATGGTAAGGTGATGACTCTGGACTTTAGTGGAGTATTGCAGACGTTACCGTCTGATCTCCAGCAATTGGCTGAAACTGTGATTGATCGAGTGGGGTTGATTATGGTGGCCGGGATCAAAGGAGAGTTTTAAGGCTTGTTTTTCTGGAGATTTTCAGCAACCGAGTATGGATCTATTCTATAATCTGCAAGAGATTCATACCGTAGATCAAATGTAGAGATGAAATTAGCATTGCCATGCCCATAGGTTTTTCTCCAAGAGTCCTGATTGCCGATGATGAGCAGACCATGCGTACACTGCTGGCTGATCTGTTGCGCCAGGAGGGATGCAAGGTGATTGCGCGTGCAGCCAATGGTATTGAGGCATTCGAGTTCTACAAAAGCAAGAAGCCGGATATGGTATTTCTCGATATCAACATGCCGGAAGAGGATGGTATTGATGTCCTGAAACGGATTCGTGAGGAGGATAAAGAGACCTTTATCTGCATGGTGAGTGCAGATGCCTATCCGGAGACGGTCAAGGAGGCGGTCTCTCTGGGGGTTTCCGGTTTTGTGGTCAAGCCACTGAGCCAAAATCGGATTCACGATGTAGTGGTCAATTACCGTGCGACACACAAGACAGCGGGGTGATTTTTGACTTGAAGCAGTAGTCGTAATGAGAGGAAGTGATTGCGATCATTTGATATTTATGGATAATCGACCCGCTATAGAGCGCGTCGGAAGTTTGTCGTGTGTAACTGTTTGATAAGACTGGTGAGGGGCCGTGTTTAAGAGCGTTGTGGTGCTGATTTTTATCCTGATGCTGCTGATTTTTTCATCGCAGAATATGGAGCATGCCGAGATCCATATGGTGGCCGGTAATCCGCTGCAGGTGCCACTGATTCTGATCATTGCCGGTGCATTTATCGCAGGGTATGCGACGGCACTGTTTACCTTCATCATGAAGCAGTCAAAACGTAAAAATAAGAATAGAGAGATGGTTATGCGAGAGCACTCCCGGTTTTGATGGCAATCAATCGGTTAATGTGATCTTGACAGCAAGGGAATTGGAGTAGGAAAGAGCACCCATGAGATATTCAAAGTGTATCAGTTGTGCGAGCTATATCGGCTGGATCGGTTTGGGAACCAATCTGGTCTTGATGATCCTCAAGGGATTTGTCGGTTTTGTCTCGGGCTCTCAGGCGCTGGTTGCCGATGCCATGTACTCCGCAAAGGATGTGATCACCTCGCTTCTGGTCATTGTAGGCTTGAAAGTCTCCGGGCGACCGCTGGATCGTGAACACCCATATGGGCATGGCAAGATCGAATTTATCCTCTCGATGATCATTAGTGTGGTCTTTCTCGGCGTGACTGCGTTACTGTTGATCCATGCGGTGCAGGTGCTGATGAATGGGGATACCCACTCGGCACCACATATCATTGCACTGTGGACAGCAATCATCTCCATTCTGGTTAATGTGGCGATGTACTACTACTCGCGCTGCGTATCGATTGAAGTCAACAGCCCGATGGTACGTACACTCTCCCGTCATCACCATGCAGATGCCACCTCTTCGGTAGCGGTGGCACTGGGTATTATTGGCGCACACTATCTCGATATGCCCTGGATCGATACCGCAGTTGCAGTTTTCGAAACTGCCCACCTGATGTACCTTGGCAGTGAAGTGTTCCGTGAATCCTACAAGGGATTGATGGATGGCAGCGCGCCATTGGAGATCAAGGAAGAGATCCGACAGCAGGCGATGAAGGTCGCTGGTGTGGAGGCAGTTGAAGAGCTGAAGACACGTCTGGTTGGTCAGGATCTATGGGTGGATATGATGATTCGGGTCGGTTCCGAGATCTCGGTTGATGAGGCCAGTGATATCGCCGATGATGTATCCGATCGTCTGGTTCGTGTGATTCCTCATATGGGTAGCGTTCATGTGGCCTACACCGCACAGGCGCTCAACGTCAGTGATGACGATGAGGACGAGTACTCCCCAGTGACGCTATAAGGGGAGAGACCAGCATGTCTACATCTACTGAGCGCGCATACAATACTGAAGGTCACCGGGGAGCTCCGCTCTCTCCCAACAATATTGTCTTCTGTAAAAAGAGTTGGAAGTTGCCAGCTATCATGTTGGCCTTTTTCAGTCTGCTCACCTTTCTCTGGGCGTTCTATATCTTTGATAACTATCTTGAAGAGTTTGAGGTTGAAGAGTATGCGATCAGTAGCGTTGAGCAGGGGATGGCCGGTGTTAGCGGTGTGGGCATGCTCAATGTCGCTGCCCAGCAGAATATCGGGATGCGTCTTGGTGTGATTGAGCAGCAGGTCAAGCCTGCGCTGGTTCATATACAGAATAAGCAGGTTGTGCGTCGTGGTGTTGGGCCGCTCTCTTCCGGAGTTTTGGTTCATCCGGACGGCTATGTGGTCACTGTGTTGCATCCCATTCTCAATGTGAAGGAGCTGAGTGTCGGTATTCCCACAGCACAAGGTCCCAAACACTATAAGGCCAAACTGATCGCACAGGATCCAACGCATAACCTGGCGCTGTTGAAGCTGAAGACCCGAGAGCGTTTCCTCTATCTCAAGCTGGCAGATACAACAGGCATCACCTCTGGATACCCTGTTGCTGCAATTGGTCTCGGTCAGCAGGGGATGACGCTGGCCAGTGGTGGTAGTGTACAGCAGCGCGGTGAGGTGATTCAGAGCCGTGCCGGAGTCAATATCAGTCGTCTGCTGAGAACCGATGCGGTGACTGTAGGAGGACAGGTCGGTGGTGCGCTGGTCTCTGTAACCGATGAGCTGATTGGTATCAACCTGCCGGTAGTGACTCAGGCGGGTATTGTTGATGGCTATGCGGTGCCATCCCATGTCATCTACCATGCTTTCAAGAATGATGTGAAGTTTACGGTGGGTACGGCGATTGGCAATGGTGGAAATTTCAACCCTTCAGCCAACACCGGGACTGGAGTCGTGGGTGGTGATATGAGTTTTGTCGCACCGGGTGGTAATGGACTACAAGGGGTGAATATTGCTGCAACACAGCAGCCTGTGACAAGCACTGGTGTGGTGAGCGATCTGGAACATACTATTCAGTTTCGTCTGGGTGGACACACTATTGAGGCGATCATGGGATTGGGGCTGCTGGGGCTCTTCTCCGGACTGGTGGGTGGCTTTATGACTATGGGGGGCGGCATTATTCTGGTCTCCGGAATGTTCCTCTTCTTCGGCTACGGTATGCTATTGATTCGTCCGGTTGCCTTCATTACCAATGTCTTTACCTACGGCGCCTCCTCCTGGAAGAACTGGCAGGCCGGTTTTGTGCAGTGGGAACTGGTCAAGCAGCTGATTCCCTGGGCGCTGGTGGGAGCTGTGGCGGGCTACTTTATCGGTACCGCAATGAACGATGAGTGGATCGGCTATCTGCTGGGGCTGTTTGCGCTGGTGATGGGCGGCAAGACCCTGCATGAGATCTTCAATCAGCGTGAAGAGTATGAAATGGAGCTGACTGGTGATGGTGATGCCATAGTGGATCAGGTGGAGTCGGATGACTCTTCTGTAACTGCTGCAGTGCGTCGTGATCCAACGTTGCGTCATGGGGTGCTCGGGCTGCCGATGGGGTTGGTGAGCGGTATTCTCGGTATCAGTGGCGGAGTGATTCAGGTACCGATGCTGCGCTACCTGGAATCGATTCGCTGGAAGAATGCGATTGCCAACAGCTCCATTATGGTCTTTGCAGCCTCGTTGGTGGCTGCAATAACCTCACTGATTCATGGTTCGGTGATTGGTGCCTATGACATTACCCAGCCTCTGGGGCTGGCACTGGTGCTGATTCCAACCTCCTATCTGGGGGGAGTATTGGGTGCGAAGTGGATGAAGATGGTTTCTGTGGATGGGATCAAGTGGCTCTATGCAGGATTGATGCTGGTGATTGGTGTCAAGATGTTGATTCTTACATAACGGATTCTCA
>CAYQFH010000057.1:0-16598 GCA_964416755.1 uncultured Piscirickettsiaceae bacterium | reverse complement strand
CGCCACTCCACCGTCAGCATCTGCCCCGGCTCCAGCTTGCTGATATCAGCCTCAACAGGGGCGCCCGCCGCCTGTGCACGTGCACTGGGGTTCATGGACTTGACAAAAGGAACCGCCACAAAGGCAGCACCTACCGCGCCCACTGCAGAGGTTGCTGCCGTTAGAAAACGGCGCTTACCCAGATCTACAGTATCTGTACTCATACAGTCTCTCCAAAAATAGACAACGGTGAACCTGTTCCAAAACCGGAGTGATTTCGACCACAACCCCACCAAACCCAAAATTAGTGGCGGGGGATATTACCATAAACAGGTTAAGGGTTTACACCCTTTTTCATAAAGGCTTCCTATAGATGGCGCTGAAGCCAATATTCAGTCAACGTCAACTGCCAGAGCTTGCTCCCCTGAATACGGGTAAAGCTCTCTTTTGCTGTGGGATTCTTCAGCAGTCGATCAATATAACTTCTCTGGAACAACCCCCGTTCCTGGCACTGCCGTGAGCCGAGAATATCTCGCATAAATTCAAGAAATTCACCCCGCACATATTTCAACGCCGGCATCGGAAAATACCCTTTGGGGCGATCAATCACGGAATCGGGCAGCAGACCGCGCGAGATCAGCTTCAGCGGCCCCTTCCCCTCATGTTTCAGCTTGAATTCAGGGGGGATCTGCGCCGCCAACTCCACCAGATGGTGATCGAGAAAAGGAACCCGTGCCTCCAGTCCCCACGCCATAGTCATATTGTCGACCCGCTTGACCGGGTCATCAACCACCAGTGTAGTGGTATCAACACGCAGCACTTGATCCAGGTATTGATCTGCACCGGGTGACTCCAACAGTTGTTCCATCAACAAGGCGGAATGGTCAACACCATGATAACGGTCTTCCAACAATTCCATCATCTCCGGATGGTCACGATCAAAATAGTATGGACGGAAACGCTCCACCGCTTTTCCTTCTGCCTGCGCCATTTGCGGGTACCAGAAATATCCGGCAAAAACCTCATCCGCTCCCTGTCCACTGAGCACCACACTGACTGATTTTGAGACCTGCTCAGCCAACAGATAGAAACCGATCGCATCCTGACCAAACATCGGCTCAGACATCGCATCCACCGTCTCTGTCAGACGTGGTAGCACCTGACTATTAGGGATGATGATCTTCTGATGAGCCGTCTGAAAACGGTTCACCACAGCATCGGAGTACTCGAATTCACTGCCTCGCTCCTCTGGAGAGTCCTCAAACCCGATCGAGAAGGTGCGAATATCACGATGTCCTGCCTCGGCCAGCATCCCTACCAACAGGCTGGAATCCAACCCTCCGGAGAGCAGGACACCAACAGGGACATCCGAAGCGGCACGACGACGCTCCACCGCCTGCATCAACACGTCACGCACTGCCTCGGCCCACTCCCACTCACTTAATGGCTGCACGGGGCGCTGCGCGGTCAACGACCAGTAACGCCGCTTCTCCACTACCCCATTCAAATCAACGCTCATCCAGTGAGCGGGCTCCATCTTGTGAATCTGTTTGAACAGCGTCCGCGGCGCCGGAACCACCGCATGCAGCGAGAAATGGTGGTGCAACGCCACCGCATCAAATTCGGTATCGGTGCCTCCTGCAGCCAGCAGGGCGGGCAAGGTGGAGGCAAACAGCAGGCGATCACCATCCTGTGACCAGTAGAGTGGCTTGATCCCCATACGGTCGCGCACTAGATGGAGCTGCTGCGCCCGCCCATCCCACAGCGCAAAAGCAAACATACCAACAAAGTGCTCCACGCAATCCTGCCCCCAAGCATGGTAGGCCTTGAGAATCACCTCGGTATCGCCGCTGGAGTGGAAGCTGTACCCCATCTGCTGCAGCTGCTCTCGCAGTTCCTGATAGTTATAGATGGTGCCATTGAAGACGATGGCAAGCTGGTGCGGTTCATCCACCATCGGCTGGTGGGCACGCTCGGAGAGATCAAGAATAGAGAGTCGCCGATGCCCTAACTGAAGCGCGCCCTGTTGCCAGACGCCCTCATCGTCTGGACCACGTGGACGCAACACCTGCAGCATGCGTTCTGCAACGGCACGGTCCGGCTGCGAACCATCCAGCCTCAGTTCACCACAAATTCCACACATTGCCGCTTGCTGCCTCAGTAACGCACCAGACTATCCACCTTGAGCCACTCATCATAGACCTTCTTCAGTGCCAGCGCCTCCTTGCGGTTCTTTGGGCTGTAGTCACGCACCAGATAGTAGCGTTTTCCACGCGATCTGACCGGCACCATCTCGGCATTGAAGTTGGCATCACGCAAATCCTTGACCACTGCCTCTGCCCGCTTTCTGCTGGTAAAGGTGACCATCTGAATATGGTTCCTGCGCTTTGACCTGGACTTCGGTTTGGGCTTCGTTTTAGACTTTGGTGAAGCCTGCATTTGCGGTTGGGACTTCGATTGAGCTTTTGAAACAGGCTGTGGTTTTGGTGCAGCTTTCCCAACCTCAGCTTTCTCCGCCATGCCTTTTTTGGATACATGCTTTTCTGTCTTTCTCTTGACAACTGGAGAAGGTGTCTGCTTCCGGGGTGGCTCTACTATTGTTTTCCCGGGAAGCGGCTGTTCCACAACAGGCTTCTTCGAATCAGCAACTGGCTGAGCTTCCGGTTGCTGCACAATCAGGCCCTTCTGCTGGATGCCAGTTTGTTGAGCCGACTCAACCTGTTCTCTCTTTGGAGACAGCGTTATTTCGGCAGGCTTTGAAGAGTGTTGTGCAACCTTCACCTGCTGAGGTGTCTTTTGCTGCTCCACAACAGGTTCTTTTTGGAGGTCTTTCGGCACCTCCTCTTTGATCTGAGCAACTTTTTCCTGTGCAGAATCCTCTTCAGGCTGAATGCCTATCTGCTGCGCCAGCTTGACCTGTTGGCGCTTCCTCTCTGCACGGGTCTCCTCCAGCAATTTCTCCAACTCCTGATACTCTTGCAGAAAAGGGTCTTGTGCACTGGTCTGCTGCACTGTAGCAGCGGGTTTCTTCACCTCATGACTCCCTCCGATGTGCTCCTCTTCTCCCAGGTAGAGCACACCACTGACCACTGCAGCAAGCGCTGAAGAGAGTCCAATTGCAATCAACATCTGGGTTTGCATGAGTGACCTTCCATTGTCTGTTCCACAACCACCAACAGGAGTGGTCAGGAAAATTGTTTATCCATCAGTCAAAGTGTATATACTACTGAAGTTACTCAATTTTGGTTACAAAAAAATGTCTGATCCTCTGCTCGAACCCCTGCTGCAATTGAGCAAACACCACGGCTTTCCTATCTCATCCGAGTCTCTATTGGCTGGTGTTCCACTGAAAAAGGGGAAATTGACACCTGAACTCGCACTACGTGCACTCAATCGCTCCGGCATTGATGCCGCTATTGAAGAGGTTACACTGAATGAGCTCTCAACCACCCAACTCCCGGCACTACTCTTCCTGAAGGGACAGAAAGCGGTAGTGGTTACAGCAATTGAAGAGGAACAAATTCTTGCACTGGACAGTGATAGCAACCCAAAAAGGCTGGAGCGAGCTGAGCTAAAACAACTCCATAACGGTCAGGTATTGATGATCTCGGGCGCTACCACTTCTGGACAGGAACGTGAACGACTCTGGTTCTGGAAGATCATCTTCAAGGGATGGCCGATCTATGGTGAAAGCATCTTCGCCTCTTTTATGGTCAATCTCTTCACCTTGGCCAGCCCATTGTTTGTGATGAATGTCTATGATCGCGTGGTACCTAATAACGCAATGGATACACTCTGGGTACTGGCAGTCGGTGCTCTGCTGGTCGCCGGATTCGATTTCCTGTTACGCTCCCTGCGCGCCTACTTTATCGATGTCGCCGGTAAGCGAGCCGACCTGGCACTCTCTGCCACCATCTTCGAACAGTTGCTTGGCACCCGCATGGAAGCACGTGATCCTGCCTCCGGCGCAGTGGCCAACCATATGCGGGAGTTTGAGGGAATACGGGACTTCTTCACCTCCGCCTCCATGACCACCTTGATCGACCTCCCCTTCCTTGTGATCTTCCTTGCCGTCATCTGGATGATTGGTGGCCCCATCGTAATCGTACCGCTGCTGGCGATCCCCATCGTAATCCTTTCTGCACTGTTGCTGCAGATCCCAATGCACCGAGCAATCCGTGAAACCTTTGAGGAATCAACCGAGAAACATGCCATTCTAGTCGAGGCAATCTCCGGTGCCGAAACTATCAAAAGCGAAAATGCCGAAGGGGTGATGCAGCAGAAGTGGGAACACTATGTGGAGCGACTCGCCAAGTCGGGGATGAAGAGCAAGCTCTGGTCTACCCTGGCAATCAACTTTACCACCTTTACCCATCAGATCACCACCATCGGCATTGTACTATTTGGCGTACACCAGATCTCTGCCGGAGAGATGTCGATCGGCGCACTGATCGCCTCCACCATCCTTGCTGGCCGAGCCCTCGCACCACTGACCGGAATCGCAGGGCTGTTGATTCGCTACCGCCAATCGGTAGTTGCACTACGCGCCCTGCATGACCTGATGAAGAAACCGGTAGAGCGTCCACAAAATACCCGCTTTCTCAGTCGTCCACCGATTGAGGGGGCTATTGAATTCCGTAACACCAGCTTCCACTATCCCGCACAGGAGGAGAATGCCCTCAACAACCTCAACATTCGCATTGAACCGGGTGAGCATGTGGCCATTGTCGGACGGATCGGCTCAGGCAAAACCACACTGGAGAAATTGCTGCTGGGACTCTATCAACCCCAAGAGGGTAATCTGCTGATCGACAACACACACCTGAGTCAGCTTGATCCTGCTCAACTCAGACGAGCGATTGGTTATGTCTCTCAGGAAATTGTGCTGTTCCGTGGCACCCTGCGCGACAACATCAAACTGGGCAGCCCCCAGATCTCGGATGAAGAGCTGTTGCAGGCGGCACAACTGGCCGGAGTGGATGCCTTTGCGCAACAGCATCCCAAAGGGTATGACATGGATGTAGGCGAGCGTGGTGAACGCCTCTCCGGAGGGCAGCGTCAGGCCGTTGCCATGGCCCGCGCACTGCTGCTGAAACCTGCCATCATGCTGCTGGATGAACCCACCAGCTCTATGGACAACAGTACCGAGAATGCGTGGAAAGAGCGCTTTGAACCTTTCCTCAAAGAGCGCACTCTGATTCTGGTGACCCACCGCGCATCACTGCTATCACTTGCAGACCGGTTGATTATTCTGGATCGCGGACATGTTGTTGCAGATGGTTCACGTGATCAGGTGCTGCGTGCGCTCAATCGAGGAGAGCTCAATCAGGCTCCGAGTTAAAGAAGTCGAAGACATCACCTACACTATTCTGCTGCGCCAACTGGCCATCCGCAGATTCCAACTTTTGAATCTTCTCCATTGCTGCAACTCGATTCAGCTGATGAATGGCGCGCGCGCTTCTGACGTATTTGCGATTCTGCTTCTGCATTAACGTCTGATAGAGCTGCTGCTTGGTTCTGGCTCCAGCCCCCTCTTTCACCATCCCTCGTTTGCTCAGCGCCAGCTTGCCCAACTCTTTGCGCTTCATATGCTCAATGGACTGCATATTACGGGACGCCAGACGCTGGTCATTCTCTCTCATTGTCTTCCTCAATGCCGCACGACGCTGATTGAGCACCTCATTGCTCCGGCTCAGCTGTCTCTTGTACTGTGCGAGCCTCTGATTATACTGATCAAGCCGTCCATTGAGCGCCTGTTTTCTACGTTCTGCCTTCAACCTGGGGTAAGCTGCCATCCGTTTGATACGATCCACCTTGGCAGCATAGGCCATCGCCTTTGCCCGAGCACGATCTTCTGCCTTCTGGTCGGCAATTCTCTGCTCTGCCTCAGCCGCAATGCGCAGTTCTTCCTCCCGCTTTGCCTGTGCCATCTCCTGCGCCTCTCTCAGCGCACGCGCATCGACAGCCTGCTTGGTCTCACTGAGAGTGTTCATCACCACCCAGCCAGTATCCTTCATGGTTGCATAGCCCTCTTCAGGTTGTGCAATCTCGACAATCTCAATCGACTCCTCTGTCACAGAATCGGGGGTATACTCGCGCTCCGGATCAATCTCTACGATTTCAACCTCTCGCGGCTCTAGCTGTGGTGATGAGAACCCATCCGCAACCACCTCATCAATCCCGTTCAGGACACGATCCACCAACATCAAATCACTATCCAATCCATCAAGTACATCCTCATCGAACTGTACAGGTGCCACATCCAGATGTTCCAGCAGCGTCCCCATATGAGACAAGATACGGTAGACACCAAGCTGTGTTTCGATTTTATCTTCCAACACCGATTTACGGGCCTGCAGCAGCGCATCATCTGCAGCGATGATCGCCATCACATCCCCTTCGCCCAGCTTGAACTGCTCTTTAGCTGACTCAAAATTTTCCTGTGCAATAGCCAACTGCTGCTGACTGGTCTGCAGCAATTTTCGAGAGACATCCAGCCCATTCCAGAATTGGTGCAGCTGCTCCTCCATATTGCGCTGCGCCAGTGTAAGTTGCTCCTGACTATCCATCATCGCTCGTGCAGTTTCACGCCGATAAGAGAGATCCGAACCACCATTAAACAGGTTGTAGTTGAGTTTCAGCAACGCCGTATAGTCCTGGTCTACCGTGATCGCACCCGCATCATTCTCCTTGCGCCCACCTTGCAACTCCAAGTCAAGCGTTGGCAGCAGCCCTGCACGCGCACCATGGTGGTCCGCTTTGGCGGCAGCCAGATTGGCTCGAGCAGTCTCCAAAATGTAGTTCTTCTGTAACAGAGTACCCAGGGCATCATCAACTGTTGCAGGTAACAGAGCATCTGTAATTCCCAGCGCATCCTTCAAATTTGCAACTGGCTCTACCCCTACAACTGCCACATACGCTGCAACCGCATCCTTGTAATCCCCCTGTGCATTAATCAATGCGTTCTTGGCAGCAATCCATGGGGTTTCAGCGGCCACCAACTCCGCCCTTCCAGCCCCTCCCGCCTCTACCTTCTGCTTGATCTGGGCAACATTCTTCTTGTGCTCAAGGACATTGGTATTGGTCAATCGGATTACGCGCTGCAGGCGATACACCTCATACCATGCCTCAATCGCTTTCAACGTTACTTCACTGCGTACCTCATCAAGGTGAACTGAAGAAATATGCTTCATCTCACCACTGCGAGCAACTGCTGCCGAAGTGGCACCGCCATCAAATAGCGGCTGAGTCAGTGTCAAAGAAGATATATTTTTTGCCAAGCTGGTTGCCGGGGTTCCCTGTTTGTCCTTGTACTCATTTCCAATATCGACTGTCAAGTCAACCGTAGGTAGCCACCCTGCTTTGGATTGGGTCAACTGCTCACCGGCAACACCAACACCTTGCTGCGCAGAGAGCACTTCAGGATTATTGGATAACGCCAACTGAATTGCTTGAGAGAGCGAGTGCGCAGTAACAGGTGGAGCCAGAAAAAACCCCGCAAGCAGTAGAAGTGGCTTCTTGTTCACACGAAATCCTCAGTGAATAAAGGGTGAATCAGATACTGTGGTTGTGACCAACTTACTTCTAAAAATACCTTTCTGTTCTTCAAGATGGGATGAGAGCAAAAAGTACCTCATTCCATACTCCCAAACCTGGATCATTTGACCCATTACAGCAGCTGCCATATCCAACAACACCTTCCTTGGCTCAGAAAGTACCTGATGTAGTTTTTCACCTACAAAATCACACATTTCACCCAACTCTTGAGCAAATTCCCCGCCAATCTCTTCCAGTACACTATGTTTCAATTCCCAAAGAATTTTATCTGCACGCTCAGTCATGCCAAGAACTGTGTTCTTGTTATTACCTCCAACCTCGGTATAAAGCTGTCGAATGCAATCCATCACACCATCCATCAACATGGTGGTTGATTCAACCTTCATCAACAAATCAAGGTCACGCAACTGAGCAGTGGCTCCTCTGCTATCTGCAACCATTGATCTCAACTCATCTACCCTGGATTCCAATACATCTTTCAACATTATTTGTTCTCCTGTAGCCCTATTCGATTTCACTCTGAGCTGCAATACGCTCCCCCCAGAGGAACTTGTCTGCAATTTTTCCCGGATCGATCTCAAAGGTACCTGCGGCAATCTTTGCCTTGATCTCAGCAACCTTGTCCGGATTCTCTGACTGAGCAATCAATTTTCCTGTCAAACGCTCCATCACCTGCGCAGAGTGATTCCCGGGAATATGTGAACTACCCTCCCGGTTTTGTGGTTTTGTGCTATCTGGCCGCGACTGCAAGTTATTATGCTGCTGCCCAATGGCACTGTGAGATTGAAATAGTGAAGCTTGGATATCCATAATGGTTACTCTTGGAATAAATTTACTGTCTTACACCCTTAATTGACGCTTTCTGTACACCAATTCTCATGCAATCCGAATGCCAATCATATTGAAACAAGAAGCAACCAAGTAATATTTGAGTCAAGATCTCCTGTCCTGCCGATATCAGCCGTCCAGGAAAACAGAGATAACAATTTAAGAGAAAAACAACACCGGTTCGAAACCGGGTTTTGACCGTTTTTCGCTTATCGACTGGTCTTGAGAGTGATCAGGCAATATTGGATACCCAACCGATGGAGCGAGCATAGAATGCTATGTATGCTCATAATCAAAACATCTATCTGAACAACTGTAGCATTTGGTGTGGAATCTGGTTGGCCTGCGCCATCATGGCATTGGTGACCTGTTTCAAAATTTGATTTTTCGCCATCTCAGCTGATGCTTCAGCATAGTCCGTATCCTTGATAATCGAACGTGCTTTTGAGACAACCACACTGCCCTGCTCCAGATTCTGCGATACTTTTGTTAACTGATTCTCAACAGCGGCAAAATGAGAGCGCCCTTCAGTGACAAAAGAGATTGCACTGTCAATTTTTGCCAGCATATCACTGGAACCTGCGAGTGTTGCAATGGACTGGGTATTTTGCAGCAGTGCACCAAGCGAATTGGCAGGATCATCCATATCATAATGGTTGATCATCACCTGATTGGTATCATGCATCTTGAAACCAAGTAGCGAGGCACTCCCCATCAAACGGATAGAACCCTCGGCACCATTTACAGAAGACAAGGTAAATGTTTTCTTGGCCTCATCATAAGAGACATTCATTCCATCTACTTTACTCTTCAACAGCGACTCCCACTCACCCAGTGGCAGTGTCAAGTCAGGCAATTGGACATTAACCGCAGGCTGACCATCTACATCCACTGTAATATCTCGATCTTCCAAAGGGACTTCCTCCAACGAGATTACTTCTCGCTGACCGGATTCTGACTCTATCGATGGAGACAGTCCCAACCCCCCCACATAAACCGCATTGGTAATTTTTACTGTAGATGCATCTCCCTCACTATCCGAAAGCAAGATGAGTCGGCTATTATCCTCATCGTAAGAGACAGAAATTGCAGTTCCAGACGGAAGAGACTGATTAATTTTTGACTCAAACTCCACTGCCCATTGCTCAGTGGTTCGCGGTGTCGTGTCCAATGTAATCACCCCGGAAGAGACGCCATCCACTTCAACTGTAATGTTGGGATTAAAGGTACCCATTCCCGGAATGGTCACGCTAGACAGAGTAATTTGGTCTTCAGTATTGGCATCAAGCTCAACACTGGATCCTGCATAGTATCCCCTTGTTTTGGGGTCAATTGCATGCCCCTCGATACTCTCCATATCAACCAGAGAGGAGAATTCTCCCCCGATCTGGAATCCAAAACTCTCCTGCTCTTGATCTGCTGCTCGATTGAGCACTGAAATATTATTGAACTCTGTTGAATCAATAATGCTCAGGGTCTGCTCTTGTAACACCTTGAATTCTTGCTGAAGATATCCACGCTGATCCGTTGACAGTGTACCAGAAAGACTCTGGACCGAGAGTTCCCTCATTCGCTGCAGAATGTCTGCAATACTTCCCATTGCACCATCTGCAACCTGTAACAGTGAAACACCATCATTCACATTGCGGATAGATTGCGAATAGGCATTTACCTGTGCATTTTGATGGTGAAGCGTCGCCCAGCCTACCGCATCATCCTTGGCATTGTTAATCCGCTCGCCTGTTGAAAGTTGGTCCATTACACGCTGCTCAGAGCGTTGTGCCACATCCGCCTGCCGCTGCGCATAGATAGAAAATATATTGGTGTTTATCACCGTGGACATCGCACTTCTCCTGATTAAAAAAACCGGCCACCTCTACCAAGGCCACCGGTTAAAAAAAAGCAAGAAAAGTGCCAGCCACCTAATTAACTTGTCAATTGCGTCACTGTCACACTTTCCACATAGAGATTAATCTGATCCGAACCCGAAGTGAATATATAATGGCTTGGCTTTCCAGATTCGGTGGTCTGTTTTACCCAACCCGCATCCAGTGTCAAGGTATCTTCTGCATCCCCAAAGACTCGAACCGTATCGATCTCCGGCGTAGTTGAGCCTCCCGCTTTCAGATCCAGCAGGTCTTTTCCATTCAGCACTTGGGTTTCAGCCCCGTTCCCCGTAAGGTTTAACTGTAAACTCGTTACCTGACCAAAAGAGTGCTGATCAATCAAGTATTTCAATTCTGGAATATCAATATCTTCTGTTACCAGGAAAGTATCCACCAACACAGAGTCATTATTCGTCTGATCCGAATCAGTCACGGTTGTGTTGGTGATAGAGAGCGCATACTGATTCACACTCAACACATTCTTGATCGTGCTAGTCGTACTATCAATCTGATCCATATTCCAGTGCGCTTCTCTGGTTTCTGAACCCGCAGTACTTTTGACTGAAATATCGTAGATTGTTCCTGAAAACGATGGCGCACCAATTGTCACTGTCCCTCCACTTTCAAGGAACTTGTCCGACCCGCTAGTCAATTGTGTATCACTGACAGTCACTGTCGGGGTTGTAGCGTTATCCAGATAGAACTTAAAATCCCCTGGAGCAGCATTGGAACCGTACTCCCAAGTCAGTTTAAGGTCATGCGCTTTCCCGTCCAGCAAGATATCACTCAATTCAGTTGAGGAGAGCAAAGGCGTATCGGTAACTGATGTAGTTGCCTCAGTAGATCCCTTCTCAAACACTAGATCCAGATTTCCATCAGACTTGATTCTTAGTTTCACCCATCCGGCAGCTGTCTTATATTCAAACAGATCAAAAGCAATACCAGGAAGCAGCTGATCTGTACCTGCCCCATTGAGGCGAATATTGATTTCAAAGCTGTCTGCTCCTCCCAGCAATGCTGCATTACCATTCGCTTCGCTGTACTGGAAATACTGTTCTGCAGTTGTCAGAGAGCTTAGATTTGAATTCACCACCTCAAAGTTTTTATTAACAATGCTGACACCACCATCTGCATTCACTTTTACCTCTACAGCTGCTGCAATATTTAGAGGCTTTGTATCATTACTGGCTCCACTCTCCACACCCCCATCATCCTTGATCTCGGTTAAGGTGACAGTCCGCACTCCAGACCCCTGAATCTGCCCATTTTCAGAGTAGGCAAGCCCAAAAGACATTCCCTGAATCAATACATCCAACTCAGCAGGGCTCCAACTACCATTCAGAGTGACAACCCTAGAATCCGCATCACTCTCAATAACATTATAGCTTTCAACAACCGTGCTGTTCCCACCACTCCAATTAATTGGCACATCTCCAGTAGTACTACTCAACAAAATCTTTTTACCATCAACCGTAATCCACTCTTTACTACCATCCCGCCCTGTGAGAATACCCCCAATACCGTCCACCGTGAACTTGAGTGAAGTGACGCTCTGGCTTGCCTCAACTACCCCAGCATCTACAGCACTGGTTCCCGCAGGCGTTGTTATAGCAAAGAGTTTCATTTCAACACCCGAAACCGTATAAACCGCAGGGGCTGCAGGAGTGCCTACTATCTTTTCCACAACCAGCGATGGGCTCTGGTTATAGGGATCAATCACAACCTGCCGGACAATATTCAGTGCCGCATCTTTCCCCAGTTCAACAATCTCGGATGTGGTCGGATCATCTCCTCCTGCATCTCCAATTCTAGTCAAGGTGAATGTACGCGCTGCACTGCCGCCAACAGGGGCTGGATCATTGCCGCTATTCTTGAAATAGATCCCCTGCAACAACTGATTAACGTCATCAACACTCTTGGCAGAGTCTCTGGTCCACCCCCCCTCCAGCGTCACCTTTCTTCCATTGATCTTCCCATTTCCGTCATAGGTATTGACAATAGTGTAGTCAAAAGGCGGTCCACTGCTCTGATCCGTTACGCTTGTCTTGTTTGCGCTACTCAGCAGAATCTCTTTGCCTCCAATAATCAGATAGTCATCTGCTGCTATTCCGGTTACTTTAAATTCAATCAAACGCAATTTCTGTGCAGGGTCTTCATTCAGGCCAGCGGATGATTCAAAAGTCAACCCGGAGAAGACCTGCACTGCAGTTCCACCACCTGCCGCATCTTCGACAAACACCACATTGGTTGCCGGGTTACCCTCAACCACTTTTAACTCTGGCGGTTGGTTGTGCGGGCTCTTCACCTCAGCCAAGAAATTGCCAAATGGTGCACTTCCACCTTCGCTATCCAACATGCCCTCAAGGCGAATAATTCGACTATCTGTTAGCGTCTGATCTGCAGTATTGCTATAGGTGATTCCGTTGATCAAGGTCGAAGCAGCGTCGCCACCCCAATTGCCAATCAACGTAATTGTAGTTTTTCCCTTTGGGGCTTCAGACGAAACTACAGACTCTGAAACCGCATAGGTCAAACCATTCACTGTTGTCTGGGCAGTTGGAACCAGATTGACTTCAACACCATTAATGGTCAATTTCTCACCAGCATTTCCAGACAGTGCTGTAATCGAAAGGGTAATCTGGGTGATGGTCTGGCTATGCTCGACCGGGCTTACAGTGATACCAGAGAACAGGGAGAGAGGGGTTGACCCCTTGAATTCAATCGGATTTGCCCCTCCTCCCTGAGAGCTTGGAAGCTGATTCTCAGGATCAATGGAAATCACCCGCTTCAGACCACTATTCAACCCCCCTTTCGCATCATCTCCTGAAACAGTCGGAGTCGCCCCATCATCCTGTAGTGAGTGTAATGAGATTGTACGGGTTGTTTTCCCCCACGCAGCAGGGTCATTGCCCAGATTCTGATACTTTAGCGCACCAATCAAGGTGGTCAAATCAGCTTCTGACCAATTCCCTGTCAATGTAACATCAACCGTTCTCTCTTTCTCTCCACCTGCCTTAACAGACACCGCATACTGAAACGCTGGTGTTCCAGAGCCCTCTTGAGCTGCAGCCACTGCTTGATAGGCATCAATCGCAGTATTACCAATCACCAATTGGTCACCCGGCACGGCATCCGTAATACGAATAACCAACTGATTCAGGTTCTGCTTACCAGAATCAATTCCCGACACATCAAAACCAACTTCAGAAGAGGGAAACAACTCAACTGTCACCCCTCCTTTTTCTGAAACATCCGCTTTTGCAGGTATTCCCCCACTTACTATATTCAGACTAGGTGGTACAAGTACAGATACGACAGCAGTTGCTCCTTGCGGACTGAGGGTATCAACCCCACTGTAGGTCGTCCCCCCATTGTCCATAATCGATTCCAGCGTGATTTCCCTGTTGCCTTCCAGGGGCTGTTCACCACTGTTTTTATACCGAATGGTCTGAAGGAAATTCGCACTTGAAGTGAGATCCCAGTTCCCCTGATCCAGCGTCACAATTAGCGCACCATCACTCTCTCTGACTTCAACAGTAACAACAGATCCATCTGACAGCGTCTTGACTGCGCCTTGACTAAATACCAGAGGAATCTCTTCTGCCGGGTCACCAAACAGTAGTACCTCATTCGTATCCCCCGATTTGCTGCCTTTAACCGAGAAGACCAGTTTCTGGATTGTCTGCCAATTCTCTATTGGGTCAACCGTTAAATTCCCGAATAGCGGGGCTGAACCATTCGGATCACTGCTGTAAGAGATAGGAGTTGCAGACAAATCTCCATTTACAGTGGGTGGATTGTTTACTGGCGTAATATTGACATTGCTGATCGTCAAAGGTTCACTAACAACACCGTCAACAGAACCATCGTCCTCTGTAACTGTCCAGGTGATAGAACGGGTAGGCGTCAAACCATTCTGGGTGGGGTCTTCCCCCCCCTCACTCTTGAACATGATACTTTCTATGGCACTTTGATATTCAGCATACGTGCCATTACCACTCAGCGTTAATGTACCGACCCCGTCAACATAGGCATATTGAGCGGTGATACCACTCCCTGCCGGAGGCTCAAAATCGAGCCGATCTGTCGATAACGCATTATTGATGACGATTGTGGCTCCGCGCACCACATCCCCAGTATTATCCACATCAGAGACACCAACCGCTCCCTGGATCGTGACATCCCCCTCTCTAAAGACGAGCACACCATCCACTACCATTACCGGTGCATCATTCACCTCTGAAAGCTGGATAATGACCTGAGCTGTGGACTCATCACCATCAGCATCACGCACCGTATAGGTAAAGCTGTCCATGCCGTTATAGTTGGCATCCGGGGTATAGACAAAGCTACCATTGGGGCTGATTTCAATCGTTCCGTGCTCAGGACGACCTGCGACAAACCAAGTGTGTTGCCCATCACCCAGTTGATCATTGGCTGCCAATGACCCGGTTACAATGCCATCCTCTGTACCGGCCAAAAGATCATTAAATGCGGTAGGCACAGCATTCTGCTGAACATTTTCCACCTCGAAAAGATCATCTTCAGCATCAATAACTTCTACAACTGGTGCTACAAACTCGCCATCTGCATCCAGAGCACCTTCTTCACCTTCAACCTCACCCTCTCCGAGAGCAGCCATTGCATCAAGCAGCTCCCCCTCTCCTTCAGCTCCCTCTTCATCATGGGTCACTACAAAATCGGGAGGTGGAGGCAGCGCCTCCTCGAATGATTTCAATAACGATTCCGGTGCTTCAAAAGCCGCTGCAGGTGCTCCCGGTTTACTACTGACTGCTGTTGCCATACCAGGTTCATCAAGAGTGACTGTGCCACGACCGTTTGCATCAGAGACATCCAGAATACCGTCCTTGTGAACAAAGGTACTGGAACCATCTTCCTCAATCACCCCCTCCATCTCGGAACCTCGCACACCGATCTGTGCAGTCGGGGTCTTGATGGTAGTGTGAGTACCCTTGTCGAGACCACCTAACTTTCCACTGGCATAACGGAAGAAGCCGGAGATGACCGTGGCTTCGAATGAGCCACTCTCTACACCCGGGGTATAGTTGTAGTTTTCGATGATGGCACGAGTCTCTTTACCCAACTGAAAGCTGGTGTCATCCATCATGCGCAGGTTGGCAAAGGAGCGCCCGATGGTTTCAATCACATCATCCTGATAGATGGGATCTCCCTCATTGAGGGTACGGACAACACCATCTGCACCTTTGGCGGTTGCCTTGCCATCACCCCCCAACTCATCAATGGTACCGATGGGATCTCCCAAAAGACCGGGGATGGAGAGAGAGCCTGCCGGTCCGGCAACCTCGATGGAATCGCTGTTGACCAACAGTTTCTGCACCGTCTCTGGTAGCACAATAGCACCATAAGGGGTTTCCAGAGTGGGTGGATTATCGCCAGAGAAATACTCCTCCACACGGATCTCCTCTCCCATATCACCACGGATAATAAGGTCATCTCCGTCACGCATATACTCGCCCTTGAGCATCAGCTCGGACGAGAGGATGGTGAAGCTATTCTCTTCGGGCAGCACCGATTCTGCCGCAAACACGGCACTATCTAATGATCGGTCACTAAATGTTTGAACAGCCATACTGGATTCCCACTTACTTTAACATATCAGCCTGATTTCCTTGCGCTCTTGATTATAGTCAAAAAGCACAGGAAGCCCAAAACTGGAGGCCAATTTAAAGTAACTCAGTGGAAACCGAGCCGTTTTCCCCGAAATTATGCCTGTAATTTAGGCAACAACAGTGCCAAACGGTAGTGTGCCTCAGCATAGTCACCATTAAGCTTGATGGCTGTCTCCAGCGACATCTGCGCCTTGCGAAAATCCCCCATCTTTTCCAGTACCAGCGCCAAGTGATAATAAGCATTGGGGAATTTTGGTGTAATATTGATTGCCTTGGTAAATTGACTGACCGACTCATCCAGCTCCGGCTTGGTCTCCGGGGTACCGTCTTCCGAGACTCGATGCCCTCCCCCCAGCAGCTTAGCCAGTTCATAATAGGCCATAGCATGTTGTGGATCGATATCCACCGCCACAGTGTAGTACTTCTTGGCCGACTCATACTCCTCCGGGTCACGCAGTAGTAGCGCCAACTGATAGTAGGCGTCAGCAAAGTTTGGATCAATCGCAATCGCCTTCTCGAAGTTGCTCTTGGCCTCAACCAGTTCATCATGGCGTACCAGCAGCAGTCCCAGGTGGTAGTGGCCTAGAGAGTGTTCTTCACTCAATTCAACCGTACGATTATAGTGGCTGCGCGCCTCATCATCTTCCCCCTCCTCTTCCAGCAGGCGGGCGAGATTGTAGTGCGCCTCGGCAAATTC
>CAYQFH010000056.1:0-16665 GCA_964416755.1 uncultured Piscirickettsiaceae bacterium | reverse complement strand
AAAAATCGACCAGGTCCTCGACCGACTTCGGGTTTTGATAGAGCCCCGGACTGGCGGGCAAAATGGTGACACCGTTCTGTGACAGCTTCAGCATATTCTCCAGATGGATGGTGGAGTAAGGGGTCTCCCGGGGCACCAGAATCAACTGCCGTCGCTCCTTGATCATCACATCGGCTGCACGCTCCTGCAGGTTGTCACTGTTACCATGAGCAATCGCCGAGAGCGCTCCCATTGAACAGGGACAGACCACCATCGCACGGGGACCGCCACTACCGCTGGCCACTGGAGAGAGCCAATCTTGCTTGCCGAAGAGAGAGAGCTGCCCTACTTTTGCATTGAACCGCTCTGCCAGAATCTGTTCCATACGCTCAACCGCCTCCGGTAGCTCAACCCCGACCTCCATCTCCATCACCACCCGCGCCGCATCGGAGAGCATCATCCAGACCCGCTGATCAGCGGCCAGCAGCTGCTCCAGCAGGCGTAATGCATAAGCGGCACCCGAGGCACCGGTCACCGCCAGAGCAATGGTGTTGTTCCGGTTCCAGGAGGGGATCTTCATGACAGTTCCAGTCGATCCAGCAGCTTCTGGTGAATCCCACCGAAACCACCATTGCTCATTACCAGAATCTGGTCCCCCGGACGGCCCCATGCCACGGCACGCTCTACAATCTGCTCTACCGAGGAGAGCAGTTCACAGGGAATCTCCACCTCTGCCATGGCTGCGGAAAGATCCCACTGCAGATCCTGCTCCAGCAGCAGCACCTGATCTGCCGCATGGAAGGCGGCTGCCAGTGTCTGTTGATGCACTCCCATGCGCATGGTGTTGGAGCGCGGCTCCATAATCGCCAGAATACGCGCCGCTCCCACCTTGTCACGCAACCCCTGCAGGGTCAGCTCAATGGCAGTGGGGTGGTGCGCAAAGTCATCATAGACTGCAATCCCATTCCTCTCTCCCCGCAGCTCCATGCGTCGTTTCACATTTTGGAACTGTGAAAGTGCATCGATTGCATGGTGGGCCGGTACCCCGGCATGACGAGCAGCCGCGATTGCCGCCAGTGCATTGTTGCGGTTGTGCAGTC
This sequence comes from uncultured Piscirickettsiaceae bacterium, assembly GCA_964416755.1. Classification (GTDB taxonomy): domain Bacteria; phylum Pseudomonadota; class Gammaproteobacteria; genus Thiopontia. The sequence goes on along the minus strand of CAYQFH010000056.1, from coordinate 15,586 downwards.
CGGTCAACGACCAGTCCACTTCACCCTGCAGTTGCCCATCGACAAACACCTCAAACCGGCTCCAGGCTGCAGACTGCTCGATTGCACTCCAATTCCCACCGATATTCTCAAGTGGTGTCCAGCACCCCATCTCCAGCGTCTGATCCACTGCCGATTCCTCCTCAGGGTGGATAATCAACCCGTTGGCCGGTACGGTACGCACCAAGTGGTGAAACTGGCGCTGAATAGCCGCCAGATCATCAAAGATATCGGCATGATCGAACTCCAGATTGTTGACCACCAGTGTACGTGGACGATAGTGGACAAACTTGGAGCGCTTGTCGAAAAAGGCGGTGTCATATTCGTCCGCCTCCACCACAAAGAACGGCGTCTCACCCAGACGGGCCGAAACCCCGAAATTCTGTGGCACGCCACCGATCAGGAAACCGGGCTTCATCCCGGCATACTCCAGAATCCAGGCCAACATGCTGGAGGTGGTGGTCTTGCCATGGGTGCCAGAAACTGCCAGCACCCACTTCCCCTGCAGCACGTGCTCCGACAGCCACTGTGGGCCGGAGGTGTAAGGCAACCCCTGCTCCAGCAGATACTCCACTGCCGGATTACCGCGACTCATCGCATTGCCAATCACCACCATATCCGGGGCAGGATCGAGATGAGCCGGATCATATCCCTCTTGCAGCGTAATTCCCGCCTTCTCCAGCTGGATACTCATCGGTGGATAGACATTGGCATCAGAACCGGAAACGGTATGGCCTGCGGCCCTCGCCAACAGCGCGATACCACCCATAAAAGTCCCGCAAATTCCCAAGATATGGATATGCATAGGTGGCTATGGTAGCTTATATGACATGAACATTCTCTATGGAATCCCCAACTGTGACACCATCCGCAAGGCCAGAAAATGGCTTACGGCGGCTGGGGTTGAATTTCAATTTCACGACTTCCGCAAGGATGGGCTCGACCGGAAACAACTCGAAGACTGGGTAAAACAGGTGGGCTGGGAGGTGCTGTTGAACAAACGCGGCACCACCTGGCGACAGATTTCAACAGAGCAGAAAGCATCCATTGATGAGGCGAGCGCACTTGCACTGCTGCTCGAACATCCTGCAATGATCAAGCGCCCCGTACTGGAGAGTGATGCACTTTCACAGATCGAGGTGGGATTTTCCGAACCGCGCTATCGGGAGATTTTTGACTAAGCGCAGTTAGTTGCCGAACTCCCCATTTATCGATATGCTCCCTCTCCAGAGTTAATTGGAGCAAGGGGGACAGATCCAATGGACATCACCGCAATTTTCAGACGTAACCGGAAACAAGTCGAAGCACTCAATTTCGAGGATCTGCTGACCATCCGCAACCACTCTGCAGACTTCAACGGCACCCGGGCCGAACAGGTCAACATGCGCTTGCAGTTGATTGCACTCGCCTTCGGAGTGATGGCCCCTTTCTGGATTCCAATCGACTACTACTCTCTGGAAGGATCTGCCTTCTACTCCATGGTATGGATGCGGATCGGCTTCTCGATCTCCATGCTGTTGATCGGCTTCTGGGCCACACACACCTTCAACATCCACCACAGCCGCAGACGGCTGGCACTGATGCTGTTACCACCCGGCATCTTCTATACCCTCTCCCTGCAGGTACTCGATGGTGCAGTGACCAATGATGCGCTACTGGTGGGCTACACCTTCTTTCCATTCCTGATGGTGGTGATGTTGACCATCTTTCCCCTCACCATGCTGGAGGGATTAAGCTACACCCTGCTCATCACACTGTTTGCACTTGCTCCCCACCTGCTGCAGGGGGCGCTCTTCAGTGCAGAGACCCTGAAGGATCTCTGGCTGCTGTTGCTACTGGCTGGTATCTGCATGTGGCCCGGCATGGCGCAACTGCACATGCTGCTCTCCCTCTACCGGCAGGCGAGTCGCGATCCGCTCACCCGTCTGGTCAACCGACGTATCCTGATGAAACAGCTGGAGCTGGAGATCGATAATTTCCAGCAGCAACCCGAGCGCCCGCTCTCCATCCTGTTGATGGATCTGGATCGCTTCAAACGGGTCAATGACACCTATGGTCATCTGGTCGGAGATCAGGTTCTGGTCGACTTCAGTGAACTGCTCCAGTCTTGCGTCCGTAGCAGCGATATTGCCGGACGTTATGGCGGCGAGGAGTTCATGGTACTACTGCCCGACAGTGACATAGAGACCGCCAGACAGATCGCCGACCGCATCCACAGCGGATGCCACCAACGCAACATTGAAATCGATGGCAAACAGTTTGACCACAACAGCTTCAACTACACCGTGAGCATCGGTGTAGCTCAGCTACATGTCGGAGAACAGGGGTTGAAGTTGATCGAACGGGTGGATGACGGTCTCTACGACGCTAAAAGTCGTGGCCGCGACCAGGTGACCCTGGTCGAGTAGTCCACCTCACTTGGTCTACAGCTTTTCCACCACAGCTTCACCATAGATCTCCACCATCGCGTCACGCCCGATCGCCTTCAGCATGGAGCGTTGGGTCTTTTTCACCTTGTAGTGCATGCCTCGCTCCTGATACCTCCTGACCAGCATTTTCCACGCCTTCTTGTTCTTCCTGTTCGCCACCAGCGACACCTTCAGCATCTGGATGGATCGCATCGCCTGGATGTTGTCCCCCTTGGTACCCGGCTGACTCGCCTTTTTCTGATAGTGGTCAGAGAGCTTCTCACGCTGCGGTTGAGTCACCTTTCCCTGTTCCAGCTTTGCTGGAAGCTCTTTCAAAAACTGATCGATGGAGCCCATCTGCTTGATCTTCTCATCAATCTGCGCCACCAGTTTCCCCATTGCCGTCGATGAGAAATCTCGCAACTGGACCGGCTCCCCCCCCTTGGAGTGTTCCCACTGACTCTCCAGTGTCAGGAACCAGTAGACGATGGTCAGAAAGCTGATCAGAATGAAGTAGCTTCCAATTCGTATGATCCGACGCTCCCAGAGCTTCCACCAACCCGACTTCTCCGGCTCCTCCTCTTCCGGCTCACCAGCTTCTGCCTCCACAGTCTCGTCATCATCCAACTGCACCGGTTCAGCAAGTTCACTATAGGTAGCCGGCCCCTCCTCAACGGGAGGACTCTCCTCTTCCTCCTCCTCGGCAGCAGGCTCCTCCTCTTCCGGCTCAGGGTCCATCAGATCGCGAAACTTGATTTCACAACCCAGGCCAACCAGCTCACGGACTGCAGTCTGCGCCTCCTTCAGGGTAAAGAAGGAGACCGGCAGCTTGAACGGAACCGTCTGTACAAGCTGATACGCATCCTCCTGCTCCATCGAGTAGTGCTGTTTCAACAGCGCTACAATCTTGCTCTGCTGCCCCCGGTCGGTGATCGCAACAACTTTAGCGACTATTGTCGGATATTCATTGAAGCTCATGGTCCACTATCGACCACAGCACTTCTTGTACTTCTTGCCTGATCCACAGGGGCAGGGTTCATTGCGCCCCACCTTCTTGCCTGCATTGCGGATCGTCTCCGGCTTGGGCATATCACCATCCACATACATCCACTTGCCATCCACCTTCTCGAACTGGCTCACCTCATGTGCCTGGCGCACACCACCACGCTCCCGATAGCTGGCCTTGAATTCGACAACGCCCTGTTGATCATTCACGCCACCCTGTTGTGTAGCCACAATCTCCAGCCCCAGCCACTCCGAATCACGCGACCATTTTCTTGCCGCATCGAGATCATGATCCGCACGGTGCTCGGGGTGCAGCGTATTATGAATATAGTCGATCTCACCCTGCACATAGGCACAGTAACGCGAGCGCATCAACTGCTCTGCGGTTTCAGGAAACTGCTCCCCCTTGTGAAATGGTTCACAACAGGAGGCATAGGGCTGGCCGGAGCCACAGGGACATTCACTCATCAAAATTCTCTCTATCCGTTATCCATTCTCTTCCAGAATCTCTGCGGTCTCCTCTTCACCGAAGATCTCCACCATCTCTTTACGAATCTCTTCCACCTTCAGGGTCGCCCTGATCATCTGATACTCCTCAACCAGACGCCGCCAGGCCTTTCTGTTGTTTTTATTGAACGCCAGGGAGATCTGCAGCATCGCAATATTACGCTTTCGGGTATCGCGATTCCTGACAGGTTCCTCTCCCCGCACCTCTCCCATGTAGACATTGGAGTTCTCCACCCGCTCCTCCTGCGAGTAGTTCTGCTGCTCAATATGGCGCTGCATATTCCCCACCACATCAGAAAAGGGACTGCCTGATTTTGACTGATCCTGCACCATGGAGATGATGTCCAGATCCACCTTGTCCGACCACTCGGAGAGCGCTTCGGTATCAACCTTGCCCCCCCCCATCCAGACAATCAAAGCCACTACTACAACACCCAATCCGGCAGCTGCCGGAATCAACCAGGGTGGCCTCCCTCCATCTTCTTCCTCTGCGGTTTCATCTTTGCCCTCTTGTTGAATAGAGGTGTCACCCTGCTGAACGGCACTCTTTCCTGCCAATCCGGCCTGCGCCGCATCAATCTCCGCCCGGGCATGTGACTCCGTCTCCTGAGCTGCGCGTGCCTTGCGCTCACTCAGACTCTCGGTGACAATCACACAACCCAGCTCCTTGAGCTTTTCCGAAAACTCCTCCGCCTCCTGCCTGGAGGGGAATCCCATCGGAATCTCAAACGGAAGAGTGCTATCAACCTTCTCTGCCTCGCCATGGCCCAGAACAACGTTCTCCTCAAGCCAAGCCACCACCTCATTCAGCTTCTTCTTGTGCTGAAAGCCCTTGATCAGAACAAAATGGACATCACCGCTCAAAACTTCACTCTACTTTTTTCCCGTTCCAACTGAATCCTGCATCGCTATGCCGGATCATACGCCAGATTTACCCCCAACCAACGCTCCATCTCCTCGATAGAGCCTCCCTTGCGCTCCGCATAATCTCCAACCTGATCCCGATTGATCTTGCCAACCGCAAAATAGCGCGCCTGCGGATGGGCAATATAGAGCCCACTGACCGATGCGGTCGGCACCATAGCCTTCGCCTCAGTCAGCCAGATACCGATATTCTGCTCCACATCCAGCAGCGTCCACAACTCCTCTTTCTCGGTATGGTCTGGTGACGCAGGATAACCCATCGCCGGACGAATCCCCTGATACTCTTCCGCAATCAACGCCTCATTATCCAGTTGCTCATCGGCAGCATAGCCCCACAGTTCGGTGCGCACCTGCTCATGCAGCCATTCGGTCAACGCCTCCGCCAATCGATCTGCTACCGCCTTCAACATCAACGCACTATAGTCATCATGATCGGCCTCAAACTCGGTGACTTTAGCCTCCACCCCGATCCCGGCAGTGGCCGCAAAACCACCGACATAATCGATACTGGCTCCTTTCGGTGCCACAAAATCACTCAGACATTCATTATAACGCCCCGATGGCTGCTTACCCTGCTTGCGCAGGAAATGGAGCGTGGTGAGCGGTATATTGTCTTCTCCATACAACTCCACATCATCTCCCACACTATTGGCCGGGAACAGCCCCACCACCGCCTTCGCCTGCAGCCAATTTCCGGCAAGGACCTGCTCCAGCATCGTCTGGGCATCGGCGAAGAGTTTGCGTGCCTCTTCCCCTTTAACCTCATCCTCCAGAATCTTCGGATATCGTCCTTTCAGCTCCCAGGCATGGAAGAAGAAGGTCCAGTCGATATAGGGGACGATCTCGTTGAGATCAATCCGATCCAGCACAGTAACACCCAAAGCCTTCGGCTTGACCGGACTCCAACTGCTCCAGTCAATGGCAGTGGCGTTGTTCCGTGCCGCTTGCAAAGCGATCAGAGAGGCACTGGCCTGTTTATTGGCACGACGCTCGCGCACCCGCGTATAGTCGTTGCGAGTCTCCTCCAGGAATCTGGCCTTCTGCCCTTCGGAGAGCAGCGTGGTGGCCACACCCACTGCACGCGAGGCATCAGCCACATGGATCACCCCATGTGCATACTCCGGTTCCGCCTTGACTGCGGTATGCGCCTTCGAAGTCGTTGCACCACCCAGCATCAGCGGAATGGTGAAGCCCTGACGGGTCATCTCTTTCGCGATATGAACCATCTCATCCAGTGACGGAGTGATCAGCCCGGAGAGGCCGATGATGTCAGCCCCCTCCTCCTTCGCTCGTTGCAGAATGGTCTCGGCCGGTACCATCACCCCGAGGTCGATCACCTCGTAGTTGTTGCACTGCAGTACCACACCGACAATGTTCTTGCCGATATCGTGAACGTCGCCCTTCACCGTGGCGAGCAGAATCTTGCCCTGACTCTCCATCGCACACTCTGCCTTCTCCTCCTGCAGGTAAGGATCGAGATAGGCGACCGATTTCTTCATCACCCGCGCCGACTTCACCACCTGCGGCAGGAACATCTTGCCCGCACCAAACAGCTCACCGACCACGTTCATGCCATCCATCAACGGCCCCTCGATCACATCCAGGGTCTTGTCGAACTGCTGACGAGCAGCCTCGGTATCCTCGTCGATGTACTCGGTAATGCCCTTGACCAGCGCATGCTCCAGCCGCCTGGTCACCGGCCAGCTGCGCCACTCCAGATCCACCTTGTTATCACTGCCAGTGGAGCCATCGCCCAGATACTTGGGCGCCAGATCGACCAGCCGCTCCCCTGCATCTGGGCCACGATTGAGCACCACATCCTCAACCGCATTGCGCAGCTCTTCTGGCAGATCATCGTAAACTGCCAGCTGGGCCGCATTGACAATACCCATATCCATTCCCGCCTGGATGGCGTGGTAGAGGAACACGGCGTGGATCGCCTCACGTACTGGGTTGTTGCCACGGAAGGAGAACGAGACATTGGAGACCCCCCCGGAGATCATCGCATGGGGCAGGGTCTGCTTGATGGTACGGGTCGCCTCGATAAAGTCGACCCCGTAGTTGTTGTGCTCCTCGATCCCGGTCGCCACTGCAAAGATGTTGGGGTCGAAGATGATATCCTCGGGCGGGAAGCCGATCTCGTTGACCAGCATGTCGTAGGCACGGGTACAGATCTCCACCTTGCGCGCCTCGGTATCGGCCTGACCGGTCTCATCGAAGGCCATGACGATGATTGCAGCACCGTAACGGCGACAGAGAGTGGCATGGTGACGGAACGCCTCCTCCCCCTCCTTCATCGAGATGGAGTTGACCACCGGCTTGCCCTGCGAACACTGCAGTCCCGCCTCGATGATCTCCCACTTGGAGGAGTCGATCATCAGCGGCACCTTGGCGATATCTGGCTCGGAGGCGATCAGGTTGAGGAAGCGAACCATTGCTGCCTTGCCGTCGAGCATCCCCTCATCCATATTGACGTCAACCACCTGCGCCCCGTTCTCCACCTGGGTACGACAGATATCGAGCGCCTCTTCGTACTCTTCATTGAGAATGAGCCGCTTGAACTTGGCCGAACCGGTGACATTGGCACGCTCACCTACATTGACGAAAAGGGAATCTGCCCCAATGTTGAGTGGCTCCAATCCGGAGAGGCGGCACTCCGGCGCAGGCGTTGGCAGTGAACGCGGTGCCTTACCCTCCATCTTGGCGGCAATCGCACGAATATGGTCGGGAGAAGAGCCACAGCAACCGCCAACAATATTGAGAAAACCGGAATCGGCCCACTCCCCAACATGATCCGCCATCTGCTCTGGTGTCAGATCATACTCACCAAATTCATTGGGTAGCCCCGCATTGGGGTGAGCGGAGACAAAGGTTTCACTGACGCGAGACATCTCCTCTGCATACTGGCGCAGCATATCCGGACCCAGCGCACAGTTGAGGCCAAAGCTGATCGGTTTGGCATGGCGTAGGCTGTTGTAGAAGGCCTCTGTGGTCTGTCCGGAGAGTGTACGACCCGAGGCATCAGTGATAGTGCCCGAGATCATAATCGGCAGCATGATATTGTGCTGCTCAAAGTAGGCATCAATCGCAAACAGCGCTGCCTTGGCATTGAGGGTATCGAAGATGGTCTCCACCAGCAAAATATCGGAGCCTCCCTTCACCAACGCATCAATCGATTCACTGTAGTTCTCCACCAACTCCATAAAGGTGATGTTGCGCGCACCGGGATCATTCACATCCGGGGAGATGGAACAGGTGCGCCCGGTTGGGCCCAATACACCTGCGACAAAACGCGGCTTCTCCGGCGTGCTGTACTTGTCCGCTGCTGCACGAGCCAACGCGGCACCGGCTTGAGTAATCTCGTGAACCAGCTCCTCCATACCGTAGTCGGCCATCGACACACGAGTGCCATTGAAAGTGTTAGTCTCCAGAATATCTGCACCTGCACCCAGATAGGCCTCGTGAATTCCCTGGATGATCTGTGGCTGAGTCAGCGCTAAAAGGTCATTGTTTCCCTTGAGATCACTGGGCCAGTCAGCAAAACGCTCGCCTCGATAATCCGCCTCCTCCAGCTTGTGGCGCTGGATCATCGTCCCCATCGCGCCATCGAGGATGAGGATGCGCTGGGACATCAGTTCGGTCAGCTGTTGTGTGCGGTCTGCGGCCATGGTCGGTTTCCAGGGTAAATAGCCCTCCATTTTAACCCCAACTGTCAAAATTCGGTAGAATCGAAACCCTTTAGTTCGAATGTTCGGGAAGTCTCCATATGCCGATCCTCTACACTGCTGCACTACTGACCGCCCTCACCCTCTCCTCCACGGCTATAGCAGAGACTCTGCGCATCGGCAGTATTGCCGGTGAATATCTGTCAGAAGTACAAAAGTTCAAACCATTGACCAACCATCTGCAACGCGAGTTGGTCCCTCACAGCTATAAGGCAATCGAGATCGTTATTGCACGTTCCATGGAGCAGATGGCCGACAAACTCAAGCAGGGACAGGTCGATCTCTTCATCGACAGCCCCTACCCTTCTCTGACCGTCAGCCAGCAATCCGGCTCACAGATGACCCTGCGACGCTGGAAGAAGGGGGTAGAGCAGTACAGCAGCGTAATTTTTGTGCGCCACGATTCCCCCTACCAATCGATCAATGACCTCAAAAAGGCCCGCTTCGCCTTTGAAGAGCCCTTCTCCACCGCCAGCTACTTTCTCGGAGCCGTTGCACTACTGGAACATGGATTGACGCCAGTCCCGGACGGGGAGAAGTCGAAGAGCACAAACAGCATACACTACCGCTTCTCCGGTGATGACAGCACTACCATCGCCTGGGTACTGCGCAAACGGGTCGATGCCGGCACCATCAGCCAACCGAAGTTTGAGGAACTGAAACCCACCACCCGGCAAAAGCTTAGAATGATCTATCAGAGCCCCTCTGTCCCGCGGCAGATTATCAGCTATCGTGCCGACTTCCCCTCCACACAGATGGAGGAGGTCAACCGGGCACTGATTATGATGGATCAGACCGCAGAGGGAAAAACTGCGCTGCAACAATTCCAACAGACGCGCAAATTTGACCGTATACCTGCCTCCGCTGCAGAGACCCTGAAACAGCTGCAAGAGCAGATGGAGCGCTTCAGCACACCATGAGACTCTCCATACGAGCACGCCTGCTGCTCTATTCACTACTGCTGTTACTCACCAGCATCAACCTGATTGCAGGTATTGCACTCTATCTGCATATCGATTCTCTGGAGGAGCAACACAGACATTTTGGCGAAGAGCTGGCGGAGGTGATCGGTCACAACATCATCGACCCGCTACACAATCTGGAGATCCACAAACTCAACCAGCAGCTGGCTGCACTGAATGCAACCGGTGACATTCCACGCACTCTGATTCTCGACCAGCAGGGCATCATCCTCGCCGACGGCACCCCGGAAAACCTGCTGCTGGAGGAGCCCTTCAAACCGCTCACCCCGATTCTGAAAGAACTCAACGAAGGTGTAGAGGATCTCATCATCTGGGAGCATGAAGAGCGGATCGCAATCACCCACAGCATCATCACCCCCTTCAACGAGTTTCTTGGCTACATCCATCTGGAGCTGAGCCGGGAAGATATTGATGAGGCCGTCACCATGGTGATACAGCAGTTCATCCTGGCCGAAATCGTGCTACTGATCTTCTCCACGCTCGCTGCACTGCTGCTGGCCAACTTCTTCCACCGCCCACTGCAAGAGGCGGTCACCACAGCTGACGCCATTGCCGCTGGCAACTACTCCATACCCGACTCTCAACGACACGATGAATTCGGTGACCTCTCTCGCTCACTTCAGCAGATGGCGCAACAGATTGAGGAGACCATCAATACACTCAACGGCACCCAGCTGGAGTTGGAAGAGATCTTCCGTTCAATGACAGACGGCATTCTGCTGGTCAACAACCAGGGTACCATCCTCAAAATCAACCAGCGTCTGGAGACACTTTGTCAGTCAGACAGTCAGGCATTGACCGGACTCAGCCTTGATGATCTGTTTGGGGAAACAGTCAAACTATCCGACTTTTATGGCGAGGGGGTCGAAAAACAGCTTGTGCTGTCCAACGACGAGATCCCGGTGCATGTCTCCGGTGCACTGATCCATCCTCCGCATCTCGATCGAGCCATCGGCTCCGTTCTCGTCATCCATGACCTGCGTGACCGCATACGGGCAGAACGCCAGGAGCAGTACGCCGCCTTCCAGGCCGGTATTGCCGAGATGGGTGCCTCTGTACTGCACAACATCGGCAACGTCATCACCGGGATGATTGGTCACATCATGAAGCTGCAATCCCGCATGCGCACACTCGAAAAATTGTTGCCTGCACTCGATCAATACGCCGATGAGAGCACCAGAATCGCTGAAGAGCAGAGTGATACCGAAGCCGTCAAAGGTCGCCTGCTGGAGACCGCCAAGGTGCTGAAAGGGAGTGTCGACAGCTTTACCCGTATCCAGCAACAGTTCGAGAGTCTCGACAAACTGGAGAGCGGCGTCCGCCATATCGGCGACATCATCTCCATCCAGCAGAGCGCCTCCCGTCCACAGCTCTCAGCGAGCCAGTTCACCCTCAAACAACTGATCGAGGATACCTACAGCCTGATCGACGAGCGCATCTCCAAATACAACATCTGCTGGAACCTGCAGCTCTCACCGGAGATCAACTCCGTCACACTGCCACGTAATCCACTGATGCAGCTGCTACTCAACCTGATCAAAAACAGTCTGGAGGCGATCATCTCGGAGATGGTGGACAACAGCACACTGGAGGGTAGCATCACTCTCTCCACCCAATCCCTTGAAAACGGTCAATTCATCCTCTCTCTGCAGGATAACGGCTGCGGTATAGCTGCAGAGCAGTTGAATCATATCTTCAGCCCCCACCACACCACCAAATCAGGGGGCAGCGGTTACGGGCTCCACTCCGCCATCAACTTTGTTCGCCAGATCGATGGCGAGATCCGCGCCGAGAGCGATGGCCCACATACCGGAACCACCATCATCCTCACCCTGCCACGCAAACTGAGTACGCAGGAGCCGGATGACGAAACAGAGCCTACCCCATTGAAAAGATAACCAATTCTCCTATATTCAGGATGGAAGCATGTGCTTCCGTACCAACCAAGGAGGTGTGTCATGAGAGACCTGAGAACCGTACCCGACAGCCTCTTCAACCATGACCTGTTTGATGAGCTGTTCCATGGATTTTTCCGCCCACTGCCTCGGGAGGAGAAATCGGTATCCAACCTGCTGATTCCACTGGCTGACGTGGTAGAGACTGACTTTACCTACAGTGTGCGTGTGGAGCTGCCCGGCCTGAAAAAGGAGGACATCACCATCAACTTCAATGACGGTGTACTCACCATCAGCGGTGAGAGCCGTACCGAAACCGAAGAAGAAGGCGAAATGATCCACCAGGAGCGCACCCACCGCAGCTATCGCAGAACCATGCGGGTGCCTCGTCGGGTCGATGTGGAGAACATCCACGCCGAGTTCGTCGACGGTTTGCTGGAAGTGGTACTCCCCAAAATGAAAGAGGTAGAGATCGACGACCAGTTCGAAATCAAGGTCGCCTGAAACCATTGGCCAACCGCCAAAGAAGCCCCGGTTACCTGAATCAGCCGGGGCTTTTGATACAGACAGAGGCGGCAAGGGTTACCGCAAAACAGGCGGCAACCATCCCATTGCCACCCTGCCATCCTCACCAAAAACATGATAAGACATTGAAAACAAAAAATCTCTTAACCAAATCTAAGACCTGTCTTAGCAGTTGGCACACCCCTTGCTCTATCCCTTACAGAACCACTGTAACGGAGCCAACGAGACACCATGAAAGCCTTCACCTCACTGCTGATCAGCCTGCTGCTAATAGCCAGCGGCCCCAGCGATGCTGCGGTTGAAGGGTACTCATTCAACGCCTCCCGCTTCGCCAAGCAGAGCGCACCAGTCGCCAAAACCGATGCCATCGACTACGAGAGCATCAAGCACCACACCCGCCACAGAAAATACCACTCCGCCCTCAGCGTCACCCGCAATGTCAGCAATGTCACCATCCAGTTTCACACCAAACAGGAGCTGACCGATCTGCGTGGCCGCAACGTCAACGGCTTCTCCAAGGTACGCCGTGACGGTACCTGCGAGATCCACGTGATGATGCCCTACAACTGGAACGACGATGACGCCATGCGCACCGTTGGCCACGAGCTGATGCACTGCTTCGGCGCGGTACATGAGAAGGGCGAGCACAAACACGAAAAACATACCCCCAAGGCGACCCCTGCACTACACCGGGTGGCAGAGAAGTCCCAGCCTGCTGCCAAAACCACATCCACTGGCTACCGCATGGCCTCCTCCTACACCAGTCTGAAAAAATACAAGATGCCTGCACTGGTTGAGAAGCAGAGAGGCCTCTCCAGCCACTTCTGATCAGCGCACACAATCAACAGTTGTAGCGGCACATATTCATGCTGAGATAGTGTTCATACGCGCCGCCCTGCTCAATCCACCGTGCAACCGCTAACGCTGCCTCATCAGGCGACAGCGGACGCTCCAACTCAAGAAAGGCCCCATAACGGTGACGTGGACTGGCTGCCGTTTCCGCAATGACATCACCGCCCTCCACAAACAGGGTACAGGTCGGTACCGCGCCGAATGGTGCCGCAAAGGCCGCACCACCATGCTGCTCAAGCAACTGCAGCACCTGCGCATCAAACCCTCTTCTGGAGAGCGGCGTGGTGAGGTAATAGTGCTCCAGCAACTCAGCAACATGCTGTTGACACCATTCAGACAGTGATGAAGTTTCAGTGTAATCAGCCCCACACAACAGTACATTCTGTGCAGGTTCCGCGGTCACCTCCAATCTGCTGTCATCGACCAACAATAGATTTGCACCTCTCTCCAGCGTCTGCCAGGCAGCAGGGGCGAGTGCGTGGAAAAGGTCAGATAAGTGCTGTTCGTTCATGGGGAAAGGGTACTGCTGACCACTGGCTGCATTATGGCCACGATATCATCCCCCGGATGCACCACAACCGCTGCCTGCTGCTCTTCATCACTCAACCGCTGCCGATGTTGTAACTGCTGCCGCAGTACCATCTCATCGGCCTCGGAAGGATCATCGTGCTGCTGCAGACGTGCCTCAATACGCCGCACCAGCTCCTCTTCATTGCAGTGCAAATCGAGGATCAACCAGCGACAGCCGCTCTCCTCTGCAGCAGCAGCTGCCTGCTGGCGCTGTGCCCGCTTCAGATAAGTGGCATCCAACACCACCGTGTGTCCACAGACACAGAGTTGTGCTGCCAACTGGTGCAGCGTCTGGTAGGTCTGCGCTGTAGCCTCGGCATGGTAACGCTGCTGTGGATCGGGAAAACGTCGCAGCCGCTCCACATCTGAACGGATACGGATCGCACGGAATGACTCCACAACCTGTTGGGAGGCATACGACTTTCCTGAACCGGAGACCCCATGAGTAATCATCAGAAAGCGACAGCGTTGCTGCATCAACCGTGAGGCCAGCTCAACCAGCGCTACCACCTCATCAATCAACTGTCGATATTCATCCGTCTCTGCTTCCATCTGTGCGAGCCGAAACAGATCCACCTTGGTACGCACCATTGCCCGATAGATCGCGTAGAACGTCAGTAGCTCGACCCCGGCATAATCTCCACTCACCTCCAGATAGCGGTTGAGCAGCCGATAGGCATAACACTCCTGACGGTGGTTCAGCAGATCCATCCAGAGAAAGGAGAGGTCACTGATTACATCAATCCAGCGGAAGGCATCGTTGAACTCGATTCCGTCAAACAGGGTTGGCTCGTCATCAATCAAGGCGATATTGCCGAGATGGAGGTCTCCATGACACTCACGCACAAACCCCTGCTTCAGTCGAAGCTGCAACAGCGGCAACAGTTGTGAATAGTGCTGTCGACTCCATTGTGCCAGTGTATCCAACTGCTGCTGTATCGACTCCGGCAGTACTGTCTGCAAAGGCCCGATCTGCTCGAAATTCTGCTCCATCGCCTGCCGAACCACCTCGGGCTGCACGAACGGGGCCGAGCCATCCGCGACCGCAATCAACTGATGAAAGTGGGCCACACTATCGGCCAGTTGATCGATCTGATCCGCTCTGAAATCGGCATCAGCAATGCGCTGGTCGAGCGTCTGCTGCTGGTCGAAACGGGCCATCTGCACCATATATTCGATCACCTCCCCCTCACCATCCAGTTGTGGTGCCTCCACCGTGCCGCAGATGGACACCACCCGCTGATAGAGCTGCGGCGCAAAACGGCGATTGAGGCGTAACTCCTCCTCACAGAAATGGCGGCGCAGTGGGAGGGTTGAGAAATCGAGAAAACCAAAATCGACCGGCTTCTTGATCTTGAAGGCCTGCCTGGCAACCAGTAGCACGGTGGAGATATGGGTCTCTATCTGGGTCACTTTTGCATCAAAACGGTGCTCCAGCAGAGGGATCAACCGCTCAATCAATCGTGACTGATCATCATTCACCGTCCGTTCGCTACTTTTCATCGAGGAAAATTATCCATTGCCAGCCCCAAAAGATCCAGAAGAGAAGATTGGAGAACATACAGGTTCACTGAACGACAAGACACTACTACAAATAAACAGGGCAGTGGCCCTCTTTATGGGGATTACCTGACCGGAGTGCTTTCCCCACTCCTCGACACCATCTGATTTTGATACCGCATTTAGTATCATAAAGCTGTGGGCAAGACTGGTCGCTCGCGCGGCACAGGAAGGGGTTAGTATGAATACGCTAGTGGTTTTGATTCTTTCTGAGCAAGCAGCATAGGTGAATCCAGAGCGTATTGGCGCTGGTGGCCTTGATCTCCCGGGCAAACGCCTCTTTGGAGTCGATGGTATGGACAATCAGCTCACGGCTGGTGAATTCGCGGTGGGCCTGCACCAGCAGATCAAGGCGATCAACAATGAAATAGAACTTGGGAATCACCCCACGCTGCTGGAGGTAGTCGGTGAGGTGGCGCACGTTGTAGTAGGCGAGCGCACTACCCTGGGTGTGCCAGATGATCCCCTTGCGCACCCCTTCATCGAGCTTGTACGCGATCGCCTTGGTGGCGAAGAGCTGCGGGTAGCGCATGATGTGTTTCTGCAGGCCGCTCGACTCCTGGCGTGGTTCAATAGCCCTGCACACCTCAGTTAAGGATAATGACCTTAAACTG
>CAYQFH010000055.1:11159-16676 GCA_964416755.1 uncultured Piscirickettsiaceae bacterium | reverse complement strand
GGAGAGTTCACCAGCGATGATTTGTTGGGTAAGATCTTCTCCTCTTTCTGTATCGGTAAATAGCCATGGTACCCACTCACTTTCTCAAACAGAGTCCAACCCTGCGGGTACTGCTGATCTGGATATTGTGGGGCACACTCTCACTGACGCTGATCAACCTCCTCTCCAGAGACTACTTCGATCAACTGATCTCCTGGTTTGGGTCACTGCCGGATCAACCGTTGGAAGAGTATCTGCCGCAGTTGTTCTATGGGTTGTTCGTTTTTGCAGTGGTTACCGCTTTTATTCGCTCGCTCTCCTATGTCAAGGTACTGCTCTACTCCACATCCGCCTTTCTGGTGGTGGTCTACTACGCCTTTGCTGCCATCGCCCCCGATAGCGACTTCTATCTGATCGTGGAGATCTTCTTTGGCCTTAATAGTCCGGTCTGGGCCAAGGCGATCTACATGATCATGTGGAGCCTCTTCTTCAGTACCATTCTGGAGCTGCTCTTTATCCGCTTCCTCTCGGTGACCCATTACCGTGAGCAGATGTTGACCAATCTGGATCTGGATCGCGTGTTGCATCAACATGATCTCAACTACCGGGCAATTCAGATTGTGATCTGGGCGATTCCGACGCTCGGTTTTCTTGGTACCGTGGTGGGAATCTCCTTTGCACTGGAAAAGGCCTCGGAGCTACCAGCCAATCTGCTTGATCAGGTGGCGATCGAGGTCTGGTTCAGCGGTATCGTCCATGCACTTGGTTACGCCTTCTACACCACCATTGCCGGGCTGGTACTCTCTACCTTGTTGACCATGCTCAGCTCCTTCATCTCCACACTGGAGGAGCAGGAGATCAATGACCGCCTCTCCGGTCCACTGTAGACAATGTATCAGCCGCGCAGCCACCACAGCATCTTCGGTGTTGCCAGTATTGATCTGTTTGCCTCTGCACTGGGTGCCTTTGTCATCCTCACCATCGTCTCGCTCCCTTTCTTCATGAACAGTGGCAGAGAGGCAGGTGACTCCATGGTGGAGGAGGTGAGCGCACTCTACCGTGAGCGCGAGACGCTCCAGCAGCAGATTGAGCAGCTGGTGGAGGAGAATGAGCGGATCTCTATCAGCGACCTTGAGATACTGCTGCTGGTCG
Organism: uncultured Piscirickettsiaceae bacterium; assembly: GCA_964416755.1. Classification (GTDB taxonomy): domain Bacteria; phylum Pseudomonadota; class Gammaproteobacteria; genus Thiopontia. The sequence continues at coordinate 15,545 of CAYQFH010000055.1, read as the reverse complement.
ACTTCTCAAACTCCTACGCCAACTTCCTGGATGGGCTGGAGTATGAGTTGCGCACCCTCTCCCGCTTCTGGCAGAAGCGTAACAAGCAGCTCAAGATCGGGCTGATCCTCTACGGAGATCGCAAGACCCGTTATCCGATCCTCAAGGCAAATATCGACCCCCGACAGGATCGTACGGATCTGGCCGCCATTATCGATCTGCTCCACCGCATCCGCAGTGAATCATTCGGGCAGAACAATGAGAGCCATCTCAACCGGGATGGTCCCGAAGCACTCGGCCAGGCACTGCAGCAGGCGCTGGACTACCCGTGGTCATTGCCGCAGAAGCAGCGCTATCTCTTTGTTCACTATGACAACATCTGTTATGACGATGTGCTGGAGCAGTGTCGCTCCGATCTGCAGCAGTTGAACCGGCGGGTGGACCAACTCTTCATGAAATATACCCAGACCCCGATCAGTGCAGATCGAACCTCAGCTATAGCATTGGCAATCGATGCTGATACCACCTTTATCGACAGTGGTCAGTCATGGACACTACAGATCTTCAACAGTGCAGATATCAAGCGCAACACTGCAGAAACTGCTGCTCCAGTGTCTCCCATGGGTGGGGTTCAAGGTCGATAATCTCGATGCGACTCTCTGGCAGATGGGGTAGGGGAGTGCATTGCACAGCCCCTTCGATTTGATTGAAGGCATACGCCCCCTCGCGAGTGAGTAGTGCCGCCTTCAGTCGCACCATCTTCAGCTGCTGAAAGCAGCGGGTGATCAATCCCAGATCAAATCGAATCGATGAGTCGTAGCGCCACCCCTTGCTGTAAAAGTCGGTTCCGTGCTGGGTAGATGAAGCCTCGGTTACAGTGTGGGCAAAGTGGGGAAGGCTGAGCCAGTTACCTACCACGGCAGCTTGTGTGGTCGGGTAGAGGGGGCGCTCTCCCCATCCGTGCTGTTGCAGATAGTGCTGTAACTGTTGCAGCTCGTCACCACGGTACTGGTCAGCATGGTTGGCAATCACCAGATCGGCCACAGCCAGCTGCTGTTGAAAGGTGGGATGTTCACGATAACGCTGATCATTCACTTTGCGTGCATCGACCAGCGTCAGCGTTGCCTGCAGATCAAGCACCGATTGGTACGCTGTATCGCTGAGCATGTCGAGAATCTGTCTGGGGTGGCCAAGCCCGGTTGGCTCAATCAACAGGCGGTGGGGTTTCGCCTCCTTCAATAGCTGGTTTAGTGCCACCTTCATCGGTACACTGGCCGCACAGCAGAGACAGCCACCAGGCACCTCCCTGATGGTGACCGGTTCAGCAGTTGTGGCAGAGAGCAGTGTGCCATCGACGCCTACCTCACCAAACTCATTCACCAGTACCGCCCAGCGCTCTGAATCAGGTCGGTTCTTCAGCAGGTGGAGGATGGCGGTGGTTTTACCCGCACCGAGAAATCCGGTAATGATATTGGTGGGGATCTGTTGGAGTGGCTGGACCATCTTAATGAATTCTCAACTCACTCTTTTCCAGAGCAGTGTGCGGTTGTTCTCCGGCATCTCGATATCCTCCACCAGAATCAGTCCCAGTGGTTCGGCGATCTTCTTTAGCCAGATCACATCCCGAATCCCCCGGTGCGGTTCCCAGGAGCGAATCCAGCGATCAAAACGCCAGTTGCTCTCACTGATGTGTTCACCATCGTACATAAAGGGGCCATAGATCAGAAAGGGAGCATCAGGTTTGAGGATCTTGGCAATGCCTGTAAACATCGCCTCTACCCCCTCCATCGGCATAATGTGTGCAGTATTGGCAGAGAAGATCGCATCGAAGCTCTGATCAGGCCAGGGGTCATGCAGTACATCGAGCGCAATAGGGGAACAGAGATTGCTGCAGTTTGATTCGTCAATCCACTGCTGAATCCCTTCGTGCATCTCTTGCCGGTCGCTGGTCTGCCAGTGGATCTCTGGAAAGGCCTCTGCAAACATCACGGCATGTTGCCCGGTGCCGCTGCCAATCTCTAGTAGTGTGCCTTGTTCGGGAAGATGGTTGTCCAGGATTTTGCGAATGTGGGGCCCGTTCTGATCACACGCTTCGGCATAGGGTTTCTTCTTGGATGGCATCTTTCAGGAGGACAAATTCTGTTTTATGGAGGGGGGTATGAGAGCACTTTTCAGGCAGTATTATCAATAAATTCTTGAACAGGAGACAAACAATCAAAAAAATTTATTAATTACGGACTCCCTTACGCCGATAGCTTAGATACAAACCGGGCAGATAATGATCCGGAAATAATAAAACAATAAAACGGAGAGACAGAACCATGGCACGAGACGTCATTGAAGCAATCATTCCCCATAACCGTGAAGAGCTGCAGGAGATGGTGCGCCTGTCGATTGTAACCGCACTTTGGACCGCATTTTCCGTTCAGGTTGTAGTGTTGCTCGCCTAGCTCTATTCACTACCTTGTAGCAGCGACCCTTGTTGACGTGCACGAGTAAAGGCACGTAGATAGAGCCAGATGGCAATGCCCAGCCAGATCAGGTTGAGGACAGATCCTTTCCAGAAGAGGTCCCAGCGGAACAGCTGCTCAAACATCAGCGCACGCATCCCTTCGTAGGCATGGCTGGCGGGGATAACCGCAGCGATGTATTGTATGCTCTGTGGAAGAATATCGACCGGATAGTAGACGGCAGAGATCGGGGCGAGGGCAAACACCAGTACCCAGGCAAGGCTTTCGGCACCGAGACCATAGCGCAGGATCAGTGCGACCACCCCAAGTCCGGTGGCCCACCCCATTACAATCAACTGGCTGAAGAAGACCAGTAACGGCAACCCGAGATCAAATATATTGAAGGTGTAAAGTGCTATCGCCAGTAGTGCGGCGAAGAAGAGCCCGATCGAGGTGCGTAGCAGGCTGATGGTCAGTAGTGCAGCAATATGTTCCGACACCTTCAGTGGAGAGACGAAGAGGTGGCCGAGGTTGCGCGCATACATCTCCTCGATAAAAGGGAGAGAGACCCCAAGGTGTCCACGAAACAGCACATCCCACAACATCACCGCTGCCAACAGCACGCCACTCGCCTGTGCCAGCCAGCTACTGTGCTGGACAAAGAATTGCGAGATCAGCCCCCATAAAACCATCTGCATCGCAGGCCAGTAGATCAGCTCCAGTTGGCGTGGCCAGGAGCGGCGTAGCAGATAGAGGTAGCGCAGTACCATTGCGCTGACCCTGGTGAGGGAGAAGCGGGTAGCTGTGGTGCGGTTTCGCGTCATGCCACCTCCTCGCTGCGGGCCAATTCAAGGAAGACGGCCTCTAGTGTCTCGTGACCATATTGGGTCAGTAGCTGCTCTGGCGTGCCGCGATCCACAATCTTGCCCTGGCGCATCAACAGCACCTGATCACAGAGCCGCTCCACCTCCGGCATGTTGTGGGAGGCAAGCAGTACCGTTGCACCGGTATTTTTCACATACTGCTCCAGTTGGGTGCGGATGCGGTCTCCGGTGTCGGGGTCGAGTGAGGCGGTGGGCTCATCCAGCAGCAGCACCTTGGGCTGGTTGAGGAGAGATTTGGCCAGTGCCACGCGGGTCTTCTGTCCGGCAGAGAGGCTGCCATAGGCGCGGTTGAGGAACTGTGCAATATCCAGCTCCTCCGCCAGTTGCGTGATACGTATCCTCAGATCGGCAACACTATAGAGCCGTCCATAAACCAACAGATTCTCCTCTACAGTGAGACGGCCCGGCAGGTCGAGATAGGGGGAGGAGAAGTTCATCTCCGGCAGGGCCTCGGCGCGGTTGTTGACCATGTCGACCCCGAGAATATTGATTGCACCGCTATCGGGAATCAGCAGCCCCAGCAGCATTGCCAATGTAGTGGTCTTGCCGGCACCGTTGCCGCCGAGTAGTGCAGTGACTGAACCGGCCTCGATTTGGAAGGAGATCTGATCTACAGCACGAACCTCATTAAAGGAGCGGACTAGCTTGTCGACCTGAATTACGGGTGTGATGGTTGCTCTCATTTAAGGGTAATCGGTTTCTCACGGAAGTTGCCATTATACGTAGAGTGGATGCTTGGCTCCCAATAGATCGTATTGACGTGATTCCCAATGTTGGCACGGTAAATGCTTATGTTTTGTTTGAAGGCCGTGACATCCTTCAAACCTTAAGTCTCAATAATAATAAAGTAGACTGAACGTAGACCCCGCTACTTGGCAGGTAGCGGGGTTTTTTATGAAATTGCGGAAGGGGGCCTATTACTCTCGCAGAGGCATAAACCGCCAGAGAATTGGCACAGAATCTGCTTTTTACCTCTCAAATAATAAAAAAGCCCAAGACATCGATCTCCGGGCAGCTCCAGTCGCTTTATGCGAAGGAGAGACAGACTAAAGATAGCCAAGGTCTTCATATCA
>CAYQFH010000055.1:0-11059 GCA_964416755.1 uncultured Piscirickettsiaceae bacterium | reverse complement strand
GTCTTGGCTATAAAAACGGGTCCGCAGAAGGCTCGAAACTCAGCTACTCCGTTTCAGGAGAGTTTTTTCTGGTGGGGTGTTGCACCACCCCACCAGAATATTTTTTCCATACAGTTTTTATCGGCAAAAGATTCCAATAGATAAGCAGTTTATTGGTTGATATTTTTGATTTCATGAGTGTTTATCAAAATAACAGTAGGTTGCATTAAAAAATATCTTCATGGTTTCTGTTCGATCTATAAATGTGTCAAAAAACTTATATAAAAATTGGCATGCAACGTGCATATAGTCATTGCGAAGGCCGTGACATCCTTCAAACCTTAAGTCTCAATAATAATAAAGTAGACTGAACGTGAACCCCGCTACTTGGCAGGTAGCGGGGTTTTATTTTGCTTGATTCTTTCTGGAATAAAAAAAGCCCAAGGTAAAGATACCTTGGGCAACTCCAGTCGCTTTACGCGAAGGAGAGACAGTCAGCAATAGCACAAGAGGTTGTTTCTATTAACCTTTACTTGGCTATGATCATAGTGAAGGCCGTGAGACTTTCACATTTCTCTGAATTGGAAGATCGGTTTCTGGTGAGATGTGGCAGCATCTCGCCAAGCTATTTTTTCTACTGTTTTAGTTAACGGCAGGAGTTGCCGTTTTATTAAGAGTTTTCATTGGATAAATTTGCCGGCTTGAAGTTGCTTTTTCTCAATAGAGGGATATAGTTGGAGAACAGGCTAAAGGATATTCAGGAAATGTCACTGATTGGTACCAACTATAGTTCACCTATGATTTCAAATGGTTATGCCGTTGATCGGACCAATGAGAGTCTGGCTACCGGTACCAGGGTCAATAGTGCCAGCGATGATGCAGCAGCACTTGCCATTGCAACCACCATGTTGAGTCAGTCAAACGGCTTCCAGCAGGGGATGCGTAATATCAATGATGGAATCTCTATGGTTCAGGTTGCGGATGCAGGACTGGAGCAGGGTACAGAGCTGATTCAGCGAATGCGCGAGTTGGCGACGCAGGCCTCCAATGGAATCTACTCTGATGAGAACCGGGCTGCACTGCAGACGGAAATGAGTCAGCTGCAGGAGGAGTTCCGTAGCATCAACCAGTCCACCAGCTTTAATGGCAATAATATGTTGGCAACCGATGGATCGGTCCAGATTCAGGCGGGAGAGGGAGCGGATGGTTCGTTGGGCATCCAGACCAGTGATATCAATGCACAGATGGGCAATATCGATTTCTTCTCCATGGACCTTTCTACTCAGGCGGGTGCAGCCAGTGCCATGGGTACACTGGATCAGTCACTGGAGGTGATGTCAGCAGCTCGCGCAGAGTATGGTGCGACCCAGAATCGATTGGAGTCCCGTGTGGATACGGTTCAGGAGCAGAGAATTAATATGGAGTCTGCCCGTAGTCGACTGATTGATACCGATTACGCACAAGCGACGGCAGATCGTTCCCGTCAGCAGATTCTGGAGCAGGCCAATCTTGCCATGCAGGGTCATGCCAATGCCTCGCGCGGGGATGTTCTTCAGCTATTGCAGTTCTGAGTTACTGTAGTATAGAGACCTACTTTTCTGTTTTCTCGAACTCGTTCTCAATGAGTTCGAGGATCTTTTCTGCATCCGGGATTTTTGTTGAATGCTGACTAACCAGTGCCCGGCACTGCTGAGTCAATGATCCAAGCTGTGCAGAGTCAAGAAACGGGAGCAGGCCGCCAATCTGTTCCGGTTCGGCCGAGAGTAGTGTTGCAGGCAGCTCTTCGACGGAGACTGGGCTGTTTTCACGCATCATCGATGCAATAATCCGATTTTCCAAAACCTCTTGGTGAATTTTCCGCTCCGCCTTGTCGCGCGCCACTTGCTCGCCAAAGGCGCTCTCTTCACCAGCACTCTTCAGTAATGTCTCCTCAAACAGAGTGATTAGCCGCGCCAGTGCCTGCTTCTCCTTGGGCAGGTCGATGCAGAGCGTCATGCAGTCGTTATAGCAAGCGGTCAGTTTGGGAATCAATTCCAGTAGCTGTTCGGCCTCCGCCTTTTCCGGCAGCTCCGAGACCTCTTTCACTGCTGCCTCGAACCGTTTGTGGAAGGTCTGCTGCTCTGCCTTGTCCTTCTCCCGTGCCTCCACCACCTGCTGGTGTACCACATTGCGCAGGCTTTCCGGGAAGAGTGGATTGTTGTATCTGCGGATCAGCTGCTGTTCCCAGCAGCCGGGATTGTTACTGAAGTTTGGGGAGAAGCTCATCGCTATAGTATATACCCGCAAGTCACACGTTTGCGTGTATAATTGAACGTTTATCTCAACCAAAATCATTTTCTGAAGCGAACCTCTCTCATGTCCAACTCCATCGAAAATTTGCGTAATGTCGCAATCATCGCCCACGTCGACCATGGCAAGACCACACTGGTGGATCAACTGCTGCAACAATCCGGTACGCTGGAGGTGCGTGGTGAGGCGGAAGAGCGGGTGATGGACTCCAATGATCTGGAGAAGGAGCGCGGTATCACCATCCTCTCCAAGAACACCGCGATCCGCTGGAATGACTACTGGATTAATATCGTGGATACTCCGGGACATGCCGACTTCGGTGGTGAGGTGGAGCGCGTACTCTCGATGGTCGACTCGGTCTTGCTGTTGGTGGATGCGGTTGAAGGGCCGATGCCGCAGACTCGCTTTGTCACCCAGAAGGCGCTGGAGCGTGGCTTGTGTCCAGTGGTTGTGGTGAATAAGGTAGATCGCCCTGGATCACGTCCCGACTGGGCAGTGGATCAGACTTTCGACCTGTTTGATCGCCTGGGTGCGACTGATGAACAGCTCGATTTCCCGGTGGTCTACGCCTCGGCACTGCAGGGTTTTGCCAGCCTCGACTCCGAGGTGCGGGATGGGGATATGACGCCACTGTTCGAGGCGATCATTGAGCACGTTGAACACCCCGATGTCGATGTGGTGGGACCTTTCAGAATGCAGGTGAGTGCACTCGACTACTCCAGTTATGTAGGAGTGATCGGTGTGGGTCGTATCGAGCGCGGTAGTGTGCGCACCAACTCCAACGTCACCATTCTCTCTGCCGATGGCAAGAAGCGTAATGGTCGCATGTTGCAGATCCTCGGTTTCCACGGGTTGGAGCGGGTCGAGGTGGAGCATGCCACAGCGGGTGACATCATCGCCTTTACCGGCATTGATGGATTGCAGATCTCTGATACCGTCTGTGACCCCAATTATGTGGAGGCGCTGCCCCCACTCACTGTCGATGAGCCGACCCTGAGCATGACCTTCCAGGTCAACAACTCCCCCTTTGCTGGGCTGGAGGGGAAGTTTGTCACCAGCCGTAACATCCGCGAGCGTCTGGAGCAGGAGCTGATCCACAACGTAGCGTTGCGGGTGGAAGAGCTGGATGATCCCGACAAATTCCGTGTTTCAGGCCGTGGTGAATTGCACCTCTCCATTCTGATCGAGAACATGCGCCGTGAAGGGTATGAACTGGGCATTTCACGCCCGGAAGTGATTGTACGTGAAATCGATGGCGTACCCAGTGAGCCTTACGAGAGCCTGACGGTGGATGTGGAAGAGCAGCACCAGGGAACGGTGATGGAGAAACTGGGTGAGCGTAAGGGTGAGATGACGGATATGGTGCTGGATGGCAAGGGCCGTGTACGCATTGATTTTGTCATTCCATCGCGTGGACTGATCGGTTTCCGTACCGAATTCATGACCGCCACCTCTGGCACCGGTCTGATTTACCACACCTTTGACCACTATGGTCCACAGGTGGGGGGCAAGATCGGCGAGCGCCACAATGGGGTATTGGTCTCCAAGGATCGAGGCAAGGCGTTGGCTTATGCGCTATTCAATCTGCAGGAGCGTGGTCGCCTCTTTATCGGCCATGCAGAAGAGGTCTACGAGGGTATGATTATCGGTATCAATTCGCGCGATAACGATCTGGTAGTCAACCCGCTCAAGGCGAAGCAGCTCACCAATGTGCGTGCTGCCGGTACTGATGAGAACCTGACCCTTTCTCCACCGATCCGAATGACGTTGGAGCAAGCGCTGGAATTCATCAATGAGGATGAGCTGGTGGAGGTGACTCCGGAGTCGATCCGCATCCGCAAGAAGCTGTTGACGGAGAATGAGCGTAAGCGCGCTGGCAAGCTATAAAATAGAGTTCAGAGAGATCAGTTCCCTCTGATCAGTTTTTTCAGGCACAAAAAAGCCCCGGCAATCAATGCCGGGGCTTTCCAAGTGTAGTCTGAGGACTAAACTTTACTTGGCAGGAGCTACAGGAGCAGCCATGTATGGGTGATAGGCAACGTTCTCGGTGCGCAGGTCACTCTTACCGTCGAAACGTGCATTCTCAGCGACGTCCATGTCAGTCTGCATGTCAGAAGAACCCTTACCAGCAGCGTTTACAGTCATGCTGAAGTTACCCTCAGCGTCGCCCTTACCAGCAGCAGCGCCGCGACCCTTACCGTCAAAAGCGCCGTCAGCAGCACCGGTACCGTAACCAGACTGGTTGTCGTCTCCACCGAAGAAAGCAGAAGCGCTGGAAGCAAAAGCAACGAGAGCGATAGTAGCGATAGTCTTTTTCATCATAATGTCCTCAAAAGTTTAAATTGGGGTTGGGAGAGCTGTTCTCCTCAACAATGGCGACTATTGTACAAGAAAATTATTGAATATCAAAATAGATGTTTTTGCTCAAGGATAAGTGTAATTTATGTTATTCAAGTGATTGGTTGAATATAGAGGGTAACCGAATCAATATTGATCCCAGTAGGGTTCCCCCTTGAACCGCTCCAGCAGGAAATCAACAAAGCGGCGCACCCGTTGTGAGAGGTGACGGGTCTGGGGATAGATAGCATAAGCATTAATCGAGGTGTGGGTGTAGTCGCTCAGAACCGGAACCAGGCTGCCTTGCTGAAGTTCCCGGTAGACGATGAAGGTGGGGAGGTAGGTGATCCCCATACCGGCAACGGCAGCATCACGCAGATATTCGCCGCTGCCTGCCTTCAGGTAGGGGGTGACCTTGGCGCTGATTGTTCGGCCATCGGTATCCTCAAAGTGCCAGCTTTTCTGATCCTGTAGCAGATTGAAGAGCAGACAGTGGTGGTTAATCAGTGCATCTGGGTTTTGTGGGGTGCTATATCGGGACAGATATTCAGGACTGGCACAGACTACATGACGGACCGGTGCCAGACGGCGAGCAATCAGGCTGGAGTCGGGTAGATCGGCGATGCGGATTGCCAGATCAAACCCCTCCTCAATCAGATCCAGCTGACGATCATTGAAGTCGAGATCGAAATGAACCTTTGGGTGTTGCTGCAGAAACTCATTGATTGCAGCCCCCATGTGCATCTGACCAAAGCTGCTCGGCAGTGCGACCCGAAGCTGCCCCTGCAGCGTGGTGTGGGCTTGCGAAGTGGCCTGCTCTGCTTCGATGAGATCTTCCAGAATGCGGGTCGATTGTTGATAGAAGGCGCTCCCGGTATCGGTCAAATGGAGTTTGCGAGTGGTACGGTGAAAAAGCTCCACGCCAAGATGGGTCTCGAGCTCTTTCAGACGGCGACTGACCGCAGATTTGGCTACATTCATCTGTTCAGCTGCTGCACTCAGAGTACCGGCGTGGACCACTTGTACAAAGGTGGTCATGTTTTCAAAACGATCCATGATTATTGTTCCATTTTTGAGAACAGTTATTTGATATTTTCACTGTTTATTATGTTTTTAGCAACCATAATGATAGAGTGAAAGTATAGGTTATTCAGGAGCAGAATCATGACATGTGCAACAGGTACAATAATATCGGCAATGCGGGTGCCGGAAGGAGATGGGGTTACCGTCCGCCGGGCCATTGGCATTCCGGCATTGAGGCAGCTTGACCCCTTTCTGATGTTTGACTTCTTTGGCAGTGACAACCCGGAAGAGTACATCGCTGGTTTTCCAGAACACCCCCATCGTGGATTCAATACCTTCTCTTACCTGCTGGATGGTTACTCAGAGCACAGAGACAGCATGGGTAATCAGGGAGTGCTTGGACCCGGTGCAGCACAGTGGATGAAAGCAGCGAGCGGGGTGATCCATGCCGAGATGCCACAGCAGGAGAGTGGCCTCCTGCGCGGCATTCAGCTTTGGATAAACCTCCCGGCACTCCACAAGATGGATGAGCCCGGTTATCAGGAGTATCCGGTGGATGCTTTTCCCGTTATTGAGTATGAGGGGTACCGGGTAAAGCTGCTGGTGGGAGCCTATCGATCTGAGCATGCACCGATTCAGGATGAGATCACCGATGTCCACTACCTGGATATCAAAATTGAACCGGGGCAGCCGTTTAGCCACATGGCACCACGTGACCACCAGGGATTTGTCTATCTGTTTGAAGGGACAGTGGAACTGCAGGAGCAGACCATTGTGGAACACACGCTTGTCACCATCGGTAACAGTGAAGAGATGCAGTTATTGGCTGGTGAGCAAGGGGCGCGGTTGATCCTCTGCAGCGGCAGACCGATTGGTGAGCCAGTCGTGCAGCATGGCCCCTTTGTGATGAATACAATGGAGGAGATCAATCAGGCCATTGATGATTACCAGAAGGGTTGCCTGGTGCAATAGCAGCACTCCCTCACTGGTAAGAAGAGGGACGGGATTACAAATACATTCAGAGTGTACAAAACAGACATCAATAACAGGAGAAGCAAAATGTCAGAACCAATCAGCACACAAAACAACCCGTATGCAGTCGAAGTGGAGGCCGGTAAGGAGTACTACTGGTGCTCCTGTGGCAAGAGCAAGACACAACCGTTCTGCGATGGTGCTCATCAGGGAACAGAGTTTCATCCTGTTGCCTTCACTGCAGAGAAGAGTGAAACCGTCTACCTCTGTGGTTGCAGGAAAACTGGAAGCAGCCCATTTTGTGATGGTTCACACAGTAGCTGAGAGAGTAGTAATGACACTGCATACTACTGCTCAGACTGCATGGCTCGAGGCTATTTAGTGCATGTTTGATTTATCATTGATGTTCGATGGTAGCAGCAGTGTGAAACAGATCTGCTCCTCTGTCGGTTGGTATGCCAGTTGTGCGCCAATCATGTTGCAAAACCCGGATACCAGATAAAGCCCTAGCCCTGAGCCACTGAATCGATGTGCCTCAGGGCTACGGTAATACTTTTCAAAAATCCGATCTTTATCAGGCCATCCCACTGTACCGGGGAAATTGGAGATGGATAACTCGATATCTTGTCCATCCTCGGAGTGGATCAGTTTGATTTCGATGGGCCGTTCAGCATCACCATACTTGGCGGCATTATCGAGCAGATTGGAGAGAATGATGCGTAGCATCGAGCAGTCAGTATAGATTGTGGTTGGGTGTGATACAGAGAGCTGAACTGGTATCAAGGTATGGATGGCAGAGATAATGTCCTTCAGTATCTGATCCAGTTGGCATTTAGCGGGTTTCAATTGGACCACGCCAGATTCCATGCGCCCAACCTCCTGACTGGTGATAATGATGCAGTCCATCTCATCGATGGAGCGCTCCGCCTTCTGAATCAGTGTGTGGGTCGGTTTTTTACTCCCCAATACCATCCGCACCACTGCCAGTGGGGTTTTCAGCTCATGGCCCAGCATGGCCAGAAAACGGGACTGCTCCTCATTCTTGCGCTGCTCCAGTTGAGCAAAAGCATATAATTCGCTGGCCTGGTCGAGTGTGCTGAAGTGTTTACGCACAGTGACAATACTCAATCCCCAGATCATGATCAGAGCAATCACATAACCAATCATCTTGTTGTTCCAGGGGGCCAACAGTGCATCCTTGTCCGAACGGATGGTAACGATGAAGGGTAGATTGGGTACTCGGGAAAAATAGACCAAGCGGCCCTTGTTGTCGGAAGAGGTGGGTTCCTCGTAATGAACGTTATCGCTTCCTTTCTGAATCAGCGCCTGAAAGGTTCGGTCTGAAACCTCCTTGCCCAGTAGCTCATCCGCTCTCGGGGTACGGGCCAGCAGGCGCCCCTCCAGATTGGTGATGGCAAGGGTGTTCAAGGCTCTAGGTTCTACCCGATCAAGCCACTGCTGAAAGAAGGAGAGCTGGAGTACGGTGGTGGCAAAGCCAACAAAATTTCCTTCTTCATCTCGAACCTTGCGCATATAGAGCGTGGCGAAGCGTTCCAGACTTCCCCAGATCAGTTTCGAGATGTAGTGATCTCTCTGTGGGAAATCCCGCATCGCAGCACAGTACTCCCTGAAACTGAGATCGAGCCCCACCTTGTTGAATACGGCATGGGTAATGATGCATTGATTGTTGATATATCCCATCTCACTGGAGTGGGGCAGTGTGGCATGTTGCTCTTTCAGAAACTGCATCAGCGCCTTGTGCCGGCTGTTGCCTACATTGGTCATATCAAAATCGGAAGGCTCAACCTTGGCGACCAGTGTTCTGACTGCATGGTCAATCTCTCGGAAGGCCCCGGATATCCATTCTGAAAGCAGAAATACGGTGGACTCCGATTGCCTCCTCTCTGTCTCAAGAAGTTGTTGCCGGGAGCTGTAGAGGTCCCACACTGCAGCCACAGTCACTCCGATACAGAGCAGTGTTGCACTAATGAGGTAGATTCGTTTCTCTCGCTGGGAGCGATCCCGCTGTTGCAGAAAAGCGGGGGGCTCTGTATTCAGTGGTACGGACATTTTCTGGTGTGTAAGGTTATGTAATGTTATTGGTGGTAGACCTGAATAGAATGTCCTGCATCAATATCCAACATTGATCAGCCAATTTCAACCATGAAAACCTCTTTGAACATCGCCATTGTTGAAGACCATGAGACCCTGCGCGAAGTTACGGCGAGTGTGCTGAGAGAGGCAGGGCATCAGGTATTTGCGGTCGCATATGCGGAAGATATCGACTATCTGATGAAAGGGGAGAAGATTGATGTCTTCATTATCGACCTGAACTTACCCGGAGAAGATGGCATCAGTCTGACCAAACGGATTCGTCAGACTCAGCCGCTGGCAGGGATCATCATGGCCACTGCGCGTGGCTCGGATGAGGATGTGGCAAACGGTTATGCCAGTGGAGCGGATATCTATATGACCAAGCCGGTTGCTGTGGAGGCACTGCTGGCGGCGATTGAATCTCTGAGCAGAAGATTAGGTGGGGGGAAACGGCATCTACATTTTGCTATCGATATGGAGCGAAACCAGCTGACCGGTCCGAAAGGGATGGCTGCGCTGCAGGAGAGCGAAGCGACAGTGTTGATCGCCTATGCCAGAACCCCTTCCGGCCTGTTGGAGACAGGAGAGCTGGCAGCACTGTTTGGTATGGACGATGAGGCTTTCAGCAAGGGTGCATTGATGGTTAGAGTCACCCGACTGCGCAAGAAGCTGAGAGAGGTGGGGGGTGAAACATTTGACATCAAATCCATTCGCGGAAAGGGATATCAGCTTACACAGTCGCTGCAGATCTTATAAGTGAGCGTCATAGGAAAGCGCTTATCTGAATGTAAGGTTATGTAATGTTGCTGGTTCCGAGATCTTTAACATAACGCACAAAATTCAATCTTAGCCATATTGATTAGGCGGCTCATTGGAGAGTATTGGTGTCTTGGTTTTCGGAATCACTTGTAAAGAATTTATCTCTATTTGCTGTAGTGGTTCTGGCTGGTTACACCTCCATGATATCAGCTGCCAATGACGTAACATGGCAAGGAGCAACTTCAAGCTCAACATTCACAGCAACGATCTCTGGCACTACCAGTGTCGGGGTTACATATTCCAGAACTGGTGTCATAGCAGATAACTCACTATGAGAATGTGAAAGTGCGCTCCAGATTTTTTAATAAATGGTTATTGACTGTATTGCTGCTACTGCCTGTATCCGCTTATGCAGCAAGCATTATTACGATTGACTGGGGTATTACTTCCGGGACTTACAGTAGTGGAGCAGAATTGGGAGCATCAAGGACTGTCAGTAGTTTTTCTACATATAGCTATGGAAATTCGGGAGATGTTTTTACCGGCAGTTGGTCAAATATTTTGAGTGGTTATACCCTCGATTCTCGCTATGATTATGGGATTAGTGTTGGATATACAAGTTCAGTACAAACAACCACAATCACTTTTTCATCGGCTGTAACCAATCCTTATCTGGTTTTTAACTATACTGACTCTTCCAGTACTACTTGGGATTTCTCAGGAAATGGGCAAAGCGCAACAACTTTGGTAAATTCCAATGGAGGTGGTTCATATAGCTTATCATCAGATACTGTGACCTCAAGTGGAGCAAGTGATTTAGTTTCAGATGGCTTTGCTGTGCAGCTAACGGGATCATTTACGTCAATTTCATTTGATATCACGAGCGCTGCCTCTGGAACGGCAGGGTTCACTGTAGGTTTGGATGGCTATACAGCAACAACAACTGTTGGGAGTAACGGCACGGCTACCATTTCCAGCACTATCTTATCGGCAAGTTCAACAACAACACAGGTTGTTGAAGCAGGAGCAAGTGATACATTAACGTATACATTTTCACCAAGTAGCGGTTATACGGTAGACCTCGTCTCTTCCTCAACAACTTGTGGCGGTAGCATTACCAGTACCAGTTATACAACTTCTTCGATTACAGCAGACTGTACTATTTCGGTAGAGTTTTCGGTCAGTCCAACAGTAATTATTACGTCTGCGGAGGTCTCCTCAGGTGGGTCTTCCAATGATTCGACACTGTCCCTTACATTCACAACCTCGGAAGCAACGAGTACGTTTGTTTCTGGAGATGTAACCATATCAAATGGCTCAATCAGTTCATTCAGTGCATCTTCATCGACTGTATACACAGCCACCCTGACACCATCAGCTTCAGGGTCTGTCACAATTGATATTGCAGCAAACACATTTACCGGGACGGTGACTTCAAATGCCAATCTGGCAGCAACTCAATTCACCTGGACCTATTCTTCTTCAAGTATAGCGACTCCCCTTACCAAAACAGATGTTGCTGGAAGTTCAAGAGCAATCAATTCTGTTACTACCCGTTTTTCACAGTTCAGCATCAAGATGGCGAACAAACGAATGCAGTGGCTCA
>CAYQFH010000054.1:2454-16786 GCA_964416755.1 uncultured Piscirickettsiaceae bacterium | reverse complement strand
CAAGGGGGAGAGTCTGGAGGATTACTGGCAGTACACCCACAAGATCATGGAGTGGGGAGACAAGACCGAGACAGGTGGCCCCAACATGATTCTGGATGATGGTGGCGATGCCACCCTATTGCTGATTCTAGGTGCCAAGGCAGAGAAAGATCTCTCCGTACTCGACAATCCCGGAAGCGAAGAGGAGACTGTACTCTACGCCTCAATCAAAGAGACCCTGAAAACCTCACCCAACTGGTACTCCACCAAGTTGGCAGGCATTCAGGGCGTCACCGAAGAGACCACCACCGGTGTACACCGCCTCTACCAGATGGAGGAGTCCGGTGAACTGCCGTTCCCGGCCATCAACGTCAACGATTCGGTCACCAAATCCAAGTTCGACAACCTCTACGGCTGTCGTGAATCACTGGTCGATGGCATCAAGCGTGCCACCGACGTGATGATCGCCGGCAAGATTGCTGTCGTGCTCGGTTATGGCGACGTCGGTAAAGGGTGTGCGCAGTCGCTACGTGGTTTGGGTGCCACCGTATGGGTTACCGAAATCGATCCCATCTGTGCACTGCAGGCGGCCATGGAAGGGTATCGCGTAGTGACCATGGACGATGCTGCGGCACAGGGCGATATCTTCGTCACCGCGACCGGCAACTTCAATGTCATCACTCACGATCATATGGTGCAGATGAAGCATGAATCCATCGTCTGCAACATCGGCCACTTCGACAACGAGATCGATGTCGCCAACATGAAGCAGTACGAGTGGGAGAACATCAAGCCTCAGGTCGACCACATCACCCTGCCCAGCGGTAACAAGATCATCCTGCTGGCCGAAGGCCGCTTGGTGAATCTGGGCTGTGCGACAGGTCACCCCAGCTTCGTGATGTCCAACTCTTTCACCAACCAGACACTGGCACAGATGGAGCTGTTCAATCAGGATGGCAGCTACGAGAACAAGGTATACACCCTGCCGAAGCATCTTGATGAGGAGGTGGCTCGCCACCACCTGGAGAAGATCGGTGCCAACCTGACCGAGCTTTCCAAAGAGCAGGCGGACTACATCAGCGTGCCGGTTCAAGGCCCTTACAAGCCTGAGCACTACCGCTACTAATAGCAAAAAGCAGTTTCGCGCAGAGCCGCAGAGAACGCCAAGGGGAATATGCAATTTTCCCTCTTTGTGCGAGACTGCTACAACGTTCAACGCAGTTTGAGAACAGGCTGTTTTCAACTGCTTTTCTCTGCGCCTCTGCGCCCCTGCGCGAGACCGCTGCTTTGTTGTACTACGTGGAATTACGAAAATGAGCGACACAGCCCCCCAATTCAGCCTCGAATTCTTCCCTCCCAAGACCGACAAGGGGCGTGAGAATCTGGCAACCAATCAACAAATCCTGTTCGAGGCCATTCAGCCCGCCTACGCATCGGTTACCTTCGGTGCCGGTGGTAGCACCCAAGAGGGCACCTATGAGGCGGTGATGGAGATTCACCAACAGGGAATCGAGGCGGCTCCCCACCTCTCCTGTATCGGCTCCACTCGCAACGATATCAGCCATATCCTCAACCAGTATAAGGAGCAGGGGATTCACCGTATTGTCGCCCTGCGGGGCGATATGCCATCCGGCATGGGTGCGGGCGGTGATTTTCGCTATGCCAACGAGCTGGTGGAGTTCATCCGTCAAGAGACCGGAGACCACTTCCATATCGAGGTGGCCGCCTATCCCGAGTTCCACCCACAGGCCCCGGATGCCTTCACCGACCTGCAGAACTTCAAGCGCAAGGTGGAGGCAGGTGCCGATAGCGCCATCACCCAGTACTTCTACAATATCGATGCCTACCTCCGCTTCAATGAAGATTGTGCGATGATGGGGCTCGATCTTCCAATCGTTCCCGGCATCATGCCGATTACCAACTACACCAATCTGGCCCGATTCTCCGAGATGTGTGGTGCTGAAATTCCACGCTGGATTCGGGAACGTCTTATCGCATACAGAGACGATACTGAATCACTGCGCGAGTTTGGCCTGGAAGTGACCACCCGCCTTTGTCAGGACCTGCTCAGCGCTGGCGCACCAGGGCTCCACTTCTACACCATGAACCAGTCCGCTGCATCACTACAGGTATTCAAAAACCTGGACTTGGAAGAGGAATAGACGAGATGGGGCAGAAATTCCCAGTTTTAGAACCAAAGCATATCGAGTTTATCGAACAGCAGCCTCTCTTTTATGTCGCCACCGCACCGAAGGAGGGACATATCAACCTCTCCCCCAAGGGTTATGATTCCCTGCGCATACTTGGCCCCGACCGAATCATCTGGCTCAATCTGACCGGAAGTGGCAACGAAACCGCAGCCCATCTGTTGGAAGATGAGCGCATGACCCTGATGTTCAACTCTTTTGGTGAATCGCCACAGATTCTACGTACCTACGGTACGGCCACCGTCATCTACCCTGATCAATCAGAATGGGATGAACTCTATAACCATTTTCCTGACAATAATGGTCATCGCCAAATCTTCGATCTGCAGATCAATCTGGTACACACCTCCTGCGGTTTTGGGGTTCCCAAAATGGAGCTAGTTGAACCACGCCCCCACCTCGATCGTTGGATTGAGAAAAAAGGGATTGAGGGTATCCAGCAGTACCAACAAGAGAAGAACGAGACCAGTCTGGATGGAAAACCAACACGTAAGTGATTGTTTTTAATTTATCTCAGACATAAAAATGCCGGTTCCAACGGGGGAAGTCGGAACCGGCGGCGACAGGTCTTAAATTGGGGGAAAAGAGCCTGTCACAATGAGCCTTCACGATCAGGATGCCTGAGGAGGAGGGTGGCAATCGCTGATCAGCTCAGTCCGTATATTATAATTCTGTAATATAGACAAAAGCAACCTTTTTTTGCGATTTTTTCAATTTTGTCGACACTATTTTCTCTCTGCTCCAGAGCTCAATTCAGAGAGAGTAGAAGAAAGCGGCGTCCCTCCCTGCTGCACCCCATAATACGCCCTCAACATCAAAAACTCTCCTGCGACCAGTGGCCGATCCAGCAGTTGTACTGCTTTGAGATAACCATCAATGGGGACAGATATTCCTCGCATTCTGGAGAGTTCAGCCTCGATCTCTCCATCCGCCAACTCCAGAAAGGTGTAGTCCCGAACTTGCTGATTGAGACTGATCACATCAATTACCCGATTATCAAACAGATAGCGTAACAGAAGTACCAACAGGTAACTCAACACTGTCACCAGAGCAACCTCCTTGCCAAATCTAGAGAGAGCAAACAACCCCAGGACCAGCACCACCAGACCGGTAATAAAGACGGCTCGATTTCGAGTTTGAGAGGTATAGACATGGTGAAGATTAGTACCCAACATCCAGCCCAATGCTGCCCCCAGAGTGGCCATCGGGTAGAGTGCCGAAAGCATCCCCTCATTGTGCAACATCCAGGAGACAAAACAGGCAATATAGATGCTCGCCCCAACTCCCATCATACGGATCGCCTTGCGCTTCACCTCTGCCTTGCGTTCAACCAGGCTGGCATAAATCTGCTCCAGCCGAGCACGTTCCAGCGGCTTCCCGGTAATCTCAAAATCGATCGGTTCCATCACTCATTTTCAACAATATGGTATCGGGAATAGAGTACATCACCCCCTATTTCATTTCTCAATGGAAAATTACAATTCGATTATAATGAACCATAGATTATGTCCCTCCCTAGAATCTACAGCCATGCTCCTCTGCAAACAGTACAGTCCCTTCTGCTGGATGAAGCTGCTCATCGCCATGTTGCACAGGTGTTGCGTCTCAAAAACGGTGCCCAACTCAAACTGTTTGACGGTAGCGGACAGGAATTTCTGGCAACCATCGTAAAGATCGAGAGGAGGGCAACCACGGTCACACTCTCCGACGCTGTAACCGAAAGTTGTGAAAGCCCACTACAGACTCATCTCTACCAGGGGATCTCGAAAGGTGACCGGATGGATTATGCGATTCAGAAGGCAACTGAGCTGGGCGTGCATGAGATCACTCCGGTCTTCTGCGAACGTAGCGTGGTAAAACTGGAGCCAAAGCGGTTGCAGAAGAAAATCGACCATTGGCAAGGGGTAATTATCTCAGCCTGTGAGCAGTGCGGACGCAACCAACTCCCCACACTTCATTCCGCCAATACATTCGATCAGATTCAGCGACTACAACAGCACGATGGATTTTTGCTCGATCCGACTGCAACAAGGCATTTCGGCGACTACCAGAAGCCTGTAAACGGCTGCGCCATTCTGATTGGTCCTGAGGGGGGGCTATCGGAACAGGAGATCCGTCAGGCAGAGATTGGAGGGTGGCAAGGCATTCGCATCGGCCCTCGCATTCTACGTACTGAAACCGCTACCGTTGTAGCACTCACCACACTGCAGCAACTGTGGGGTGACTTTTAAATTTCAACAGACGAACCCCATGCAAACCACACCAGTCCCCCACCTCACCACCGCGCTGACCGGCCCCCTCCATGAGATCGAGACCCACCTGCTTGCCCAGCAACCAGAGATCGAGACCTGGTTCCGTAATGAATGGCAGAAGACCCCTGCCCCCTTCTACACCTCGGTCGACCTACGCAATGCCGGCTTCAAACTGGCTCCGGTCGACACCAACCTCTTTCCAGCCGGCTTCAACAACCTCAACCCCGCCTTCTTCCCACTCTCGGTACAGGCGATCCAGAATGCAATCGAGCGCATCTGCCCCACCGCCTGCAATGTACTGATCATCCCCGAGAACCATACCCGCAACCTCTTCTATCTGGAGAGCCTGGCGACACTGCAGCGCATTCTGCAACACGCAGGATTCAACGCCCGTATCGGCTCGTTAATCGAAACACTGGAACAGCCTGAGATCATCACCCTCCCTTCCGGCGGAACAGTACAGCTGGAACCCATCACACGCGAAACTGACAATCTACTACTGACCAACGAAGATGGCTCCAACTTCCTCCCCTGCGTGGTATTGATGAACAATGACCTCTCTGACGGCATCCCCAATCTGTTGACCGGCATTGAACAGAACATCATCCCCCCGTTGGAGCTCGGGTGGGGCCACCGCCGCAAGTCAGACCACTTCCAGCACTACAGTCAGGTTGCCCGAGAGTTTTCCGAGCAGCTGCAGATCGACCCCTGGTTGATCGATCCACTGTTCGAGAAGTGTGGTGCGATCGATTTCAAGAACCGGGAAGGTGAAGAGTGCCTCGCCGCCCATGTCGATCACCTGTTGAAAGAGATCCAGAAAAAGTATGACCGGTATAATGTGGATCGCCCTCCCTTCGTGCTGGTCAAGGCTGATGCCGGCACCTATGGTATGGGTATCATGACCATCCACAACCCCAGTGAAATCCACGAACTGAACCGTAAACAGCGCAACAAAATGGCCAAAAGCAAGGGGGGGCAAACCGTCTCCGATGTCATTATTCAGGAAGGGGTCTACACCTTCGAGACCATCGGTGAAGAAGAGGCAGTTGCCGAACCGGTAGTCTACATGATGGACCACCATGTCATTGGTGGCTTCTATCGGGTACACACCGCTCGTGGCCCCAACGAGAACCTCAATGCACCCGGTATGCACTTCGAGCCACTCGCCTTTGCCAACCCGCTCAACCTGCCGGATCAGACACAGGCTCCCGATGCCGAGCCCAACCGCTTCTATGCCTACGGTGTGATTGCCCGCCTGGCCATGCTGGCTGCAGCACGAGAAATTCACGAGGTGATTGGAGGTACAACATGATCAAACTTGGCATCGTGATGGACCCTATCCAGGAGATCCATCCACAGAAGGACAGCAGCCTGGCGATGCTGCTGGAGGCACAACGACGCGGCTGGTCACTCCACTATATCGAGATGAACGATCTTTTCCTGATGCAGGGCATTGTTCAGGCCACCACACACCAGTTGCAGGTGATGGATGATATCAACCACTGGTACACGCTGGGAGATCAGCAGACCCTCGCGCTCAGTGAACTGGATGTCATGCTGATGCGCAAGGACCCTCCCTTTGATCGTGAATACCTCTACGCCACCCACCTGCTGGAATTGGCAGAGGCCGCAGGCACACTGGTTATCAATCAGCCACAATCGCTACGTGACTTCAACGAAAAACTGGCTACCGCCTGGTTTCCGGACCTGATGCCCCCGACACTGGTGACTCGCAACGCCGATCAGATCCGGCAATTTCTCCAACTGCATCAGGAGATTATCCTCAAACCCCTCGATGCCATGGGCGGAACCTCGATCTTCCGACTACACCAGAGCGATCCCAACACCGGAGTCATCATTGAGACATTAACCCACCACGGAGCCCACTACACCATGGTGCAGCGCTACATCCCCGAGATCCGTGATGGTGACAAACGCATTTTGCTGATTGATGGAGAACCGGTGCCCTATGCATTGGCCCGCATCCCCGCCGCTGGCGAACATCGTGGCAACCTCGCTGCCGGCGGTCGCGGTGAAGGTATCCCCCTCTCCAACCGTGATTATGAGATTGTAGAGCGCGTCTCCCCCACGCTGCGTGAAAAGGGGCTGCTGTTTGTCGGGCTGGATGTGATCGGCGATTATCTGACCGAGATCAACATCACCAGCCCGACCTGTATTCGTGAACTGGATAGACAGTTTGGACTCAACATCGCAGGGCAGTTGATGAATGCAATTGAAGAAAAGCTGTCTCGCGCAGAGAACAGTTTT
The DNA here is from genome assembly GCA_964416755.1 of uncultured Piscirickettsiaceae bacterium. Lineage (GTDB taxonomy): Bacteria > Pseudomonadota > Gammaproteobacteria > Thiopontia. The sequence continues at coordinate 10,080 of CAYQFH010000054.1, read as the reverse complement.
AATAGAAGTTACTCGGAATAAACCTGTTGATGCCTGCGAACTCAACCCTTTCTCTGACTCAAAAACATACAACAGACCTGGTCTCCTCTGCGTCTTTGCGTCTCTGCGCGAGCCTGCTGTTTTTATCACTACTCACTGCCTGTAATCAGCCTCCGAAGCTGTATCAGGATCAGTTCCTCGCCTTCGGTACCGTAGTCTCCCTCTCCACCTGGGGAGCCAGCGCAGCACAAAACCGTAAAGCAAGTCGCCTGATCCGGGAAGACTTCGCTCGCATGCACGATACCTGGCACGCCTGGAAGAAGGGGGGACTGCTGGGGGAGATCAACCAGAACATTGCTGACAACAAGCCAACAACACTCTCTGCCGAAGCCACTGATCTGTTGCAGCAGACCACAATCCTCTCCCGCCAGAGCAATTATCTTTTCAATCCGGCCATCGGCAAACTGGTCGCACTGTGGAGCTTTCATGGCGAGCAATGGAAAGGGCCTCCTCCCTCTCAAGCCGAGATCAATGCATTGCTACAGAACAACCTCACTCTCGATAGCCTCAAGTTCGAAAACGGCACTGTTACCAGCAGCAACCTCGACGTGAAGATTGATCTCGGCGGGATCGCCAAGGGCTATGCAGTCGACCGCGCCATTGCCCAACTCAAACTGATCGGCATCCAACACGCAATCGTCAATACCGGGGGTGACCTGCGTGCCATCGGCAGCAAAGGGGAGCGCAACTGGAATATCGGTATCCGTTCACCCGATGGAGATGAAGCAGTCGCTTCACTGCAACCACAGGGGGATGAATCAATATTCACCTCTGGGAATTATGAACGGATGTTTGAGCATGAGGGGAGACGCTACCACCACATTATTGACCCACGCACCGGCTGGCCTGCCACCGGCACTCGTTCTGTCACTGTCATTCACACCAGCGCTACTGTGGCGGACGCCGCCGCCACCGCATTATTGATTGCTGCTCCAGCACAACGCACCACTATTGCCGAACAGATGGGAATTGAGCAGCTACTGATTATCGATGAGGCCGGAGACTACCATATGACTGCACCGATGGAGCAACGCATCACTTTCCTGCAAGAACCTCCTAAAGTGGAACCGGTAGTGTCAAAGTAACTACTTTCTCGTGCCGAGATGGCATAGGAAAAAGGATATGAGTAATTGAACATGCAACCACTCGTCACGCACAACGGAGGGAGTAGTTACATGCTAAGATAAAACCATGAGTCGCAAGATCGAACCCAAAGAGCACTACCTTGGCAACCATCTGTTGATCGCTATGCCTTCACTGAAGGATGCCAATTTCGACCATACCGTCTCTCTCATCTGTGAACACAATGAGGAGGGCGCAATGGGCTTTGTACTCAATCGCCCCACTGCTCTTCCCATACAGGAGCTGTTTGACCATATGGATATCGCGGTAACCGTACCGCTCGACCCCAATCTGGTGCTCCATACCGGCGGCCCAGTTCAACCGGAACGAGGGTTCGTGATCCACTCCCCAGTCGGAGAGTGGGAATCCACTCTGGAATTGACCTCTGAGATCGGTATCACCGCCTCTCGCGATATCCTCTTTGCCATCGCCAATGGCAATGGTCCGGAAAAACTGATCCTTACCCTCGGTTATGCCGGCTGGGGCGAAGGGCAGCTGGAGCGTGAGTTTGCCGAGAATAGCTGGCTCAGCGTGGAGGCCACACCAGAGCTGGTATTTGATACCGACGACGCTACACTGTGGCAAAAATCCGCTGACCAACTCGGCATCGACATCAATACATTAACTACCCAAGCGGGGCATGCCTGAGTAATTGTCCAGTTCAGACCGTACTCTATTGGGGTTTGATCTCGGCACACACCGCATCGGTGTTGCCATTGGGCAGGAGCTGACCCGATCAGCCCGTCCCCTTACCACCATCCAACGCAAGAACAAACAGTCCGACTGGCAGAAGATCGAGTCTCTGCTGAACGAATGGGGCATCGAAGCCGCAGTAGTCGGCATTCCTTTACAACAAGATGGCCGTGAACAGGAGATGTCGAGGCTCTCCCGAAAATTCTGTAACCAACTGCGCGGACGCTACAATTTAACGGTCTATGAGGTCGATGAGAGGCTGACCTCGATCGAAGCGGAGTCTATAATTCGCGCTAACCGAGGAAACCGCCGTCCGGTTGAAGAGCGCGATGTTGATGCCATTGCAGCAACCCGGATCTTACAGAGCTGGCTAAATGGGAGTGAACATGGATAACAGTACCGTAGAGAACCTCTCCGTCGATACACTGATTGAACAGATGGCTGATCAGCTACGCGAACAGTTTGGAGACTCACTGGTCGAAACCAAGATTATCGGCATCCACACCGGTGGTACCTGGATTGCTGAACGGCTGCACCAGCTGATCAACAACCCCAATCCGCTGGGTGAACTCAATATCTCCTTCTATCGCGACGACTTCACCCAGATCGGCCTCCATCCACAGGTCTCCCCCTCCAACCTCCCCTTCGAAGTCGATGAAGCCGAGATCATTCTGATCGACGATGTCCTCTACTCAGGCCGCACCATCCGTGCTGCACTCAACGAGATTTTTGACTTCGGCCGCCCAGCCAGCGTAACACTTGCTGTACTGGTTGACCGTGACGAACGTGAACTGCCGATTCGGGCCGATGTAACCGGCACCCGTATCGAACTGGGGGCAGGACAGCAGATCAAACTGCTTGGGCCAGAGCCGCTCAAACTGCAGCTTCAGGAGGGATAGGTTGATGGGAAAAAGCATCCAGCTCGACAGCAACGGACGGCTACGCCATTTTCTCTCCATCGAAGGGCTCAACCGCACACTGCTAACTGAAATACTCGATACCGCCGAGAATTTCATCAGCGTGGGCAATCGCCAGGCGAAGAAGGTACCGCTGCTGCGCGGTAAGACTATCGCCAACCTCTTCTTTGAGCCCAGCACGCGTACCCGTACCACCTTCGACCTAGCTGAGAAGCGACTCTCTGCCGATGTGCTCAACATCAACATCAACACCTCTGCCACCACCAAAGGAGAGACACTACTCGACACCCTGCAGAACCTGATTGCAATGCAAATCGACCTGTTTGTGGTACGCCACAGCGCCAGTGGCGCCGCCCACTTCATTGCCCAGAATGTGCCTGAATCGGTCAGCGTAATCAACGCCGGTGACGGGCGTCATGCCCATCCGACCCAGGCGATGCTCGACATGTTCACCATTCGCAAGCAGAAAGAGGACTTCACCCGCCTTCGAGTCGCCATCGTTGGTGATGTGATGCACTCTCGCGTCGCCCGTTCACAGATCCATGCACTCAACATGTTGGGCTGTCCGGAGGTACGGGTCATCGGCCCCAATACGCTGAGTCCCGCCCATGTAGGGGACCTCGGTGTCCACTTCACCACCAACATGGAGGCGGGGCTGGATGGCGTCGATGTGATCATCATGCTCCGTCTTCAGAACGAACGCATGAGTGGTGCCTTGCTCCCCAGCAAGGGAGAGTACTTCCACTACTACGGACTTACTGAACAACGGCTGAAACGGGCTGCCGAAGATGCCATCGTCATGCATCCCGGACCGATGAACCGTGGTGTGGAGATCGACAGTGCCGTAGCAGACAGTGAAAACTCTGTCATCCTGCAGCAGGTAACCAACGGCATTGCGGTGCGCATGGCAGTGCTCTCAATGGCCATGCAACAGAGCGGACAGGAGTAACCCCTGATGAAGATTCTGATTCAGAATGGTCGCATCATCGACCCTGCCAACCAGATTGACCACACCGGGGATCTGCAGATCGCCGATGGCTTTATCCAGCTGTCCCGTCCGGATTTCACCCCGGATCAGACCATTGATGCCAGCGGCAAGGTAGTCTGCCCCGGACTGGTCGACCTGCGCGCGCGATTGCGCGAACCGGGTGAGAAACACAAGGGAACCATCCGCAGTGAGACTCGTGCCGCAGCAGCAGGGGGGGTCACTACACTGGCTGTTCCACCGGACACCATGCCCCCGATCGACAGCTCTGCAGTCGTTGAACTGATTCGCCACAAGGCCGAGGTGGCCGGACACGCGGAAGTACTCCCCATCGGCGCACTGACCAAAGCACTCGAAGGAGAGCAACTGAGCAACATGGGATCACTGAAACGCAGTGGCTGCAGTGTGGTCTCCAATGCACAACAACCAATCAGCAATTCGTTGGTGATGCGTCGCGCGATGGAGTATGCCGCCACCCACGACCTTACCCTCTTCCTCCACCCGGAAGACCCCTGGCTCCGCAACAACGGCTGTGCGCACGAGGGGAGCATCAGCACCCGCCTCGGGCTACCCGGGATTCCTGATGCAGCAGAGTGCGCCGGTGTTGCCCGTGATCTGGTGCTGATCCGCCAGACTGGAGTACGTGCCCATTTTTGCGGTCTGAGCAGCCGTAGTGCGCTGAAGATGGTTGACCATGCACGTGAGGATGGGCTCAATATCACTGCAGATGTGGCCGCTCACCACCTCTATCTGACCGAGATGGACATCGGCAATTTCAACAGCCTATGCCATGTTCATCCACCACTGCGTAGCGAGCGTGATCGTGACGGATTGATCTCAGGAGTCCACAACGGGGCCATTCAGGCAATCTGCTCGGATCATCAACCACATGACGAGGATGCCAAGGCAGCCCCCTTTGAAGAGACCGCACCGGGCATCAGCAGTATTGAAACGCTGCTCCCGTTGACACTGCGACTGGCCCAAACCGGCAACCTCTCACTCTCCGATGCACTGGCGTTAGTGACTCACCGCCCTGCCGAAATTCTCCGGGTTGATGCCGGTACCCTCTCTGTCGGAACCCTGGCCAATATCACCCTGTTTGACCCGGAAGCATGGTGGACCGTCACCCCCACTACTTTGCAGAGCAACGGAAAAAACAGCCCATTCCTCAACTGGGAGATGCAAGGCCGAGTAACCCATACCCTATTCAATGGACAGATCACCTATGAAGCACCCTAACCGCAATACACTCTTCAAAGAGGAGACCATCATCCTGGAGCACCTCCATCTTGAGGGAGATCAGCACACCCTCAAGCTCAAGGCTCCAGAGATTGCAGCCAAGGCCCTTCCCGGCAGTTTTGTCCATGTCGAATGTGGCCCGCAATTTACCTTGCGCCGCCCCATCTCCATCATGCGTGCAGATCCACAGCAGCAGACCATTGATCTGCTCTACAAGAAACTGGGCAGCGGCACCGCCGTATTGAGTGAAAAAGAGGAGGGAGAGCCACTGAGCTTGATCGGCCCCATTGGCAAACCATTTGTACTCCATCCAGAGCATAGCCGTCCGCTGCTGATCGGTGGTGGTGTCGGCATGCCACCGATGGTCTTTATTGCACAATCGATCAAGGATGATAAAAGCTACACACCATTTGCCATACTTGGCTCCGAAGTACCATTTCCCTTCCCTGCAACCCCATCGCAGATGATCCTCCCCGGGATGCCAGATGGTGTAATCGCCTCCATGCCACTACTGGAGGATTGGGGCATCCCCTCCCGCCTTGCCAGCTTGCAAGGCTATGCAGGCACCCACCAGGGGTATGTAACCGATCTGGCTCGCCACTGGCTTGATGCACTGGATGAAAAGACCCGTAATCAGGTCGAGATCTTCAGTTGTGGCCCACATCCGATGCTGGAGGCGGTTGCCAGCCTTGCCAGAGAGTATGACCTCCCCTGTCAGGTCTCGCTGGAGGAGTTCATGGCCTGCGGGATCGGTGGCTGCGCCGGTTGCGTCGTCCAGGTTGAGACCGAGGAGGGAACCGCCATGAAGCGAGTCTGCGTCGATGGTCCGGTCTTCAATGCCCGGCAAGTCTTTGCATAGAATACGGTACATCATTTACCATAAACACCATGCAGCCCTCCCCTTCTCTCAATATCACTGTAGTGGAAGATGACGAACCACTCCTCAACCTCATCACTACAGTACTGCGCAGTGATGGGCACCGTGTTACCGCTCTCGAAGATGCCGAATCCATCAATGATGAAGGGGGATCGCAACTGATTGATCTGCTCATCACCGATCTCAATCTACCCGGTGAGAACGGACTCTCTCTTGCCCGTCGCTTCCGAAATGCACAGCCTGGAGCAGGAGTCATGATGGTAACAGCCATGGATCAGATAGAAGACAAGGTTTCAGGCTATGAACATGGCGCTGATATCTACCTCACCAAGCCAATCGATTCAGCCGAACTGAGTGCTGCCGTCAATAGCTTTGCACGTCGGCGCAGCGAATGTGGCGCAAACCAGGGCACCAGCGAGAAACTGACACTCCATTCTGATCAGCTCAGCCTCAATGGTGAGGGTGGCTCTGTCTCCGTCACCCGAGACGAAACACTGATACTGGCCAGTCTGGCGCGCGCGCCCGGCTATATGCTGGAGTACTGGCAACTCCTGGAGCTGCTACAGATTGATACCTCGCAGTCCAAATCAGCCCTGGAAGTCCGGATCGTCCGCCTGCGCAAGAAGATTCAGGAAGCCGGTTACAAACAGCCTGCAATCAAGAGCATCCGCAGCAAAGGGTATCAACTCTCTCTCCCACTACGCATCATCTAGCCTCCCATAACAGACTGTAGGGTTTTGTAGGTTTCCGAATAACACGCTTGCTATGATGACAGCCATGTCTGAAATAGCACTCAATATTGCGGTCATCGAGGATCTTGATCCTGAACGCAAGCTCATCTGCAAGATTCTGCGCAGAGAGGGGCATCAGGTCAGCGATTTTGCGAGCGTTGAAGGGCTGAACAGTCACAAACCAACAACCATTGACCTGTTGATTACCGACATCAAACTACCCGGAACAGACGGGCTCTCCTTCTCCCGGCGCTTTCGTGAAAGCCATCCGGCATCCAGAATCATCATACTCACCGCTTTGGACTCTACGGAAGATCGAGCCGCTGGCTACGAACATGGGGCAGACATCTACCTTACAAAACCGATCTCTCCACCAGAGCTGATTGCCGCAATCAAGACACTCTCCCGCAGACTGAAAGAGGCACTTCAGCTGGCTCAGAGCAGAGAGACTTTTACGCTCAATACCAGGTCAATGACACTTCAGGGACCACAAAATGTTGTTTCACTCTCACACAGCGAAACAACCATGCTGACTCAGTGGAACAGCGCACCGGAACACCTGCTCGGACTGGGGGATCTTTTCAGAACACTCAACCTGAAGGAGAACGCCTCCTCAAAATCTGCACTTGAGGTACGTATTGTGCGGTTGCGGAAAAAGATCTCAAAAACCGGATATACGCTCCCATCGATCAAGAATATCAGGGGGCGAGGATATCAGCTCTCAATGGCACTTCAAATCAGATGAGAATATCACTCTTTAATTTAAATACAGGCCCGATGTAGGTTTATGTAGGGGACTGCAGTAATTCACGCAATAACAATATTACTATTATATAAAACAGGGGTTATCAGGCCACACAACCGAGAACCGTTCTCAACTACAGGATAAATATACGTTTAATACTTAGAATAGCTGGAAAAAGCTTGAAAAATGAGAAATCACTGAATACGATATAGAGACTAAAAAGTCTTTTTCTTTTTCTTTTTCTTTTTCTTTTTCTTTTTCTTTTTCTTTTTCTTTTT
>CAYQFH010000054.1:0-2354 GCA_964416755.1 uncultured Piscirickettsiaceae bacterium | reverse complement strand
CTTTTTCTTTTTCTTTTTCTTTTTCTTTTTCTTTTTCTTTTTCTTTTTCTTTTTCTTTTTCCAAACAGGCTATACGGATTTTTAACAAGAGAGCGAAATTGACCGATAAAGTACGAGTGTAATTACATAGAAAAACAACATTAACTTAATAGAAAAGGGATCGTGTGATGCAACAGACAATGGCAGGAAAAACAGCAGCAACCAAAGCTGGTGCTGCAAAAATCGGGGCCGCCAAAACCGGTGCTATCAAAGCTGGCACCATGAAAGCTGCTGCAGTAAAAGGGGCCACATTGGGAACAGGAGTAGACCTCGCAACCTCCGCTACTATTGGCAAGGATGTGGTCATTGGTAATGGTGCCGAGGTGATGGCCAAGGCCAAAATCGGCAAAGGCGTAGTGATCGGAGCAGATGCAACTATCCAGCAAGGCGCTGTCATCGGCAAGGGTGCCGTCATTGGGCAAGATGCAATCATCACCAAGGGTGCTGTAGTCAAGAGCGGTGCAGTGATCAAGGATGGCGCAACCATCCAGGCGATGCCAGCAGCCAAAGCAGGTGCTGCAAAGGCAACTCCGGCCAAGATCGCCCCTGTGGCAAAGGCGGGGGCCGCAGGTACCGCCAAGGCTGGCACCATGAAAGCCGCTCCTGTAGCAGCCACTGCTGCGCCACGCGGAGTCGAGATTGAGGGGCTGCGTAATGGCGGCATGGCCGCCAAGGCGGGTGCCGCAAAAACTGCACCAGCCATGGGTACACTCCCTCCCGGCGTTGAAGTGGAAGGGCTGCGCAATGGTGCAATGGCGGCAAAAGCGGGCGTAGCCAAGGCTGCTCCTGGAGGTGCCAAAGCACTACAAGCTGCCGCAACTACAGCAGCCCCCACTGTGTCTGCCTCAACAACTACTGCAACTGGCAAAACTGCCGCTGCAACCATCTGGAACGGCAAGGGCTGGAGTCTGGGCCTCGGACTGGGGCTGGGTGCATGGGGTACCGCTGCAATCGGTCTACTCGGAGCCTCTGCTGCCTATGGCTACTACCGTCACCGCAAGAGCGAGCAGGAGGCTGCTGCAACCAGTGATGAGGGCATCGCAACAGAAGCTGACAACACCGAGAGCGAGGAGTAAACGATGGCTGCTGAAGTCATTGTAGTCGATAGCCAGTGGACGCCCCGTTTGCGGGCGGCACTGAGCTATCTCGCATTTGCAGTCTTTATCCCGCTGTTCTTCTACCGCAACGACAAATTTATCTACTTCCATGCCCGTCAGGGTCTGGCACTGTGGGTAATCTCTGTAGCGGCAATCGGTTCGCTCTTCTTGCCGGGATCCGGAAAATTTCTCTTCGTGGTACTGATGGGCATCTATCTGGCCGGCTGTATTGCAGGCATCATCAGTTCACTGATGGGATCTGTCTGGGAGATCCCGGTCGTCAACACCATCGCACGCCGCTACTTCTAGGAGGCAGAGAGAGGGGGTTGCCACTGCAACTGGAGCAGCCATGTGGAAGACGATAGCTGAAACAGCAGGAGTCCAGGAAGAGACCTAAATGGCTTTAGAAGCTTCAGCTCCCTCTCCAAGGTAATCGCTGATCTCCTGAAGAAACGGCACACTATACTTCTCCAGCTTCTTCTCTCCCACCCCGTTGATCTCCAGAAAATCGACGCGATTACGCGGCTGGTGAATCGCCATCTGAGTCAATGCTGCATCCCCAAAGACCATAAAGGGGGCAACACCCTCCTGACTCGCCAACTCCCTGCGCAGTTCGCGCAGCCGCTCAAACAGCATCTCATCACGCCCCTCAGCAGCGACCTCCACACTACGCTTGCGCTGCCGCTTTCCACTCTCTTTCAGACGCGGCTTCGCCAGTTCCAGACTGGTCTCCCCCTTCAGTAGTGGACGCGCCTGATCGGTCAACTGCAGTACCGAGTAGTTGGCGATATCCTGCGTCAGATAGCCCCGATGGATCAGCTGTCGGATTAGACTCGACCACTCGGCATCACTTCGCTCTTTTCCGATGCCATAGGTGCTGAGCTGGTTGTGGCGCAGATTACGGATACGTTCGTTATCCATGCCGCGCAACACCTCGATCACATGGCGCATGCCAAAGCGCTGTCCTACCCGATAGACACAGGAGAGCGCCTTCTGCGCATCCTCGGTCGCATCATATCGCTCCGGCGGTTCAGAGCAGAGATCACAATTGCCGCAATCCTCCGCCAGCTCCTCACCGAAGTAGTGCAGCAGTACCCGCCGTCGGCAGGTGAGTGCCTCGGCAAAAGCGACCATACTGTTGAGCTTGTGGATCTCGATCCGCTTCTGCTCCGGATTCTCTCCATTCTCTACCAGCCGACGCGCCATCACCATATCCTG
>CAYQFH010000053.1:15870-17825 GCA_964416755.1 uncultured Piscirickettsiaceae bacterium | reverse complement strand
TGGCGCAACACTCGGATATATCGTCAGCCTGCTCAACACTGTAATCGGAAAGCTCTAACCCACCACATCCAACTTGCGCGCCTTGAAGGCAACCCCACACTCTGCGGCAAGTTGCGCACACCCTCCAACATCCACCCCCTCCAAGCCATCAATCGCAGTCGCTGTCACCTGTGGAATCTGCTCTCCAGCCATCCGCAAAAACTCCAGCATCGCCTCAAACGACCCTTGCAGTTGCGGCTGGCAGTGTCGATTATAGACCTCTTCACTCTGTCCATTCATCGAAACCGACAACGAATCAATCAACCCCACCATCTCTGGCACCACATTGCGCTTATGCACCAGATTGGCGAGCCCATCGGTATTGATTCGGGTCTTCCCGCCCTGCTCCTTGATCCACTTTGCCACCTGTAGCAGCAGTTTCAGGCGTAATGTCGGCTCACCAAAACCGCAGAAAACAATCTCCTCATAGGCTGAGGGGTCACCAATTGCTGTCACAATCTTCTCAAATTCAGGGCGGCGGTCGATCGTAAGATCATAATCATGCACCTGCATCGTCCCCTGAGTCTTGGGACAGAATTCGCACACCAACGTACAGCGATCGGTGATGCTGAGGTAGAGTCGATCCTCGATAAGATAAGCGATGGTCTGGCTATTGACAGCGGCTTTTGAATCAGTCATTCCACCATTTTCTCACAACACACTTGCATGTGTAGGGGAAGATGAAAGAGTAATAATTCATTGTTTTTTAGAACATGCCCAATTTGATACACGTCAACAACATCTGCAGTAAACCGATGAAGCAGTTGCATTCTCGAGCCTATCGTTCTACGCTGGCACAAGAACTATCTTGGGGGATTGAATGAAACCTGAATTGCGTGATCCATTCGGTAGAAAAATTGATTACCTGCGTCTGTCGGTGACAGATCGTTGTGATCTGCGCTGTGTCTACTGTATGCCACAGGGATTTGATGATTATGAGGCCCCCGACAGCTGGCTCACCTTCGATGAGATCGAGCGGGTAGTTGGACTGTTTGGTCAGTTGGGCGTCAGCCGGGTACGGTTGACCGGTGGCGAGCCACTGGTGCGCAAAGGGATCACCGAGCTGACTGGCCGCCTCTCTCAACTCGACGGCATTGAGGATCTCTCCCTCAGCACCAACTGCGTCAGCATGAAGAAATTTGCCCGACCACTGAAAGATGCTGGTGTCAGCCGTATCAATGTGAGCCTGGACAGCCTCAACCCGGAGAAATTCAGCGAGATCACTGGTGGCGGCAAGCTTAGCAAGGTAATTGACGGCTTGATGGCCGCCAAGGAGGCCGGTTTTGCCCCGATCAAGATTAATGCGGTGGCGATGAAGGGGGTCAATGACGACGAACTGGGCGATATGGTGGAGTTCTGCATCGAACACGGCTTTACCCTGCGCTTTATCGAGACCATGCCGGTCGGTGATACCGGTTGTCGTGCCAAGGACTCCCACTATCTCGATCTGGATGTGATTCGCCAGCAGCTGGAACAGCGCTTTGACCTGATCCCCAGCGTAATGCCGGGTGGCGGTCCGGCCCGCTACTTCAAGGTACAGGGCACCGACCTCCACTTCGGCTTCATTACCCCGATCTCTCAACACTTCTGCGAGACCTGCAACCGGGTACGCCTCTCTACCGATGGCACTTTATATATGTGCCTGGGACAAGAGGAGAAATTCGAGTTGCGTCCGCTGCTGCGTGGCGGCGCGACTGACGGGGAGCTAATTGATGCCATCCATGCAGCTCTGGCGCTCAAGCCGGAACGCCATGAATTCAATGAAGACAAGCAAGTTGTTCGCTTCATGAACATGACTGGTGGCTAGCCCAACCCCCAAAACATCTTCAGCGACAACAGCAGCAGAAACAGGGCAAATATCCGCTTCAACCGTTTGGCCGGCAACGCGTGCGCCAATCTTGCCCCCAGTGGTGCAG
>CAYQFH010000053.1:0-15770 GCA_964416755.1 uncultured Piscirickettsiaceae bacterium | reverse complement strand
CGCTTCAACCGTTTGGCCGGCAACGCGTGCGCCAATCTTGCCCCCAGTGGTGCAGTCAACACGCTCATCAATACAATACCGCCAAAGGCGGGCCAGTAGAGAAAACCACTACTCCAGCCGGGCAGCCCTTCAGCATTCCAGCCCGACCAGACAAACCCCAAGCCTCCGGCAACGGCAATTGGCAGTCCGACCGCAGCCGAGGTACCCACCGCCTGATGGACTGCAATGCGATTCCAGACCAGCCACGGCACCGTCATAGTGCCCCCGCCAATCCCAACCATCGACGATACTGTACCAATCACACACCCCACAACAGAGCCCCCTCTCCAGTCCGGCATTTTGTGCTCTGCTCTGGGCTGCAACACGAGCCCCATCTGAATCGCCACCAGCAGCTCAAAGGTGGCAAACAGGTACTGCAGAAACAGTGTATCCACCACTCTTGCCAGTATCGCCCCACTCCAACTGCCCAACACAATGCCCGGCACCAATAGCCGGAAGAGATCCCAGCGCACCGCCTCTCGCTGATGATGGGCACGCACCGATGCGATGGAGGTGACGACAATGGTCACCAGCGAGGTGCCGATAGCAAGGTGCATCACCCACTCCGACGCCATCCCCTGCTGCACATACACCCACGCCAGAAAAGGGACGATCACCAATCCACCCCCTACCCCCAGTAGCCCCGCCAGCAGACCGGCAAGGCCACCGATCAACAAATAGAGTAGAATCCAGTCCATACTCACTATTCTACTGGAGCCCTCATGGAACAGACGATTGAAGTTGAAAATATCAAGTGTGGCGGTTGTGCCAACACCATCAAAAAGAGGCTGACGGAGACGTTTTCCCCTGATCATATAGAGATCGATATTGAGCAGGGTCGAATTACGCTGGGTGCCGACACACTGGACATGGAGGCCGTCGAGGAGACACTGCGCGGTATCGGCTATCCAAAGCGTGGCAGTGCCGAGGGGCTGGATAACGTCAAGGCAAAGGCGGTCTCTTTCGTCAGCTGTGCCATTGGCCGTATGGACAACAGCGAATAGCCCTATAAGAAATAATACTTAGTACCCCTCCCTGATAAATTGATTTTACAATTACGCATCAACCCTTTCAGAGAAAAGGGTGATCACAGGGGGGAAGGAGTCGTGCAGATGGAGCTGCACCGAATCGCAGGGAGGACAGTGCGTCCACACACTGGAGTCCTCTTGTTCAGGGATGAGCAAGGGGATTTTTTGTTACAGCTCACCTCACACCTGAAATCTACCATTTCGGCGCAATCTGAACAGCAACATCAGATCACTATTCAGGAACTCCGTTCATCTTTACTCTTTATAGTACTTGACAGCCACTGCAGTACCCATCCAAACTGGAGGGGATTTCAATGAACAGACCGGAGGCTCTCATGTTCAAGTCCATTACCCTGCTACTGACCACACTACTTTCCACCACGCCGCTCTCTGCACATGAGGGGCATGACCACACCAAAGCGTGGAACTCCCCCCCCGGTGCGGCAGCTCGTCCCAATCCACTCTCCAGCAGCCCGGGAAACATTGCTGCTGGCAAGAAATTGTATGAACAGTTCTGCGTGCAGTGCCATGGACTGGATGGGCGAGGCAATCCCGCCGTACTCAGTGTAATTCGTGGCAAACCCGCTGATCTGGCCTTTGCTGCTAAACACCATACGCCCGGTGACCTTTTCTGGAAGACCCGCAACGGACGCAGTGCAATGCCCAGCTACAAGCTGGTGTTCAAGAAGCAGCAGATCTGGGAGATGATCACCTACATCCAGACACTCGCTCCGAAAAAATAGCTTTCTCCCTTGAAAACTGACCATGAAGAGCGCAATCAGGGCGCACTCGCCCGCCTCTGCCACAACCCCTCTCCCCGCAAGCTGCTGCTGGTTCTGATCAGCGGCGGGGTGGGTGGCATCCTATTCTGGGGTGCCTTCAACACCTTCATGGAATATACCAACACCCTGGAGTTCTGCATCTCCTGCCACGAGATGGAGCAGACCGTATATGAGGAGTACAAGCAAAGTGCCCACTACCAGAACCGTACCGGTGTACGAGTCATCTGTTCCGACTGCCATGTCCCCAAGGACTGGACACTGAAACTGCAACGAAAAATTCACGCCACACGTGAACTCTACTACTGGATGACCGGCTCCATCGATACCCCGAAAAAGTTCGAAGCCAAACGGCTGCAACTGGCCCAGCGGGTCTGGCACTCCATGGAACAGAGTGATTCACGCGAGTGCCGCAACTGTCACGACTACAGCGCCATGCGCTTCGACTGGCAGAGTGAAAACTCACAGGAGACCCACCCGGATGCGATGGAGGAGGGGGACACCTGTATCGACTGCCACAAAGGTATTGCTCACCAACTCCCTTATGACCCGGATGATTGAGCAAGAATAACTATAGCGAGTACCACCCTCGTTGATCCACGTCAACTTTTTTCTATATCACCATTGACGCACCAACAACTTTCATGCGATAAACCTTTTCACATATTTTTTATGTGTGAATAACCGACTTTTGGGGTCGGTTATTCGAATGGGAGAAGTGAGGAGAGGAGGCCATATTACAACCGCCTTCCACTCCTCTGAATTGCACCCCCAGTGCAATGCAATCAACGAACACAAAAGAGGAGTAATAACTCTATGGGAATCTCTAGAAGGGACTTTATCAAGTCCAATGCGGTCGCTGCGACCGCAGCAGCAGTCGGTATCGGCGGCATACCGGTCACTACACTTGCCAAAGATGGCTATGACCGGGACGGTATCCGCTGGGACAAGGCGCCGTGCCGCTTCTGCGGTACCGGCTGTAGTATTCTGGTCGGCACCCGCGATGGTCGCGTGGTCGCCACACAGGGTGATCCCGATGCCCCGGTCAACCGTGGTCTCAACTGCATCAAGGGTTACTTCCTCTCCAAGATCATGTACGGCAAGGATCGTCTCGACACCCCTCTGCTGCGCATGACCGATGGCAAATATGACAAGAACGGCAGCTTCGAGCCAGTCAGCTGGGATGAAGCACTCGACCTGATGGCCGAGAAGTGGAAAGAGGCGATGGCCAATGACCACAAACGTGGCGACGGCAAATCTACCGTAGGTATGTTCGGCTCCGGTCAGTGGACCGTACTGGAAGGCTATGCCGCATCCAAGCTCTACAAGGCCGGTTTCCGTTCCAACAACATCGACCCCAACGCACGCCACTGTATGGCCTCTGCGGTAGGTGCCTTTATGCGTACCTTCGGTTCGGATGAGCCAATGGGCTGTTATGACGACTTCGAGCATGGTGAGAACTTTGTTCTCTGGGGCTCCAACATGGCAGAGATGCACCCAATCCTCTGGTCACGTCTCACCGACACCCGCCTCACCAAGGACAACTCCTCGGTTCATGTCCTCTCCACCTATGTACACCGTAGCTGTGACCTCGCAGACAATGTACTGATCTTCGAGCCACAGACGGATCTGGTGATCGGCAACTACATCGCCAACTACATCATCCAGAACGGTGCAGTGAATGAAGAGTTTGTGAAGAACCACACCAATATCCGTATGGTGAACACCGATATCGGTTACGGCCTGCGCCCAACTGATCCACGCGAGAAGAATGCCAAGAACAGCTCTCCACGCAAGGCGCAGATCGGCTCCAAGCCAATGACCTTCGAGGCGTACAAGGAGTTTGTCTCCGAATACACGCTGGAGAAGGCATCGAAGATGTCCGGTGTACCCGAGGAGAATCTGGTCAAACTGGCCAAGATCTATGCCGATCCCGACAAGAAGGTGATGTCGCTCTGGACCATGGGTACCAACCAGCACACCCGTGGTGTCTGGATGAATCACCTGATGTACAACCTGCATCTGCTCACCGGCAAGATCTCCGAGCCTGGCAACAGCCCATTCTCTCTGACCGGTCAGCCTTCTGCCTGCGGTACGGCACGAGAGGTCGGCACCTTCGCCCACCGCCTGCCAGCTGATCTGGTGGTGATGAATGAGAAGCACCGTGACTTCACCGAGAAGACTTGGAACATTCCCAAGGGCACCATCCCCGGCAAACCCGGATACCATGCAGTATTGCAGAACCGCATGCTCAAGGACGGCAAGCTCAACGCCTACTGGGTCATGTGTAACAACAATATGCAGGCGGGTCCAAACCTCAATGATGAGGCCTACCCCGGCTACCGTAATCCCAAGAACTTTGTGGTCACCTCGGATCCCTATCCAACCGTTACTGCAATAGCATCCGACTTGATCCTGCCTACTGCAATGTGGGTCGAGAAAGAGGGCATGTATGGCAACGCAGAGCGTCGCTCTCAGGCATGGCGTCAGCAGGTACCCGCTCTGGAAGGAGCCAAGTCGGATCTGTGGCAGCTGATGGAGTTCTCCAAACGCTTCACTGTAGAAGAGGCGTGGGGTGAAGAGCACGTCAAGGCCAACCCGGAGTATGCCGGCAAGACCCTGTTTGATGTCCTCTATGCCAATGGACAGGTCAACAAATACGGCATGGGTGATCTGGAAGCGGGACATGACAATGAAGAGTCATTCCACTTCGGTTTCTATGCACAGAAGGGGCTCTACGAGGAGTATCGCCTCTTTGGTCTGCACGGACCGAAGAAGGGACATGAGCTGGGCGAGTACAGCAAGTACCACAAGGTACGTGGACTGCGCTGGCCAGTACTCAATGGCAAGGAGACCTTGTGGCGCTACCGTGAAGGCTATGACCCTCATGTGAAGATGTCCAAACCGGATGCCAAGACGGGCGAGGTCTACTTCTACGGCAAACCTGATGGCAAGGCAGTGATCTTCTGTGCACCGTATGAGCCACCCCATGAGTCACCAGACGATGATTATCCATTCTGGATGACCACCGGTCGTGTACTGGAGCACTGGCACTCTGCCTCAATGACTCAGCGTGTACCTGAACTCTACAAGGCGGTGCCCGATGCCGATATCTCCATGCATCCGAAGGATGCACAGAAGCTCGGTCTTCATGATGGCGCCGTTGCCACAGTCAGTTCACGTCGTGGCGAGATCACCGGACGCGTCTCTACCCGAGGCCGCAACAAGGTACCGGAAGGTCTGATCTTCATACCGTGGTTCGATGCCCGTCGTCTGGTCAACAAGCTGATCCTTGACGCAACCGACCCGCTCTCGAAAGAGACGGACTTCAAGAAAACTGCAGTCAAGATCGTTAAGGCTTAAGGAGGGCATGACAATGAAAAAGAGTAAAAGCGTACTTTTCCTGATGGGTGCCCTGCTGGCAACACTGCTCGGCAGTACCAATGTAGCACTGGCAGACCACTATGTGGCCTCACTCCGTGGTGATCTGAGTATCAACAATGATGCACAGATTCCCAACAAGCGACGTATCTACAAGGATGTTGATCCTTTCGAGCGTAGCTGGAAGGAGGCTCCTCCGATGATGCCGCATAAAGACTATGCCATTACAATCAAGGAGAATCGTTGCATGGAGTGCCACAGTGAGGCCAACTACAAGGAAGAGGAGGCCACCAAGATCAGTGACAGCCACTTCCTGTTCCACAACGGCAGAAAGTCGCAAAAGGTATCAGGGCTGCGTTACTTCTGTAACCAGTGCCATGCCCCACTGCACAAGGTAGAACCTCTGGTGGACAACACCTTCAAGACTACCGCACGCCGTTAATCACGACGATAATGAAGCCGTCCGGGCTGTATAATCCCGGACGGCTTTTTTTATGAAAGCAATCCATGATCAAGGAGGAAGAAAAAATGAGCGAAGAGGCACCCATTCAGATTTCAGGCGTAGCCATCCGACTGGAACCAACCAAGATGGAACAGGTCAAAAGCGCACTGCTGAAGATCAATAAACTGGAGATCCATGTGGAGGATCCCGTTGGTAAACTGGTCATCACACTGGAAGACCGTAACTCCAAGGGAATGACCGAGACCATCGCCGAGATCGAAGCGATCGATGGTGTGGCTGTGGTCAGCCCGGTCTACATCCATGATGAGACAGAAGTAGCTGAAACACCTCAAGACACGACCGTTTAGCTTGTAGCCTTCAGGCTATCCAGATCGTCTTTGCATTGAGGAACTCATGCATGCCCAATTTGGATAACTCGCGCCCGTAACCGGACTGTTTGATTCCACCAAACGGCAGACGAGGGTCACTCTTCACCAGTCCATTGACGAACATTGCACCAGTCTCCACGGCACGAGCGACACGCTCACCCCGTTGCAGATCGACAGTCCATACACTACCCCCCAATCCAAACGGGTTGTCGTTGGCGATGCGGACTGCATCGGCCTCATCCCTGGCACGAATTACCACCGCCACCGGGCCAAACAGCTCCTGATGGTAGGCGGGCATCTCCGGCCCGACTCGATCCAGAATGGAGGGCTGATAGGCGGTAGTGGTATCGACAACCGGGGCACAGCCGGTCACCGCTACCGCACCTGCAGCAAGACTGGCCTCAACCTGCTGCTGCAGCTCATCCCGCAGATCCGCACGTGCCATTGGCGCCAACGTGGTCTCTGCCACCATCGGATCACCCAACTGCAGCGCCTCCACCGTCCGCTTGAACTGTGTCATGAATTGCTCTGCGATCTCTTCCACCACAATAAACCGTTTTGCCGCGATACAGCTCTGCCCTCCATTGAGGAAGCGCGATAGCACCCCCACCTCAACCGCCTTCGATAGATCGGCATCTTCCAGAATAATAAAGGCATCGGAACCACCCAACTCCAGCACACTAGTTTTCAGATTTCCACCTGCTGCTGCCGCCACCTTGCGACCCGCTGCATCACTGCCAGTCAGAGTCACCGCATGGACGCGCTTATCCTCAATGACACCCTCTACCTGTTCGGCAGAGATCATCAGACTACGGAACACCCCCCGGGGAATCCCGGCCTCTTCAACCACCTCTTCAATCACTCTGGCTGCACCCGGCACATTGGAGGCATGCTTCAACAGTGCACCATTGCCCGCCACCAGTGCTGGAGCTGCAAAGCGGAACACCTGCCACAGTGGAAAATTCCACGGCATCACTGCCAGCACCGTACCCAGCGGCTGGTAGCTGACAAAGCTCCTGCCTGCATCTGACTTGATTACCTCATCCTGCAGAAACCCCGGTCCTTCGTCGGCGTAGTATTCACAGACCCAGGCGCACTTCTCCACCTCTGCCTCGGACTCTGCGATCAACTTGCCCATCTCACGGGTGATCAGCTCTGCCAGCTCCCGCTTGCGACGACGCAGTACTACAGCGATCTCTCGCACCAATGTACAGCGCTGCTGCAGTGGAGTCTGACGCCAGCCGCTGGCTGCCGTCTCGGCCTGTGACAGTGCAGCCTCCAGCACCTCTTCACCCCAGAAGGGGATCTCCTCCACAGTTTCTCCACTATAGGGGTTGATCGATTTCATGGCTTTAACTCCTCCCTGAATTGGGCCAGTTGGTTGCGATAGGATTCTGCATCACCAAAGTCACTATAACGCCAATAGCGTGGGTGCGGTTGACGAATACGGTGGGCATGTTTGATCGGACACCAGTACTGCTCGGTGCGGCTGGCCACCTCACGGATGTAGGCAGCAAGCCCGTTGGCATAGCTGCAATAGAGGCAGTTCACCTTCTCGATCAGATTGAGGTAGGCGAGCTGTCCCCGATCCATCATCCAGTAGTCGCTGCGCCTGACCCGTTCAATCCCCCAGAGTGAGAAACAGAACCATTGATAGAAGATCACCGCCAGATCGACCAGCAGCAGCGGCAGTGCCAATCCGTAGATCACCGGCATCGATAGCAAATTGCGCAGCCGTGCCCCACCGATAAACTGCAGTAATCCCAGCTTTAGTCTGCGCTGAGACTGCAGCATCTCCTGTTCGAAGATCGCCTTGCGCTTCTCCAGATGATAACGAAACTCGCTCTGTTTCTGATCCAGCTCCCGTTCCAGATCCTGCTCCAGCTCGATGATTTGATCAATCAACTGCACAATGCGGTCATGCATGAATTCACTCCTATCGAAAATTGCTCATATTGACCGGCAGGCGCTTCGCTCCCCACCCTCCGGCTGGGCCATCAAACACCCCGACACAGCGGGTACCACAATTGTTGCACACTCCCTGACCGGAAAGATTCCACTCCGAGAGCTGATACCAGTCGCGTCCGATCAGCCGTGTACCACAGTGGTGGCACCAGGTACTGCCTCCCTCTTTGTCATGTACATTACCGGTATAGACATAGTGTAAGCCATTGCGCAGGGCAATCTCACGCGCCCGCTGCAGTGTTGTAATCGATGTTGGTGGAAGATCGGACATTTTGTAATCGGGATGGAAGGCACTGAAGTGGAGCGGCACATCCGGCCCCAGCTCATCGATAATCCAGCATGTCATTGCGTCCAGCTCCGCCTCTGAATCGTTCTGTCCGGGGATCAGCAGCGTGGTCAACTCAAACCAGACTGCTGTCTGTCGTTTAAGGTAGATCAGGGTATCCAGCACCGGTTGCAGATGTCCACTGCAGAGCTTGTGGTAGAAATCCTCAGAGAACCCCTTGAGATCGATATTGGCTCCATCCATCTCAGAGAAAAAGTCCTCCCGTGCCTGTCCCTGAATATAGCCCGCCGTCACAGCTACCGAGCGTATCCCCTCGGCACGGCAGGCACGCGCCACATCGACTGCATACTCCAGAAAGATCACTGGATCATTGTAAGTATAGGCAACACTGCGGCAGCCGGTCTCTCTGGCAGCACGTGCAATCATCTCCGGCGTTGCTCGATCCTGCATCCGATCCATCTGCCGTGCCTTGCTCAGATCCCAGTTTTGACAGAACTTGCAGGTAAGGTTACAGCCAGCGGTACCAAACGAGAGGATCGGGCTGCCCGGCAGAAAATGGTTAAGCGGCTTCTTTTCGATCGGATCAATAACAAAGCCACTGGAGCGGCCATAGCTGGTCAGCACTACCGCCCCCGCCTCCACCTTGCGCACAAAGCAGAGGCCGCGCTGTCCCTCTTTCAACTGACACTCACGTGGACAGAGATCACACTGCACCTTGCCGTCCGGCAGGGTGTGCCAATAGCTTGTCGGGTGGTTGGATAAAGGCTGCATGATCTGAATCCAGTGCTATACTCACTCTAACTATAGTTGAGAGCACAAGGATCAGCCAGTGGTACGCACACCTGCCGTTGCCGGCAGCTTCTATCCAGATCAGCCTGTCCAACTGCAACAGATGGTGCAACACCATCTTGCAGAAGGAAAGCCCTCTGAAGGAATCCCGAAGGCATTGATTGTTCCCCATGCCGGATACATCTACTCCGGCCCCGTTGCAGGCTCTGCCTACCGGTCACTACTGCCTCTCAGTAACCAAATCAAAGAGGTGATACTGCTTGGCCCCGCACACCGGGTCGCTTTTCACGGACTTGCTGCACCAACCAGCCATGCCTTCTCCACACCACTTGGCGAAATTGCGATTGATACCGCACTGTTGCAACAGATCATCGATCTACCACAAGTCTATCTGCTGGATGAAGCACATCATCAGGAGCACTGCCTTGAGGTACAACTCCCCTTTCTACAGGAGGTACTGGATGAGTTCACTCTACTGCCGCTGGTTGTCGGTCAGGCAACCACTGATGAGGTCTCCGAGGTGCTGGAGCAGCTCTGGGGTGGTCCGGAGCGATTGATTTTGATCAGCTCAGACCTGAGCCACTACCACCCCTATGCCACGGCACAAAAGCTGGATCAGACCAGTAGTCTCGCCATTGAACAGCTCAACAGTGAGGCGCTCAATCACGACAGCGCCTGCGGGCGCATCCCGATCAACGGCCTGCTGCAGATTGCAAAACGACGCCATCTGCGAGAGGAGACGCTCGATCTGCGCAACTCTGGAGATACTGCAGGTGACAAGCAGCGGGTGGTGGGCTATGGCGCCTATCTGTTTGCCGAACCGTAGGATGGAGCACTATGAGTCATAGTGAAGCACAACGACAACAGATGCTGACCCTGGCACAGGACGCCATTGCACATCAGCTCTCTCTGGCTGCAGCCCCTGAGCTGTCACAACTCCCGGATTATCTACAGCATCCCGGAGCCAGTTTTGTGACGCTGGAGATCAATCGGCAGCTGCGTGGCTGTATCGGCTCCATTGAGGCCTATCGTCCTCTGGGTAGAGATCTGACCGAAAATGCTGTGGCCGCCGCATTTCGTGACCCCCGTTTTCCTCCGCTTTCAGTCCAAGAGTACCCTTCCATCTCGCTCAAGCTCTCCATCCTGACCAGTCCTGAATCAATGGAGTTTGAGTCCGAGGCCGATCTGCTTCGCCAATTGCTACCCGGAATGGATGGGCTGATCCTCTCTGAAGGGGCACGACGAGGCACCTTCCTCCCCTCGGTTTGGGAGCAACTGCCCAATCCTGCCAATTTTCTCAACCACCTGAAACAGAAGGCAGGGCTTCCTGCTGGCTACTGGTCCGACAGCGTTCAGGTGGAACGTTATCGAACTGAACAGTTCTCTTAACTCGGATAATGACTCACCTCAGATAGCTCAGATACGGTTACTCATATCCGATTACAGATAGCCGCAGCCACAAACATTGCCGGTGGACGGCTGTAGGGATCCATCCAGCCATAGGTCTTGCTGTGGGTGGCATAACCGGTCTGTACATTGAGATTGAAGATCCGAACCCCATCATCACAGGTCAAAACCGGAATATTGGGACGAAAACCACAACGTGTCCCCTCCTTGAAGGGGATTGACTGCGGAAAGCTCAACTGATCCCTGGTCTGCACAATTCGGTGCTGCTGCTGAAAGAAGCTGGAGTCTCGATAGGTGTCCGTGTCCCCATTCCACTTCAGTCCCGCTGCACCGACATCCATGCAGTTCCAGGTGACACTCTCCGGACCATCGCCCGCCTGAACAACCCATGGTGTACCGATCACCAGCGCTAACACGATAAGTCTATTCAATCTTTTCATTGTGCTGCTCCTCTATCAGAGGGAGCTGCCGGTGCCGGCGGGCGACTGTGAATCTGTGGCTGCACTGGTGCAGCAGGCATCCAGCCATACGGGGTCGGTACCATCATTGGCTGCCCACCATAGGGCATCTGCTGAGGAGCCGGGACCCATTGTTGTGGTGGTGCATCACGAAACCCCCAGGCCGGTCCAGAACGTGGGCCACCGCCCCAGGAGAAACCCTTGCGGGTACTGGTACCGGTATCCCAGACATTGTCCGGACTCTCCCAGTTCATCTTCGAGCCCCCCATATCGAGATCACTCCCCTCATCGAAGTCGAATCCTTCGTTGAAGCTATCCCCCACATTGAAGCCAAAGGCCGATACCACACTGCCATAACAGAGTGCTGTTGCTGCCAACAGCCGCGAAAAGGTCTTGAATCGTCGATCATCCATGGTTCACTCCTTGTAAAACAGTTTCCATTCATAGAGCATAGCGCAAAAAAGGAGAGTTCTGAAATGGATAAGCTATTTTCATTCCTGCTGCTGAGCATCGTCACCACGTCCGCCCATGCCGACAGAATCGGTGAAGTGAGTACCAAATTTCGCCTCGCCTCCCCCAATGACAAGATTGTGGTGGAGGCCTTCGACGACCCTCGCGTTCCCGGCGCCACCTGCTATCTGAGCCGTGCCAAACGGGGCGGGATCAAAGGGGCAATCGGGCTGGCAGAGGATACCTCAGATGCCTCCATCGCCTGTCGCCAGACTGGACATATTGAGCTGCCCGAAGCGATCGCCAACGGCAGTGAAGATGGCGAGGAGGTATTCAAGAAACGCACCTCCGTACTCTTCAAATCGTTACAGGTGGTGCGCTTCTATGATCCTCAACGCAAGGTGCTGGTCTATCTCAGCTACAGTGACCGTGTCATCGAGGGATCTCCGAAGAACTCCATCTCGGTTGTGCCGATTCGCAACGAATGACCCGTCAGCGATTGATGCCCCAGAGAAAACTTCCGATCTGATCCAGCCAGATCAGATCATCTACCTCTACCGCATCCATTGCTGCCCTCGGCAGCATATCGGCCTCGGCTGACTCCGGGTCTTGTACCAATACCCGTCCTCCCCTCTGCTTGACCAACTTCAACCCCTCCACCCCATCCGCATTGGCCCCGGTGAGGACTACTGCCAGCAGCGATTCACCATACTGCTGTGAAGCCGAGATAAAGAGTGGATCAATCGAAGGGCGTGAGTGGTTGACCGGTTGACCAGTTGAGAGGTGGATCTGCCCGGAGCTGCGAATCATCATATGGGTGTCCGGCGGTGCCAGATAAACCGTCCCGGCCATGGGGCGCTCCCCCTCTTCTGCAAATTTGAAATAGAGCTGACATTCACCATTCAATGCCTCAATCACATAGTGGTCGGTATCTGATGCCTGATGTCTAACCACCAGCACCGGTACCGGGAAGTCAACCGGCAGTGGGGAGAAGATCTTCTTCAGTGCCTGAAAGCCACCCATCGAGGTGCCCACCACCACCATTTTGATCTCTTTTCCACGTTTGCGGTCCATTCTGTTCAGGCAACCCTTTGGTAGATTCTGTTCTCAAGGGAGAATGGCTCAAAACAGCGAGCGAGCACACTCGACTGCAGTGACTCATGGGTTCCCAGACAGAGGAATCCCCCCGGATGGAGGCTACTAGCAAACAACTCAAAGACCCGGTCTTTCAGCATCTGGTTGAAATAGATCATCACATTGCGGCAGACAATCAGATCCATCTCACCAAAGGCATCATGGACTGCCAGATCATGTTCTGCGAAGACAATATTCTCCTTCAGCGAGCGATCCATCACTGCATGTTCATAACGCGCATGATAATAGTCGGAGAAGGCACCTTGCCCACCAGCCGCCTGATAATTGCCGATATAGCGGCTCATCTCCCCCAGCGGAAACACCCCCTCCATCGCCCGTTCCAGTATTGCACTGTTGAAATCGGTCGCGTAGAGACGGCTGCATGGATAGAGCCCCTGCTCCATCAGCAGAATCGCCATGGAGTAGACCTCTTCACCACTGGCACACCCCGCATGCCAGATTTTCAGATGCGTTCCATCTGCCAGCTGCGGTAACACCTGCTCATTCAGCGCCTGATAGAAACTGGCATCACGAAACATCTCGGTCACATTGATCGAAAGATCCTTGCACAGTGCATCCGCCAATACCTCATCATGTAGTACTGCATGCTGTAGCGCGGCTACCGATTCCAGATTTTCCCGCTCAACACGCCGCAAAATACGGCGGCGGGCAGAGTCATAAAAGTAATCCCGGAAATCATATCCATATCGGCGATAGAGCGCCTCCAGCAGCATCTCAATCTCCAGCCGCTCGATTTCGCTCTCTCTCAGATCATGCTTCGCCATGGCCGACCCGATCAACGATAGAGCCAGACACGCATCATCGAAATCAATTTCTCGGTCACAACCGGCTTGGCCAGATAGTCATTGGCACCCGCCTCAATACACTGTGTCCGATCCCCAGTCATCGCTTTCGCAGTCAAGGCAATGACCGGAAGCCCTGCAAACTGCTCCTGTTGACGGATTCTGCGCATCGCCTCATAACCATCCATCTCCGGCATCATGATGTCCATCAGGACAATGGCAGTATCGGGGTGCTGCTCCAATTGTTCAAGCGCCTCATATCCATTGTTGGCAACCAGCACCTCCATCTCCTTCTCCTGCAGTGCTGCCGAGAGGGCAAAGATATTACGCATATCATCATCTACCAGCAGCACCTTGCGCCCCTCGAACAGTGACTCGCGATCATGCAACATGCGGATGGTTCGCTGATGCTGTTCCGAAAGGTTGGCCTCAACCCGGTGCAGGAACAGAGTGGTATCATCCAGCAACCGTTCCGGGGAGCGCGCATCCTTGATGATCACGCTCTGCGCATAGCGATCCAGCAGTGCCTGCTCTTTCACCTCCAGGTCACGTCCGGTATGGATGACTACCGGAATGTGCTCCAACCCCTCCTGTTTTCGAATCCGCTCCAGCAGATCGAATCCATTGATATCCGGCAATCCAAGATCCAACACAATACAGTCAAACTGCCCCTCTCTAAGCAGCTCCAGCGCCTCTTCACCACTCTCTGCCGAAACGGTCTCTACATCTCCATCATCAACCAGTGCCCGCACACTCCGCAGTTGGTTTGGATCATCCTCGACCAACAGCAGACGCTTCACCGGACGGTCAATGATATGTTCGATCTTGCCGAAAGCATTCTCAATCTGCTCAATACTGACCGGCTTGGTAAGGAAACCGACCGCCCCCTGCTTCAGCGCACCCTCCGGTTGCTCATTTCCCGACATGAAGTGGACCGGGATGTGCCGGGTCTCGGCACCATCCTTGAGCCGTTCCAACACCTGCCATCCATCCATTCCGGGCAGACCGATATCAAGCACGATACCACTGGGTTGGTAGTAGTCCGCCAGATAGAGGCCACTTTCTCCATCCCCGGCAACCAACACCTTGAAACCTCTTGCTCTCGCCACATCAGCAAGAATCGCTGCGAAACGGGGATCATCCTCAATCACCAGTATCGAGCGCTCGCCCTGCTCGATCTCATGGCGATCATCCGCCACATCAAAGGCTACAGCCGCTATTGGAGAAGTTGGCACCTCAACAGAATCTGCTCCATCTTCAGCAACAACATCCTTCCTTTGCTGAACAGGCTCCGTTGGGCTCATCTTCTCTGCCACGATCTCAATATCCTCCACCTGCTGGGCACTCAGCTCCAGCTCACGCGGCAGATAGAGGGTAAAGGTGCTCCCCTTCCCCTCCTCACTCTCAATCTGTATCTCCCCCCCCAACATCCGGGTCAATTCACGAGAGATTGACAGCCCCAGCCCTGTACCTCCATATTTACGGCTGGTAGAGCCATCCGCCTGTTGAAAGGCTTCAAAAATCGAGCTCAGCTTGTCCGGTGAAATCCCGATTCCACTATCAATCACGGAGAAGGCAATCGCCTGCTCCGGCAACAGTCCGGAGGACTTCAACGAGCGATCGGCTGGCGCCGGCCCGATCTGTAACTGCACAGCACCATCTGTGGTAAATTTCAGCGCATTGGAGAGCAGATTCTTGATCACCTGCCCCAGCTTCTGCTCATCGCTGCGCCAAAGCCTGGGAGCCTCCTCCACATCAACCTCGAAGCGAATCCCCTTACTCTCTGCAATGGGTTGAAACTTGCGCTTGATCCCGGCAACAAAATCATTCAACTGCACCGTCTCCACATGCAGCTCCATCTTTCCCGATTCAATCTTGGAGAGGTCGAGAATGTCATTGATCAGATGGAGCAGATCGCTACCGGAATCATGGATGGTCTGCGCATACTCGATCTGCTGTGGATCAAGATTCCCCCCCTTGTTATCCATCAACAGACGGGAGAGGATCAATAGGCTATTGAGTGGAGTACGTAACTCATGCGACATGTTGGCAAGAAATTCCGACTTGTATTTACTGGAAATTGCCAACTCCCTGGCACGCGATTCCAGCTCTTGCTGAGCAAACTCCAGCTCCCGGTTCTTGACCTCAATCTGGTCGCGTGACTGTTTCAGGTCAACCGCCTTGCGCTCCAGATCCTCATTGGCGACCCGCAGCTCCTCCTGTTGCACCTGCAACTTCTCGTTCTTCTCCTCCAGCTCGGTCTGACTGCTGCGCAGGCGCTCCTCTGATCGGCGCAGGTCTTCCGCCTGCTGCTCCAGTGAGACATTGCTCTCCCGCAACTCCTCTTCACGCACCTGCAGCTTCTCCGACTGTGCCTGTGTCTCTGCCAACAGCTCCTGTGTACGATCTCTTGAGAGCGA